>NZ_CP087715.1:3697500-4021750 GCF_020991125.1 Microbulbifer celer
GGCGACGCGCTTCAGCTCTTTATGCATACCGGGCTTGGCGGTATTGGCGGCGAGCTCGATGCGGTGGCCGTTGGGATCGAAGAAATAGATGGATTTGAAGATGGTGTGATCGGTTGGGCCGAGCACGTCGATACCGGCATCTTCGAGTTTCTGCTTCATCTCCAGCAACTCGTCCATGCTCTCCACTTCCAGCGCGATGTGCTGGACCCATAAAGGGGTGTTTTCGTCACGACCCATTTCCGGAGAATTGGGCAGCTCGAAAAACGCCAACACATTGCCCTGCCCTGCATCCATAAAGATGTGCATGTAGGGGTCCGGTGCCCCGGTGGAGGGCACCTTGTCTTCGGCGATCGCGAGCTGGAAATCCATGCCCAGGAGGTCGCGGTAAAACGCCACGGTTTCCTTGGCATCGCGGCAGCGGTAGGCCACGTGGTGAATTCGTTGAATAGCCATGTATGGCCTCCGTACTCTCTTTCCAGGATACTGATCAGGCTGCGTTTTCGTCTTTGCCCTGGGCGCCGCTCTCTCCACCAATAACACCGCGCTTCAGCTGGTCGCGCTCAATGGACTCGAACAGGGCCTTGAAGTTACCTTCACCGAAGCCTTCGTCGTCTTTGCGCTGGATAAACTCGAAGAATACCGGGCCCAACATATTGGCGGAGAAGATCTGTAACAGCAGACGTGGCTGGCCGCCCTCGGTGGTGCCATCCAGTAGCAGACCGCGCTTTTTCAGCTCCTCGGTAGGCTCGCCGTGTCCGGGCAGACGTTCTTCCAACATCTCATAGTAGGTTTCCGGCGGTGGGGTCATGAACTCCATGCCCTGCTTCTTCAGGCGATCCCAGCAGGCCACCAGGTCGTCACAGGCAAAAGCGATATGCTGGATACCCTCGCCGTTGTACTTCATCAGGAACTCTTCGATCTGGCCGCCACCACCGGCCGCCTCTTCGTTCAGTGGGATACGGATCTTGCCGTCCGGCGCGGTCATGGCCTTGGAGGTGAGACCGGTGTACTCGCCCTTGATATCGAAGTAGCGGATCTCGCGGAAGTTGAACAGGTCTTCGTAGTACTTGGCCCAGTAGTCCATGCGACCGCGATAGACGTTGTGGGTCAGGTGATCCAGGGTGTGGAAGCCACAACCTTCGGGGTGCCTGTCGACGCCCTCCAGCCAGTGGAAGTCGATATCGTAGATGCTTCCGCCTTCCTGATAACGGTCAATCAGGTACAGGGTGGCGCCACCAATGCCCTTGATCGCGGGCAGACGCAATTCCATCGGGCCGGTTTCAACTTCGACCGGCTGTGCGCCCTTCTTCAGCGCTTCGTTGTAGGCAAAGGTCGCGTCTTTGACGCGGAATGCCAGGCCACAGGCAGACGGGCCATGCTCGCGGGCATAGTAGTCTGCGTGACTACCCGGCTCGTAGTTGGTAATGAAGTTGATGTCGCCCTGACGCCACAGTTCAACGTCTTTGGTGCGGTGACGGGCCACCTTGGTGAAGCCCATGGCCTCGAAAACGGTCTCCAGAATGCCTTTCTCCGGCGCAGTGAATTCAACGAACTCGAAGCCGTCCAGGCCCATGGGGTTCTCAAACAAATCGGCCATGTGATCCTCCGTTTATAGGACTCATTATTAAGTGACCCGTCCGCTGCTTTTGGCGGCGGTGGTCGTATTGGTTTCAGGCGCAACGAATTTAGTTACGCATGTAACCAATGTCAAGCACCGCGGTGCTACAGCCTTTAAGTAATAGGACCAAAAGAGGAATTTGACCGGCTCAGAAGCGACCGAATCAGAGGAAGGAGGCGCCGACCGGCGCCGAAAGACAGCCCGGGTCACAGATGACCCGGACTATTGCGACCAAATCTTTAAAAACGGTCAGGCTTCGGTGTCAGCGACTTTGGAAAGATCACCCACACCGGCTTCTTTCAGCAGGGAATCCACCAGTGGCGCCATGGCGCGGTGTTTGAGCGCACTGCCCACCAGGGCCTCAGGCAGGCTTTGGCTTTTGCTTTCACCGTCGCCGTCCAGAACGCCACCGCTGGCTCGGCCGTCCACGCCATTCAGGCCTTCCACGGAGATGATCTTCATACCCTCGATCTTCTCCAGCGGTCGCACACTCTCACGCACAATGTTGGGCAGTTTGTCGTGCAGGCTCAATACGCGCTTGAGTGCGACCTGTGCATCACTGAGGCTGTTCATGGCCTCGTTCATCAGGCGCTGGCCTTCCGCATCCACGGCGTACTTCTCGCGGTCTGCCTCGACCTTGATGCGTACCGCTTCCGCCTCGGCGCTGGCCTGCAGACGCAGTGCTTCGGCCTTGTCTTCGGCGGCCGCTTTTTCTGCCTGCGCGGCAAAGGTGATGGAGGTCGCTTCCCGCTGCGCCTCTTTCTCTGCCTCGATAATTTCGATGCGCTTGATACGCTCGGCGGCTTCCACTTCTTTTGCCGTGGCCACCTGCTCTTCTGCCTTCACCGCTTCCGCGCGCGCGACATTGGCCTGCTGATCGGCAAGAGATTGTTCTTTGGATTTTTCCGCAACCGCGATGGCACGCTCCTGCTCGGCAATTTCCACGGATTTCAACTTGGAAATTTTCTGCTCATCCAGAACCCGCTCACGCTCGATTTCCTGCTCCTGCAGACGCTTTTCTTTTTCAATTTCCAGAAGGCGAGTGGCCTGTTCGGCCGCGATACGGGACTGATCCACTTCGCGTTCCGCTTCAATCTCTGCCTGGCGAGCAGCTTTTACCTGTGCAGCGGTTTCTTTCGCCATATCCGCTTTCTGTGCCGCTTCACGGTTTTCCAACTCGCGCTGCTGCTCAAGATGCGCATAGCGTTTTTCTTTTTCAATCTCCAGCCGCTGACGTTCCGTTTCCAGGTTTTTGGTTTCGATCTGGACCCGGGTTTCCTGCTCTACATCGTTGACTTCTTTACGCCGTGCTTCGATGGAACGGGTCATGCTGGCAAGACCTTCCGCATCGAATACATTGTCCTGATTGAAGAATTCCTTGTGGGTCTGATCCAAACCGGTGAGCGAGACAGATTCCAGCTCGAGGCCGTTTTTCAGCAGGTCTTCCGATACCACCTGCTGTACTTTCTGTACGAACTGGCTGCGCTGTTCGTGCAGTTCCGCCATTTCCATCTCTGCCGCAACCGAACGCAGGGCATCGACAAATTTACCCTCGATCATTTCCTTTAGCGCTTCCGGATCCAGGGTGCGCACGCCCAGAGTCTGCGCTGCATTGGCGATGGCATCGGTATCCGGCTTTACGCGCAAATAGAATTCGGCGAGTACATCGACCCGCATACGATCCTTGGTGATCAGCGCCTGATGCTCCTTACGCGATACCGCAAGACGCAAGGTGTTCATATTGACCGGGATGATTTCATGCAATACCGGCAGCACCAGCGCGCCACCGTTCATGATGACCTTCTGCCCGCCTAAACCGGTACGCACGAAAGAGCGCTCTTTGGAGGCGCGGGTGTAGAGGCGCGCGAAAATGGTACCGATCACGATCAGACCGATCAGTACCGTCCCCGCCATAATGGCAATGCTGGAAAGATTTTGAATCACTGGCTTTTCTCCGTATTACTGTTCTTTTATCCGCAATTAACTATTGGGCCGAATTCCCCGGAAACTGGCTCCATGTGCTTCCACCAGCACCACCTGCTGTCCCTGGGAAAACATCTCACCCTCATCATACGGCTCTACCATGACATAGTGTGTAGTGCCGAATTCATCGCTGAAGCGCGCTTCTGCCGGCGATCCTGCCGTCGCTTCGCCCAGCGTGATCACCGCCTTGCGACCGACAAAGGAATCGCGACCAACGGCTTCCGTTTCATCCCCGATCGCAAACCGGCGCATGATATTGCCCACAAAGCGTACCTGAGGCAGGGCCAGCAACAACACCGGCATTGCCAGTATCCATGCAGGTAACAGGGTGCCGAGATAGGCTTCGAGGAACATCTGGATCAGCAGACCGGAAATACCGAAAGAGACCAGAAAGGCAATCAGCAGAATCAACGCCGGCACTTCCCCGAACCGCAACCATCCGAGCAACTTTGTCAGCCCACCGCTGAGACCGGTATCGGGTACTTCCGCATTGATATCAAAGTCTGGCAGCAGGTTATCGAGCAGGTCGGAAAGGCCCGCGCCGATCAGGGTCATTACCCCTTCCAGCACCGCGATCATCAGCATTAGCACCAGTGCGCCGGTAAACAGCTGGTTGCCATCTTCAAGAAGAAAGATCATTGCACAGACCTCCAGGTCAGAAGTCTGCCAACTCCAGACCTATTCACCATTCGTCTGCCCAAAGCTGATGTTTCGCTCCGGCGACTGATCAAGACAGTATTCATAATTCTGGTTGTTCTCGTTGCGTTTTATGCTGCACCGGCGCGCAGTCGGAGTAACCAATTAAACATTACCAAAATGGATGGTCAATTACCGGCAATTACAGCCATGCCTCAGCCCAGATTATGATCGCGCATAAAAAAACCACCGCGAGGGTGGTTATCAATACAGGGATGGATCCCTTTCACTACTTTCACTACTAATGCCTGAGACAACGCCTGAAGCTGGCGCAACAGGGCATGGGAGTCGATACTCAAAATTTAGAAATCACTTTCTCTCCCTGCGCAATCCATCGCACGCATCCTCAAGTATCGACTCCGATGCCCTGCTGTCGGCATCGCTTCAGCCGTGTTTGAGTTTACTTTTCTACGAAGGCACGCTCGATCACGTACTCGTGAGGAACCCCCGCGCGGGTCTCTTTGAAACCCCATTCATCGAGGATCTTGGTCAGATCCTTGAGCATGGCCGGCGAGCCGCACAGCATGAAACGGTCTTCTTCCACATTCGGCTGTGGCAGATCCAGATCGCTGAAGATCTTACCCGACAGCATCAGATCGGTGAGACGGCCATTATTGCGATAGGGCTCGCGGGTAACGGTGGGGTAGTAGAGCAGGCCATCTCTGACCATTTCTCCAAAGTACTCGTGCTCCGGCAGCTCCTTCTCAATATAATCCTGATAAGCCAGCTCGGACTGGAAGCGCACACCGTGGGTGAGGATTACCTGGTCGAAGCGCTCATACACTGCCGGATCCTTGATGATGCTCATGAACGGCGCCAGGCCGGTGCCTGTGGACAGCAACCACAGACGCTTGCCAGGCAGCAGGTGATCCGCCACCAGGGTACCGGTGGGTTTGCGGCTGACAAAAATCTCATCGCCCGGTTTGATCTTCTGCAATTGAGACGTCAGGGGGCCATCCGGTACCTTGATGCTGAAGAACTCCAGCTCATCTTCATAGTTGGCACTGGCGATAGAGTAGGCGCGCAATAGCGGGCGGCCATTGTCCTGCTCCAGGCCGATCATGGTGAAGTGGCCGTTTTCGAACCGAAAACCCGGATCGCGGCTGGTCTTGAAACTGAACAGGGTCTCGTTCCAATGATGGACCTCGAGCACCGTTTCCTTATTCAAATTTGACATAACAATAGAACCACTTATTCCTGACCTCTTTACTCGGTGAATTCTATCGCTGGTAAATCTATAGGCAAAATGGGATATTTCGATACTTGTTATCTATTTTATTGATGAAGGAGTCGGAGCCCCATGCGCTACTCCCTGCGTCAGCTGGAAGTATTTCTCGCCTGCGCCCACTTTCAGAATGTGAGCCGCGCGGCGGAGAGCCTGAGCATGTCACAATCTGCGGCGTCCACGGCATTAAAGGAGTTTGAGCAGCAGTTTGACCTGCGCCTGTTTGAGCGCACCGGCAAGCGACTGCGGCTGAACGAGCTGGGGCGACAGCTGTGGCCACGGGCGGAAGAATTACTGGAGCGGGCGCGGGAACTGGAACAGACACTGCAGGCGCACGGGGATCTGGGGCGACTCAAGATCGGCGCCACCCTCACCATCGGCAACTATCTGGCCGCCGGGATCATGGCGCGTTATATGGAAGAGCAGCCGGGAGCCGGCGTCGAGCTGGAAGTCGCCAATACCGCCGCGATCGCCCAAGGGGTACTCAATTTCGAACTGGATCTGGGGCTGATCGAAGGCGAACTGAATCACCCGGATCTGGAAATGATTCCGTGGCGCAAAGATGAACTGGTGGTCTTCTGTGCTCCCGATCACCCGCTGGCCGCAAGGCAGAACCTCAATGACGAGGACCTGTGCGAAGCGACCTGGATCCTGCGGGAAACCGGTTCCGGCACCCGCCAGACATTCGAGCGCGCTCTCGCGGGCCTCGTTCCACAACTCAATATCCGCCTCGAACTGCAACACACCGAGGCGATCAAGCGCGCCGTGGAAGCGGGTCTCGGCATCAGTTGTCTGTCCCGGGTCTCGCTGAGCGATGCATTCAAACGCGGTGCACTGATTGAACTCGCGGTACCGCAACGCAATTTCAACCGCGAGTTTTACTTTGCCCTCCACCGGCAGAAATACCGCAGCGCAGGCATCGAGCGCTGGCTGGAGTTGTGTCGTCAAGCGACTTGATTGACGCCTCCTTATTCCCGAGCCGCTTTAAGCGGGCCGCCCCACTCATCAGGCAGCATGTACCCACAGCGCGGGCAACATCAATCGTTGGAATACAGGTCCCCAAAAAAATCTCCCCGATTCCAACGCGGCGTTTTGTCACTGTCAGTCACTTCCCGCGCAATCGCATAATTCACTTCCGCGAACTGCTGCGCGGCCACATAATCGATCTGGGTATCTGCCTCGTCACCGGGGCGGTGGTAGCGCTCGCGCAGGAAGCTGACCTGGGCTTCGGTGCCGTTGATGTCGGGATCGCGGGCTTCTCGGCCGGTAATCAGGTAGATCGCGGGTACGCCCTGACGGACAAAACTGTAGTGATCGCTGCGTACAAAGATGACCTCTTCCGGCATCGGGTCCGGACTGAGTTTCAGGCCCACGCGTTCTGCGGCGTGGGCGGCGGTTTTGCCCAGGCTCGAGTGTTCGGCGCCGAAGGCAATCACGTCGCGGAAGGGATACAGCAGCATCGGCATATCCAGATTGATATTGGCCACCATGGACTGCGGCGGCACCGGCGGGTGTTGGGCAAAATAGTCGGAGCCCAGTAACCCCTCTTCCTCAGCGGTTACCGCGACGAACAGGATGGAGCGGCGGGGTGGATGACCGGACTCGACAAACAGCCGCGCCACTTCCAGCATCACCGCGATGCCCGCGGCATTATCCTGGGCGCCATTGGCAATCTGATCGCCCTCCGCCGCATCGTCGATGCCGATATGATCCAGGTGTGCGGAAAACACCACGTATTCACCTTTCAGCTTGGGATCGCTGCCGGGTAACAGGCCGACCACGTTGGGGCTGATGATCTTCTCGTGCTCGGCACCATTGCTGAGCGTGGCACTGTAGGGCAGCGGAAAACCCCGGGGCACGACGCCGTTCTTAATCTCGGTATACACGGTATCCAGGCTGCGGGGTGCACCGATAAACAGTTGTTTTGCCGCAGGCATATCGAGAAATACTCCGGGATGCAGGCCGGGGATGGCATTCCCGGGCACATCATCGGCACGCAGCCAGTCGAACGCAGGCGCATCCATGTGCTCCGCCGAGCGGGCGAAGCTGCGGCGGAACTCCCGCGCCGGCGTGTTCAGCGTGATATAACCAATGGCACCGTGGGCGGCCGCCGTGGTGCGCTTGGTGCGGCCAGAGGCGTAGTGGGCGCCCTCTTCACTGGGTAGATGGTTCGGACGGCCATCGAGTATTACAACGATTTTCCCCTGCACATCGAGGTCTGCGTAATCATCCAGGCCGAACTCCGGCGCCTCAATACCGTAACCCACAAACACCAGCCCGGCAGATGCGACGGTGTCTTCACTGATGGTCGCGGGGGACGCGAGAAAGTCTTCTCCGGCCTCGAAGGTGATATCGCCATCGCGGCCGTGCAGCACAAAGCCGGGCTCGCGAGTACCCCAGCTGGCGCGCCGGAACGGCACTGGCTGCTGATAGTCATCGCCGGAAATCGACTGGAGTCCCAGTGCGGAAAATTTGTCGGCTACATAATCCGCCGCCTGGCGGTAACCGGCGGTACCGGTTTGACGCCCCTGCAGTGCGTCGGCAGCCAGGTATTCCACATCCGCACGGATATTCTCGCTGTTGGCGGTGGGGAGCGGGAAGAACGGCAAGCTGCCACTACAGGCAGCGAGAGCGGCAGTCAGGGAAACGCCGCCAATCAGCTTGGTTATTTTCATTGCTTGGATGAATCTGCTTGGATGAATCTGTGTGGATAAATCTCGGTGTATTCCTTACCCGGAGCTTACCACGATCACCCACTCAGGCCGCGCGGCCGGTTCCGCTGTATTTTGAGAAGCCGTTGGCGATGGCGGCTGCGGCCTGTTCGTGTGCGGTGTCTGCGCAGAATTGCCCGTGCGCGCCGAGGAGGTGATAGAAAGGGAGTTGCTGCAGTCGCTGGAAATCTTCCGCCAGTCCGCGCAGGTTGTGTTCGCGATCCCTCGTGGCACGGCTGCGCCAGGAGGGCAATACCTGCATCCCCCGGTGCACACCACCTGCGCGCATCAGCCATTTGCCGGCCCAGCTGCAGCCTTTCCATTCGTGCCAGTATTGCAGGGAATCACAGGTCAGTAACAGACCGCCATCCTGAGGAACAATGAGTGCCGCTTCGGGGACCAGGCTGTGTTTGAATTCGAACACCTGACCGCCGGGTACCGGGCACGGGCCGCCTTCACACAGGTCCTGGTCCGCCGGTGGCAGCGGGTAGTGATCGGAGTGGGGCTGGCGCCAGAAAAAGACATTGAAGCGATCGCGATAGTAGAGGTCATCACAGCCGTGAAAATATCCAAGCCGAACGGCCTGTCGCACCCGCCCCAGATCGCGCAAATCCTCCTCGACGCGCCGACACAGACGCACCGGATTGACCAGCAACAGGTCTTCCCCGCTGCGCACGATGCCCATATTGCGATTGACGTAGACACCAGGAGCAATGCGTGCGCGCCCCTGTACCATGAAAAAGTCCCGCAACAGCTGCCGGATTTCACCATGGGGCAGCGGCGGTGGATAGGCGATTTGCATGGATGGCTATCGGCCTTGTGCAGGTTATCGGTTAGTCAGCATTCCTACTTCAGGGCTGTCCCAATCACCGCTGCAGTGACAATCATCCGCTCGGATCAGCTGTATTGCAGACGGTTACTGAGCCCGTGAAGTATCTGCATAGCCTGGCTGGCATCCCTGTCCGCCACCAGAATGTGTTCGTGTACCCGCGCCGATACTACATTCGCATGTATTCCGGCCTCGGCGAGTTCCCGCACGATGGTCGCGGCCACCCCCGGCACCTGCAGATCCTGTGAGAACTTCAGGGTAATCTGTCGGTACTCCCCTTCACAGGTCAGTTGTTCTGCCTGGGCAATTTGTTCCGGCAACAGCCCACAGAGCCCCTCCCTTTCGCGAAAGATACATAAGCATTCGTCTAATAGTGCGCGCATCTGGTGGTCTTCCAGGGAACACAGCGCGAGCTTTTCCCGGTGCAGAACCGGGGTCAGACGCAGCAGGAACTGATCGATCTTTACCTGTGCATTCATCCAACTGGCCTCTGTTAGGTAATTGGCAACTCGGTCATTGCTTTGTGGTTTTCTTGTCGGCGGATTCTGTCGCAGTTTCGGGTTTGTCAGGAGCGGGGCCGAACTTCTCCCCCTCAAATTCCGGTTCACCTTCCACCGGGGTGGTATCAACCGGATCCGCAGCCATCTGCGCTTCCAGCTCCCAGTTGTCCAGAACGGTATCAATGTCTTTTTCCAGCGCCATACTGGGGAATTCCGGACAGGGAGCATCCTTCTCCGGGTTGTGCCAGCTGGAAATCGGCGCGACGAAGACCACCAGGGATTTGTGCAGATAATTGCGGCCGATACTGGCCTCGGTCCAGGTGGTCTGCCAAGCGTACTTGCCCTTGACGGCGTAATCGCTCTCGTAGGATTTCAGGGTGAGGAAATAGGGATAAACCTTGCCACCGCGACACACGATACGGCGCTCGGTCTTGATATTGGCCATCTGGGTAAACGGATCAAAATACCAGCGGATATCGTATCCGTAGGCAAATTTCATCTCGCCACCGCGTTCGCTGAACGCATAGGATCGCCCGGTGCCGTCGGCATTCAGGCTCCACACATGCTGCGCCTCGCCGTCGCGGGAGATCAGCCAGTTGCCTACCCACTGATCGGCAGTCAGGCGCGATTCTGTCTGCCAGCCGGGGTACTCCCCCGCTTCTGTTTGTTTCCGCTCGGATTCAGGATCGGCTTTTCCCGGCTTGGCCGGGTCTTCGGCAACTGCAATGAACTCGCCATTCACGGTGCCGGCCTGAGCAGGAATCGCCGCCGGCTCGCCGTCACCGCGAACGAAATTCACGTCCAGCGTGCTGTGGCTCGCCGGGGCAACACGGTCGGCGGCCAATTTTTGCGATCCGGCGGGAGGAGGAGTCCCGACTGCGGTGTCGCCGGCCGAATCCCCTGCAGCGGTAGCCAGTGGTGGGGCCGCCAGAATCGCGACCATAAAGCTGAGAATAAAACGTCGCTGCTTCACGGCATCAACCCAATTGTGGTTGCGTTTTATTCTTCCCTGAATAATTGGAGTGTGTCGGTATGGGGTTCCAGCCCGCAGGTCCTCGCGGTGCCGGAACCGGATCGCTGCCTTGCTCACAACGGATCAACCTGCAGTTGCTGGATCAGTTGTCGTTGGCTGCGGTCTGCTCGGGGATATCGCGCTCACTGTACAGGTTCGGGCACTCGGCGCCGTGACTCGGGGTTTCCCAGTCGGCAAGACGACGCTGGAAGGCGAGAATCCCGCCGTTGTGCTGCCGCCAATGTCTGCCGTCGATCACGTTGAAGTCTAGGGTCACCGGACTCCAGCCGGTAAATTGCGCATACACCATGCCAGCGTTGCAGTGCAGGGTACCGCCGGTGCGAATGCGCACGGTATTGCCCTCAATGCGCCAGGAAATGGCGAATCCGTGGCTCAGCTGGCCATCGGCTTTAAAACCGTGGGCATAGCCGGAACCGTCGGCCTTCAGCTGCCAGACCAACTGCTCATCGCCATTGCCTACCACCAGCCAGTTACCGGCCCAGCGCTCGGCGGCGGCCAGATCCGGGGTCTGCTCCTGGGCGGCAGCGACCGCCGGTAAAAGAAAAAATACTGTCATGACCAGGGCATAGGCCTGCAGCAGGGATAGAAGAACGGGACGGAAGGAATACTGACGCAACAACTTCATGCGGCACTCTTCTCTGTTGGGGAAATTACAACTGGCGGTTATTTGAACCGTCTAAATAAAAGACTAGTCGTAAATCTCAACAGTGGCAGCGAATGCGACAATTTTCTTTGAATTCGCGCCAAGCGACATTAAGCATTGCGTAAAAAATGGACAGACAGAAAAACTGATGCGCGTTCGATCATTATATCGGTGAAGCCGCGGTCAGCGGCGTCGCGGGCGCAACAGTTTTATCCACAGCAACCAGCCCACGCCGGCGGCGGAGACCAACAGCAGGATCGCCCAGCCATCACTCCAGCCCCGTGCCGATGGCTGCAGTTGATTGCGTGCGCGGATCACCGCGGTGGTGAGCGTCTGAAAACGCTCGACTACCTCATTCTCCGGCCCCTGGGACAAGATCAACTGGCGCAGATCTTGCCACTGCCGGGTGATCTGGCGCGCCAATGCGGGGTCGCGGGCTTCCAGCTCACTGCTTACCGGGGCGAAGCCCTCGCGCTGGGCAAGGACCAACTGGTGGTAGGCTGCTGCACTGTCACCGCCGCGAAACGCGGTCTGGGCCTGCTGCAGCAAGCCGGCTGCGCGGGTCAGCGGGTGCTGCATATCCCGCGCGCGCTGTGGGTAAGCTCGCCACCACATCAGGGCCTGGCGCGCGTCCTGGGGCAGCTCCGCCGGCCGCACGGTAGCCACACCCGGCTGCACCACCAGCCCCGGATAGCGTTTGGCCAGCCCCAGCGGCGGCATCCTTGGTGGCGCGGCGAACCCCGCCACCACAACCGCCAACGCCCAGCGCTGACGACTGCTCAGGTCGCCATCAATGACCGGACCGTGCACATCGTCGCGGTGGGGGTCGATAGCGTTGTACAGATCGTAGAGGCTGAAGCCCGCCATCCGGCTGCGATCGGCAAAATCCGCATTCACTGCTGTGCCCGCCACCGATGCACCCGCATCACCGTGACATCGACTGCAGCGAGCCCGATACAGTCCGCGCCCCTCTTCCGCCGTGGGTAACAGTTCCGCTGGAGACCGCGGCAGTTGGTACAAAGCGGCGAGGCGATCGGCGGCGGTATTGGCGCGACGCCGGACGGTTTCCGCATCAGCACGCCGCTCTATGGCCGTGCGTAAATCTTTCAGGCTGCGCGTAAGCTGTCCTCGACCGGGTCTATCCGGCAGCGACGCCAATAATGCTTCCACCTCGTCCACATGTCCGCGAAGCTGGGCGAGTAACTGCATATCTCCGGAATTCTCTCCGGTGGCTACTTGAGAATAATCCGCAGCGATATACGACAGCTGACTGACGGCGCGCGCCACCAGCACCTCGGTGCTCTCTTCGGCACTCTCCTCAGTAATCTCCGCCTGTGTTGGCAGCGCCGGCTCCCGACCGAGCGCCCATGCGCTGACGCAGAGACTCAGCACCAACAACAGTGTCGGCGGCAGGGAACGGGAGGGGCGCTGATAAGGCATAGGCGTGTGGTACGAGCCCGATAGCGGGAAATGCGTGATCTAGTGGTCCATGCGGAAAATTCTGTAACCGATCACTTTGCCACAGACTCCAGGGCGACGCTGAAAAAGCTTGAATTAACGCTGCTAGTCCTGCGCTTTTTCAACGCCACCCTGGAGCCTGTGGCTGTGTGCTTTAGTTACCGAATTTTCCGCATGGACCACTAGGTGTCGTGATTATTATCAGATTAGCAGCCTTGCCGGCCGCTTCCCGTCTACAACGCGGTTGCGTGCACAGAATGGGCGGACACAAAAAACCCCGCGTTTGCGGGGTTTCGAGGCGATTCAGCCCTTTTCAGCGCGCTCTTTGGCGATCAGGTAGTCCACCACATCCAGCATCAATTGCTGCCCGTTGGACTTGCCTTTGAAACCCGGGAAGGAGGTGCTGACCCGGTATTTGCCGGCCACTACCATTTCCGGGGTACCGGTGAGCTGGTAGGCCCGCTGTTTGGCCATACCCTGTTTGACCTTGCTGTTGATACCGAAAGAGTTCATCAGCTTGACCGCCTTGGCACCGTCGGCGCCGTGTTCATTGAACAGTGCCTCGATGGCCGACTCATCCGGCTTCCACTCGCGTCCGTCGCGGTTGGCAAACATTTTGCGCTGCTGGGCGATGGCGCTGAAGATCGGGCCGTGCAGCTGATCCAGCACGCCCATAGCTTCAGCGGTGTAGAACAGGCGCGCGTGCACCTCCATTACCGGCTGCCAGATGGCGGGGATTTTGTTCAAGGCCACATCCTGGGGCATGGTCTGCTGCCACTTTTTCAGCGGCGCCTCGAAGTGGTAGCAGTGGCCACAGCCGTACCAGAACAGTTCGGTGACTTCGATCTTGCTGTCGTCATCCTGAGCGACGGCCTGAGGCAGTACCTGATAATACTGACCTTCTTTGAATTTGCCCCCGGTGTCCTGGGCACAGGCGGCCAGGCTCAGCAGCATGGTGAAGAGTGCGACGACAGCTCTCATGTTAGTAACTCCAAACTATTATTGTTTCCGGCACAGGGTAACCATCGCTCCCTGACGCCAGCCTGAATGTAGACAGCGGAGATTATTGAAGTTCCACACCCGGTTCGCAACCCGGGTGCGGCAGTCGGACACACAAAGGCCGGTCAGAGACCGGCCTTTTTACTGCGGGCGCTGATTAATCGGTCAACCCGGCAACGTAGTTGGCAACGGCCTTGATTTCGGCGTCAGACAACTGCTTGGCAACACTGCGCATCACCCGGGTCTCGCCATCGTTCTTGCGAGTGCCCTCGCGGAACGCCTTCAGCTGCTTTTCGACGTATTGTGCGTACTGTCCGGACAGGCGCGGATAGCCCGCAGGGGCATTACCCTTACCGGTAGGAGAGTGGCAGCCCATACAGGCGGGAACCCCGGATTCCGCGTTACCGGCGCGGAAAATCTTGCGCCCCAGTTCCAGACCGTCCACGGTATCGCCGTTGTTCAGCATCACCGTGAACTCCTGGGAGCCGGACAGCTGGATGTTCTGGCTGGCAAAGAACGCCGCGATATCCTCGAGATCCTGGTCGCTCATATTATCGAGCTGACCCACCATCTCCGGTACTTCGCGCGCGCCGCTCTTGATATCCTGCAACTGCTTGTGCAGGTACTTCTCGCCGAGACCGGCGATTTTAGGAAAAGTCGGTGCCGGGCTGTTGCCATCCGGTCCGTGACAGGCAGCGCAGGCCGCAGCCTTGGTCTGTCCCGCGCTGGCATCTCCAGCAGCGTGGGCCATCTGCGCCACTGCCACCACCCCCAAAGCCAGTGCGGCCTTCTTTATAATGCTGTTCATACGTCGTCCTGTTGCGCGCTGAAATATTGCATCCGATCCGCGCCACCGCGGCGTACCTGCAGTGGCAACGAGGGTCCCGGATAGCCGTCCCCCGAACGCAATTCCTGCGTTGGGCAATCTCGGGAGGCCCTTCAAACCGCGGCATTATATACTTGCGCGCCATTCGAGTGTACCGGGAAGCCAAATGTCTGAATCCAATTCTGAAAACCGTTCCGAAACCCGTCCTGAACCCACCCACGTAGAACGAATCAACTTTCGCCGCGCAGCCTTTTTGACCAGTGCGCCCACGCTGGAAGAGTGTCCGGAGGATTTTGGCGCCGAAGTCGCCTTTGCCGGGCGCTCCAACGCCGGAAAATCCAGTGCCATCAACGCGCTCACGGACAACAGCAAGCTTGCGCGCACCTCAAAAACGCCGGGCCGCACCCAGCTGATCAATTTCTTCAGCCTGGGCGAGCACCAGCGGTTGGTGGATCTGCCGGGGTATGGCTACGCAAAAGTCGCGCGCTCGATGAAAGACGAGTGGCAGCGGCACCTGGCGTTCTATCTGGAACAGCGGCGCTGCCTGAAGGGCCTGGTACTGCTTATGGATATCCGCCAGCCCCTGAAGGAGTTTGACCTGCACATGCTCACCTGGGCAGTGAATGCCGGCCTGCCGGCGCACATCTTGCTCACCAAGGGTGACAAGCTCAAGAACGGGCCGGCCAACAACACCCGCTTTGCGGTGGAAAAGGCACTCAAGGAACAGGAGCTGGACCGCGGGGTGACGGTACAGGTGTTCTCCGCCACCAAGCGCAAGGGACTGGATAAGCTGGAGCAGCGCCTGAATACCTGGCTGGCATTGCCGGCAGAGCCGGAAACAGCCGATGAGGAAGATGTCGGGACGGACGACTGATCTTCACGGGTTCCGGAATCGGCGCCCGGCACTCAATGTCGCAGCCCTGTGGCTTCCTCCTCCCTCAGGCTGTCCAGCAGTATCTGCCGCAGTGCCCGACGGGCGGTGGGCGTGAGCCCGCGCAGCTGTTCAGCGGTCAACTGCCTGCGGGCAATCAGGGAAACCAGTGTCTGCTGGTGAATCTGCACCTTCAGGTAGCGGTCGGACGACGACATTCCACTTTCTCCTCTGGCACCCCTGGCTGTTGCGCTGCCACTTCCCGCTAATGCACACGGGCGACCGCATTGGTGGTAGTACCGCGCCACTGCTCGGGAATACTGGATTCCGCCATATACAGGGTGCGGATACAGTCTGCGGTCAGGTGATAGCGCTGCTTGTCACCGAGCTCCCGGGCCAGGCGCGAGCTGGCTCCCACGAGGATGTAGTTGCCGAGGCCGCTCTCCCCGCGCTGGCGGTAGGCCTCGATCAACTGGCGCGCGCAGTCGGTAAAACGCGTCGCCGCCACCGAGTAGCCGGGGGCGCCGGCGGTCAGTAGATAACTGGCGAGCTCGAACGCGCACCCGAGATAAGGAATCGCCTGATCAAAGCTGCCCTCCTCACACAGCTCGGTGCCGCGCTCGGTCCAGTCGGTCCATGCCTGCTCGGCACGCTGGGGGTTGCTGGTGAGCCACTGGCGGTGATTCGCACACAGGTATTTCAAATTCACGGCAAACTCCTCAATTCATGTCACATCATGCTAATGCGAAGCATTATCATTTTCAAACAGATAGACCGCGATTGATGTGAATTGATCCGCCAAATTTCGTCTAGACTGAAATTAAGCCGCCCAAGAATCCCTGCGCCCATAAACCAGACGCAGCATTGGGCGAAGGTGCCGCTGCCGGGTACGTCCTTGCGAGACCTTCCGCGAGAGGGACCTCGCGGAAGAGCCCCCGTGGATGGGTTCACGGCGTGTCTCACAAGGACATACCCGGCAGCGGTACCGCCACAGAACCATCCAAACAATTGGGTAGTGCTGTGGCGGGGTCTCCTTCGCATAGAGCAAAGAAGCCCGAACGAGGCTTGGACAAGCTTTGGAAAGGCAAAAAAAAGCCGGCAGATTGCAGCTGCCGGCCAGGGGTCAGTGCCCTTGGGGATGGGCACTTGGGAGACGTGTCCAGGGGGACGGACACGCCTTTGGGTTCTCACCCAGATTCCACTTCATCCGATGCAATCCATTCAGTACAAAGACTAAGCTGGGCCGCGTTGGTTCCCCACTCGGATTTTACGCCGAGCCGGTTTCCGTTCCCGGATACCGGCAATGTATCCCACATTATCTTCCTTTGCGGGCATAAAATTCCGGATCTGAGACTTTGGTCGTCAGCCCAGTGTAAAAATCACCCACCTGCGAGCAAAAAGCCACCACAACAAATAAATTGATTTATTTTTGACCAACCCGTCCCTGCGGGCAAAAAAAAGCCCCGAGGGGGTAGTTCGGGGCGAGGGGCTTCTGACTAAGCTTTTTGGGGGATGAAACGCAATCCAACGATCTTGCTAACTTAGAGAGGCGGTTTCTGCTGGAGTTCCGCCGCAGGTGAAAAAAATTAAAATTTTTTCTGCCCGCTTCTTCCCTCCGGCCCTGCTCCCTGGCTCCCATTGTTCCGCTCAGTCAGAGAATCCCCCAGTCTGGATCAGTGGGCCTCATCCCAGTTGGCACCCTCTCCGAGGTCCGCGATCAATGGCACATCGAGGTCCGCCGCGGCCTGCATCAGTTCCGGTACTTTTTTCACGATCCTGTCGCGCTCGTCGGCGGGCACTTCCAGCACCAGTTCATCGTGTACCTGCATGATCAGGCGGCTTTTCAGTGTCTCCTCCCGCAACCAGCGATCCACGGCGATCATCGCGCGCTTGATAATATCCGCCGCGGTGCCCTGCATCGGGGCGTTGATCGCGGTGCGCTCCGCGGCCTGGCGCTGCATGCCGTTGCGGGAGTTGATTTCCGGCAGGTACAGGCGGCGGCCGAACAGGGTTTCCACATAGCCTCTATCCGCCGCCGCTTTGCGGGTATTCTCCATATATTCCAGCACCCCGGGATAGCGCTCGAAGTAACGATCGATATAGGTCTGCGCATCTGCGCGCGGAATGCCCAGCTGTTTCGCCAGGCCGAAGGCGCTCATGCCGTAGATCAGACCGAAATTGATCGCCTTGGCGCGGCGGCGCTGTTCATCACTGACCTCGTCCAGGGCAACCTCGAAAACTTCCGAGGCGGTTGCGCGGTGAATATCCTCACCGCGGGCAAACGCGTCCAGCAGGCCCCTGTCGCCAGACAGGTGCGCCATGATGCGCAGCTCGATCTGGGAATAGTCCGCAGCCACGATCAGGCTGCCGCCGTTGATGCGCGGATCGGCGATAAACGCCTGGCGGATGCGACGGCCCTCTTCGCTGCGGATAGGAATGTTCTGCAGGTTCGGATCGCTGGAAGACAGACGGCCGGTGGCCGCCACCGCCTGGTGGTAGGAGGTGTGTATACGGCCGGTGGCTGGATCGATCATCTGCGGCAGCTTGTCGGTGTAGGTGTTTTTCAGCTTCGCCATACCGCGATATTGCATGATCAGCGCCGGCAGCTTGTGGGACAGCGCCAGTTCCTGCAGTACCGGCTCGGCAGTGGACGGTGCCCCCTTGGGGGTTTTCTTGATCACTGGAATTTCCAGCTTTTCGAACAGGATGGCGCCGAGCTGCTTGGTGGAGCCGAGATTGAACTCCTCCCCCGCTTCCTCGAACGCCTGCTGTTCGAGGTCGCGCATCTTTTCTTCCAGCTCGCCGGACTGCTTTTTCAGCATCGCCGCATCAATGTAGGTACCGTTGCGTTCGATATGCACCAGCACCGGCAACAGCGGCATCTCGATTTCATCCAGCACCTTCGCCAGCTCGCCCTCTTTGGCCAGGCGGCTACTCAGCTCCCGGTGCAGGCGCAGGGTGATGTCCGCATCTTCCGCCGCGTAGGGGCCCGCCTTGTCCAGTTCAATCTGATTGAAGGTGAGCTGCTTGGCGCCCTTGCCGGCAATATCCTCGAACTTGACCGTGGATTCGCCCAGGTATTTCTGTGCGAGGCTGTCCATATCGTGACGGCTGGCGGTGCTGTTCAACACATAGGATTCGAGCATGGTGTCGCGCTTGATACCGCGCAGTTCGATATCGTAATTGGCCAGGATGTGGCTGTCGTACTTGAGGTTCTGGCCGACCTTTTTGATCTTGTCGTCTTCAAGGATTTTTTTCAGTTTGACCAGCGCGCGATCGAAATCCACCTGTTCCGGTGCGCCCATATAGTCGTGGGCGAGCGGCAGGTAGGCGGCCTCACCGGCTTCCACCGCGAAGCTCACCCCAACCAGCTTGGCCTGCATATAGTTGAGGCTGGTGGTTTCGGTATCAAACGCAAAGATATCGGCCGCCGCCAGCTTCTCCAGCCACGCGTCCAGGTCTTTTTCTTCGGTGATGATGCTGTAGTTGCGCTCGACCGACAGCGCTTCCGCCGCGGAACCCTCCTCACTGCCACCGAGTTCGTCCACCCAGCTGCGGAATTCCAGCGCGCTGAACAGCTCGCGTAGCCTGTCGCTGTCCGGCTCGCCATTGGCCAGGGATTCTGGCTTCTGCTCCATGTCCACATCGGTCTTGATGGTGGCGAGCAGGTATGACATGTCCGCCGCCTCTTTGTGTTCGGCCATCTTCTTGGCCAATGTCTTGGAGCCACGGAAACCCAGCGGCGCGATCGCATCCAGGTTGGCGTAGATGTTTTTCAGGCTGCCGAGCCCCTGCAACAGGGCCAGCGCGGTTTTCTCACCCACGCCGGGCACTCCGGGAATATTGTCGGACTTGTCGCCCATCAGCGCGAGGAAGTCGATGATCAGCTCCGGGCCGACGCCGAACTTTTCCTTCACCCCATCCACATCCAGCTCAGTGTTGGACATGGTGTTCACCAGCGTCACCCCCGGGCGTACCAGCTGCGCCATGTCCTTGTCGCCGGTGGAAATGATCACTTCCATCCCTTTGTCCGCGGCCTGTAGCGCCAGGGTGCCGATCACATCGTCCGCTTCCACGCCGTCGATCACCAGGCGCGGCAGGCCCATGGCATCGATGATGTCGTGGATCGGCTGAATCTGTGCGCGCAGGTCGTCCGGCATCGGCGGACGGTGAGACTTGTAGTCTTCAAACAGCTCGTCGCGGAAGGTTTTCCCCTTGGCATCAAAAACTACCACTACCGGGCTGTGCGGATGCTCTTTCAGGTGTTTGCGCAGCATGGAAATCACACCGCGCACGGCACCGGTGGGCTGGCCGGTGCTGGTCGCCAGGGGCGGCAGCGCGTGAAACGCGCGGTACAGGTAGGAAGAGCCGTCCACGAGGATTAGCGGCGCTGAATTCGAATTGTCGTTACTCATATAAGTCCGAGGTGCAATGTTTGCGGGAAACAGTCATTCGCAAGTAATGATTTGAAGGTTCTGCAGGGCGACAGGATAACCGTGTTGTGAAGTTTTCGCTCGCCTCCGCCCACCGCTGGATTCACTCCGCCGTCGCGGCGCCGCCGGTCACCGCACTGTCACCACCACCCGCTCAGGGTCTTCTAGGCTTTGGATATCGGATGAAAATTGGACTGTTCCAGAGGCTGTACCATGTACTCCCGCTTTCTCTTCACCGCACTCCTCACCACCTTTTTGACCGGCACCCTCTCTGCCAGCTGCCTGGCGAATACACAGCTTCACAGTAGCAAAGCCCAGAGTGACTTCCCCACCCGGGCCATGGAGCATATTGAAGTCATCGGCTATCCCATGCGCCCGGTAATTGATCACGGGTTCTCCCCCGCAGTGGCTACTTCCCAGACCAGAGAGGCGCATCGACGCGAATTATTGCGCGATATGCTGGTAAACCTGTTGCAACAGATGGAGGCATTCCGAGAGACGCGGGAAAGCCACAGCGAAGAGACGCTGGCACAGGAAGCGGCACCGCTGACGCCACTACCCGCTGATAACGAGGTGGAGGTTGCCCCTGCGGACAGCATTGAGGTGAAGCCGGTTGGCGACGCCGAGGGCGAGGAGGCCGTGGTGGAAGGGGTCGTGGAGACCGAGCCGAGCTGAACCTGCTCCGCTCGGGCCACACCATCACTGGAGTAGAGTTTTTATCTGGCCTGACTCTCCGGGATCGATCTGTCCACTATCTGACCCAGGCACTGGCGTGCGTCGGATAGCAGTTTTTCCATCAATTGCCGGTACCCGGCATCCTCGGGCAGATTGCGACCGAGCGGGTCGAGGGCGCGGTAACCGAGGCCCAGGTGCGCGGCAGTCTGACGGTCACGATCATTGGCGGGTACTTCTCCAAACAGACAGCCTCTGTTGCCTTCCCTGTCACCATTCCCCCCGGTGCCGTTGCGCCCCTGATCGAGCATGGTACGCGCACCGTGCTGATGGTTGTCGCTGCCGCTGAGGCTTTCCGCTTTTATGCCGGCGGGCCCGAAAAACTGACTGTATGCCAGGTGCGTGGTCACCACCGGGACATCTTTGTATCCCCACAGCGCGCGATCCTGCACTTTCTGCAGGTTGGCCATGGCGCGAGAGAAATCCCGGGCCCGCTGCCGGTAATCGTCTGTATGGATAGGATCCAGTGCCGCGAGGCGGTTGGCGATATGTGCCGCCATCCGTGCCGCATTGCGCGGGCGCAACCACAGGTGCGGATCCCCCTGGTCGGCGCCTTCCAGCTCATACCCCTCTGCATTCAGCAGGGTGAGCTGTTTCTCTTCTGGTAGCAGCGCCATTTGCCGCGCCATCACCGACTCCACCGCCGGGCCCATCCATACCAGCAGCGATGCCCTCTCCATCGCGGCCCGGTCGGCCACCCGGGGGGCGTACTGGTGTGGATCGCCACTGCTGATCAGGGTGTGGATATTGCTATCGGGTCCCGCCACTTCGCGCGCGAGCATCGCCAGGGGGGCGATACTCACCACGATCCGCGGCGCTTGTGCACGGCTTTTATCTTCTACTGTGTCAGTGTGTTCTTCTCCACAACCGGCCACTAACCAGGTCAATACGCCGGCCGCCAGGATGACACGAAGAGTTTGTAGGAGACTGCTGGGCATGAAGAGCTGACCTTAACTGCGGGTTGTTCCTGAGGCTGTGCCTGAAATAGTAGAACCGGACGGGAAAGCTGGCACCGAATTGCCGGTCACCGGCAAACAGGCCCAGCGGCGTTCTACCCTCAGGCGGTACAAAAGGGATGCGATATAATCACACCCGGCTTACACTCGCCAGCCATTCATTCGCGTACCATCGCTGAAACTGCTACACGGGAGCTTCCCCTGACTGACGCCGCGCCGCTTATCCGCGCCCAGAACCTGGGTCTAGAAATTGCCGGTCGACAACTGCTGCGGGATATTTCCCTGGCGCTGCAGCCGGCAGAAATCGTGACTGTCATCGGCCCCAATGGCGCCGGTAAAACCACGCTATTGCGCCTGTTGCTGGGGCTCACCAAACCCAGCAGCGGCAGCGTGCAACGCCGTCCGGGACTGCGACTGGGCTATATGCCGCAGCGCTTACAGATTGACGCCACCATGCCGATGACCGTCGGGCGTTTCCTCACTCTGGGGATCAACGGCGTGGATGTGCCCTCAGCGCTGGCGCAGGTCGGTGCGCCGCAACTGGCGCAGGCGCGACTGGCCGATCTCTCCGGCGGCGAAATGCAGCGGGTGCTACTGGCACGCGCCGCTGCGCGCAAGCCACAGCTGCTGGTGCTGGACGAACCGACCCAGGGCGTAGACCTCGGTGGCCAGAGTGAGGTGTACCAGTTGATCGCGCAGCTGCGGGATGAACTGCAGTGCGGCGTGTTGCTGGTGTCCCACGATCTGCATCTGGTGATGGCCGCTACCGACCGCGTCCTATGCGTCAACCAGCACATCTGTTGTCACGGCCATCCGGAACAGGTCAGCCGCGACCCGGTGTATCTGGAGATGTTCGGCGACAAGCTCGCCCTGTACACCCATCAGCACAACCATCACCACGACATCAGCGGCGAGGTGGTAGACGAGTGTTGCGATCAGGACCACGCCCACGCAGTGACGCCACCACCCTCACGCAACCCAAAATCTGACAGCGACCCGGCCCCGTGAACGATCTCTCCCAACTGCTGCAAAGTTCCTTCCTCTGGTACGCCCTGGCCGCCGGGCTGCTGGTGGCGGTGGTCAGTGGACCACTGGGGTGTTTTGCCGTGTGGCGCCGAATGGCCTACTTCGGCGATACCCTCGCCCACTCCGCTCTGCTCGGGGTAACTCTGGGTTTTGTACTGCATATCCAGCCCACCCTAGCGGTAGGCGCCAGCAGCTGCGTGTTAGCGCTGCTTTTGGTCTATCTACAGCGGCGCCAGCACCTGTCGGTGGATACCCTGCTGGGCATTCTCTCCCATTCGATGCTCGCGCTGGGGATCGTGACGGTCAGCCTGCTGGATATCAATGTGGACCTGCTGTCCCTGTTACTGGGCGACCTGCTGGCGGTTTCCACTCAGGACCTGTATTTGATGCTGGCCGCCGCCGGGGTGATCGCGCTACTGCTGCTGGTGCTGTGGCCCAAGCTGCTGGCATTTACCCTGCACGAGGAACTGGCCGCGGTGGAAGGTGTGCCGGTGGAAAAAATCCGCCTGGCGCTGATGCTGATGCTGGCGCTGTTGATCGCCATTGCAATGAAAGTGGTGGGGGTACTGTTGATCACTGCCCTGCTGATCATTCCCGCCGCTACCGCCCGACGGCTCACCACCACGCCGGAACAAATGGCGCTGAGAGCTTCTGCCATCGGTTGTGTATCGGTGTTGTTGGGGCTTGCCGCTTCGGTGCTGTGGGACAGTCCCGCCGGGCCTTCCATTGTGCTCGCCGCCGGTACCCTGTTCCTGATCGGGCAGTTCAGGCGCCCAGCCGATCAGGCTGGCGCCGGCTGAACTGGCACCAACTGAATTGATGCGGGTCAGGATAACGCGGGTTAGAAGGGATATTTCAGCAGGGTCATGTGGAACAGGTTTACCCCCCAGTGGGTAAACACACAGGCCCAGAAGCTGCCGCGCAGCGTCCACACCAGCGCGTAACCAAGCCCGGCTATTCCGACCAGCGCCAAGAGCGCGGGGGACGCGGCCCATCCAGTGTGCAGGGTGGTGAATAGTGCGGCGACGGCAACCGCCACAATCCATTTCCACATTTTCCATTGCGACAACCCGGTTTCCAGCCCACGCTGTAGTACCCAGCGGAAAAAACCCTCCTCGGCAATACACACTACCGCCAGATTGATCAGTGCAGCCAGGGCAATGGTCGCGGTGAGCTTGACCGAAACCCCCAACAGAAAAGCACCGGCAATCACCGGAACCGCAATCGCGATCGCCATTACCGGCAGATCCGCCCGCTTGAGCGGTTGCGGACGCATCAACATGAACAACACCAGCGTCAGCGCGATCACCGCTTTCGCCGGACGGAAACTCGCGTAGATCTGATTCCCCACGTCATCGCTGTAGGGCGCCAGCAACGCTATATGATCATTCCCGGGAATAACGCCACTGTTCACCACCAGCATTAGCAGCCCCGCGATCACAAAACTCAGGGCTTTTTTCCAGCCCCGCGCATTCTCTATCGCGACCAACGCCAGCCAGATCACCGGTGCAAACAGGCCTGTCCAGCCAAAGGGCATCGCCAGCGCACACAGTGCGGCGGCGGGCAGCCAGACCATTTTGCTATTGAAAGGGTTGGCACCGCGGATCACGGGCGCGCCCTGTTCGATACTGACAGAAAACATAGAAAATCCATTTTCCATTTTATGTGGGACATTGAGGGAGTCAGATCATATCGAGGGAAAGCGCGCCATTCAGTGACGAATTACCGGGTAAAGTGCGACCTGCCTACAAATTTTCCCTGTCCTGCACGCAAATCGCGATCGCCAATGCCAGCAGTTAAGTGTCAGCCGTTAAAGGTTGCTCGCATGGAGCGGTAGGTGAGCTTCATCTTTGCCGGGTCCAATGGCGCCTTGAAGAAGCCGTGATAGTGCCCCCGCGGGTTGATCAAAACCACTTGCGAGCCATGGTCCACCGTGTAGTCTCCATCCTCCAGAGGCACTTTGTTGAAGGGAACATTCAGCTGGTTGGCGAAACGCTTCAGGTTGAGGAATTCACCGGTGACTCCGTAGAAGTCCGGATTGAAGTAACGTACGTAGTCGCGCAGGTTTTCCGGTTTGTCTCTTTTGGGATCGACCGATACCAGAAGCACATCGGTGTCCTTGCGGGTATCTTCATCAAGCGTCTGATAGAAATTATTCAGCGTAGCCAGTGTTGTAGGACAGACATCGGGACAGTGGGTGAAACCGAAAAATACCAGTGTCCAACGGCCTGCGAGATCGGCTGTGCTGTACTGGTCACCACTGTCGGTGATCAGCTGAAAATCGTCGAGAATCCGTGGACGCTCCAGTTTGATCGCACCGTTGGCTCTCAGCTCAGCATCACTGATTACCCGCGGCATACCCATCTTGTTAATAAAGCCCGCCAGTACGGCCACCATAAACAGCACCAGCACACCAATGGTCAGATAGATTCCGCGCTTTTGTTCCGGTGTGTGTTTGACAGTGTGATAATCGTTGGCTTCCATGATCAGGCTCCACTGGTGGGTAGTGCGATCAGGTAATGATCCAGCAGCATGATGCAAAACAGGGCCATCAGGTAAACGATGGAGTACTTAAATGTTTCCATACCCGCCGCGGGGTTTCTATCCCGCAACATTTCTATTGCCCAATAAACAAAGCCGAGGCCCAGCACCACAGCGCCGAGCAGGTACAACCAGCCCAGCATGGCGGTAGCAAAAGGCAGTAGACTGACGGCAAACAGGATAAAGGTATACAGCAGGATATGAACCTTGGTGTACTGCACGCCGTGGGTGAT
Source organism: Microbulbifer celer (assembly GCF_020991125.1). Lineage (NCBI taxonomy): Bacteria > Pseudomonadati > Pseudomonadota > Gammaproteobacteria > Cellvibrionales > Microbulbiferaceae > Microbulbifer > Microbulbifer celer. Next base: position 3,722,814 of record NZ_CP087715.1, read on the forward strand.
GGGCAGCATGGGAATTTCCGCCTTGGCGTAATCGTCGCGGCGATGTACTGCCAGGGCCCAGAAGTGTGGTGGCGTCCAGGCGAAAATGATCAGCGCCAACAGCAGACCATGGCCGTGCAGGTCTCCGGTGACGGCGGTCCAACCCAATAGTGGCGGCGCTGCGCCAGCGAGGCCGCCAATCACAATATTCTGCGGCGTGGCACGCTTCAAAAACATGGTGTAGACGACGGCGTACCCGAGCAGCGAAAACAGGGTCAGCCAGGCAGTCAGCGCATTGATGAACGCGAGCAGAATACCCATGCCGGTAACGCCCAAGACCAGGGAAAACAGTACGGCTTTATGGGGCTCAACACGACCGCGGGCAATCGGGCGATTGGTGGTGCGGGCCATCTTGATGTCGATATGGCGATCGACCAGGTGGTTGACGGTGGCGGCGGAACCGGCGCAAAGCGCAATACCGATATTACCGAGCAACAGTGTGTCGAGCGGCACCATGCCCGGTACGGCAAGGAGCATGCCGATGACCGAGGTGAGAATCATCAACATCACCACCCGCGGCTTGGTGAGTTCGTAATAATCGCGCCATCCGGCACGCTGCACACTGACTACCTGAACACTCATGGTCACCACCTCGTTATCTTTATTATGTTTGGCCGAATTCCTTCCGGTCCATTTGGATTTCCGTTTTCCGGGTGCACAGCCTTTGCATCAGCGACAACTCCGCTTGTTAACTGTTCCCTATCGCTGGCTGCACGGTGTTTATCCGGTAACAGAACGTCAGCAAGCTTAATAATAAAAGCGCTGCGCCGGCGTTGTGCGCCACCGCGATCGAGAGCGGCAAAGACATCACTACATTCGCAATTCCCAATGCCACTTGCAAGCACAACACTGCCAGCAGCCCCTGGGCCCAACGGGGCGATCCGGCGCGCCAGGCGAGAAAGGCGACTAGGCTCACCAGAACCGCAACGATTATTGCGCCAATCCGATGTGTCACGTGGATTGCAGTGCGCGCCTCACCTTCAAGCGCACCGCCGAGATAATTCGGGCCGATCTGTTGCGCAATATTGAAGCCTTCAGAAAAATCGGCGCTGGGGAACCACTGCCCATGGCAGGTTGGAAAATCCGGACACGCCAGTGCCGCGTAGTTCGAGCTGGTCCAGCCGCCCAATGCGATCTGCAGGCCGACGGCGACCACCGCCGCAATGGCCAGAGGGCGCAATCGCTGTAGGGCGGTAAATTCATGCGGCGGAATAACGCGTTTGCGGTATCGCAATCGCTCCGCGAGCATCCATAGTACCGCGAGTGTCGCCATGCCCCCCAACAGATGGGCGGTGACTACTTGCGGCCAGAGTTTCAGGGTGACTGTCCACATACCGAATGCGGCCTGCATTACGATCAACCCCAGCAGGATGTGACTCTGGATGAATCCACGGTGCCCGCGGCGTCGCCAGAACATATAGGTGAGGCCTGCCACCAGCAACAGGAGCATACCGGCAAAATAGCGGTGCACCATTTCCGGCCAGGTTTTATCGGTTTCTACCGGAGTCAGGGGAAAGGCTTTATTCGCAGCCTCGATCTCATGAGACTCCGTTGGCCACAGCAGGTGGCCGTAGCAACCGGGCCAATCCGGGCAACCGAGGCCAGCATGAGACAGGCGGGTGAATGCCCCCAGTACAACCACAACCATTGCCAATGCAGTACCGATCAGCGCAAGGCGAAAGCGCCAGTCTTTTTTATAGTTTTTTCTCAGTTGGGTAATATCGGATTCCACATCCATCAGCGCGTGCTCCTGTTTTTCTGGTACTACTTTTTTATTGCTCGTAGGAGTACTTAAGTAACCGTTTGATATCTTTTAGCAACTGGTTGCCGCTATGTTCATTATCGTAAACCATCATTGCGTAGCCGCGCTGATCCACCAGCAGCACACCGGGCATTTCCAGGTTGGCGTGACTGGTATCGCTCAGCCACTGCGAAACCTGTTGGCTATCCGCAGAAGCAAACCGCATTTTGGGGTGCTGCTTCTGCAGTGCCTGTTGTCGCGATGTGCTGAGCGGCGCTGATGTGACAAGTACACGCTCTACCCTGCGCGCCTTTTCTCCGAGACGGATATGTACCTGGCGCGTGGTATACAGCAGCTCTTCACAGACATCACTGCATGCCGCATCTCCCATCACGAGGTAACGCCACTTGGAATCCTCTCCGGTGAGCGAAATAGCCTCTCCATTTTTTCCAAAAACCGAGAACGCATCAACGCTGCGGGCCGGCTGCAGCAGCTCTCCCTGATTGACCGTATCCGCGGGCATGCCGAGGCCGGTATAGAACACGATATAGGCAGAGACGATGGGCAGTGCCACCGCGACAAAGACACCAATACCAGCCCAACGGCCAAGCCCCCGGCGTTGCGGCTGTGAACTTCCCGGTTCGTCTGTGTCTGTAATGAGTTGATCGGTCACACCTTTACCTCGCTGTTGTTATTATCGATCGTTATTGTGTGCGGTTCAGCCGTTTTCTGAACACCCTGCCACGCACATCCGTTGCCGCAAGCAACCAGAGTATCAACAGTGCCGTGGCCATGGCGAACCACTGTAGGGCGTAAGCACGGTGTCGTTCCGGCTGGGTATTAACCAGGCGCCAATCGGTAACGAGTGCAGAATCGGAGTCGGCACTCAGCCGAATATGCCACTGAGGATTGCGAAGGTTAAGTGAATCGGTCAGCGCATTTTCCAATGACTGGACTCTGGCCCCAGGCTCTGCTGAAGCAACCGGTTGTTGTTCTGCTGCACCAGTGCTGTCGTCATTGGGATAAATGAAGCCAGTGATGACTTTCGCCGCCAGGGGGTAGTCCACGTCAGGCAGTTGCGCACGGTCATTACCGGCAGCGATCCAGCCACGATTGACCAGCCAACGCTGTCCTTTACTGATAAATACTTGCAGGATTTCGTAACCGACCTTGCCATTGCGGATACGGTTATCGAGGTAGAAATACTCATCGGTATAATAACCGAGCGCTCTTACCGCAACATATTGTTGCGGGGTGTGCAGGGTGTTGAGTTCCTGCGGCTGGGCGGCGAGCCGTGTGTCGATGTCGGCAAGCATTTGCCGTTTTTCTTCGCCGCGATCCAGTTGCCAGAATCCCAGTGACAGTAGAATCGGCATCAAACACAGGCTCAGGATGCTCAACGGCCAGTTGTGGATCAATGCTACACTGGTGCCTCGCGACTGTTCTCCGGCTTCCGTGGAGTGTGTTTCCGTCCCGGTGGATAATGCTTTTTCGTCTGCGTGCGACGATTGGTTCGGAACTGTCATGCCAATAAGTACTTCTATAAATGGCGTTAATTTATGTGGCTTAAAACAATCATCGTGCTGTTGTTTCTGGCCGTGCTGGCCAGCCTGACCAGCGCCCTTCTGTTTCTGCTGCGCGATATGGGCGCACCGCAATCAAAGCGCACACTCTACGCGCTGGGTATACGCATTTCCCTTGCCGCTCTATTGCTGATCGCCATCTGGTATGGCTTCGACAGTGGCATCCTTTCCAATACGGCGCCCTGGGCGAATAAATACTGAGCCGGACCTGTCAGGTGGATGCACTGCGCTTATCCACCCTACAGAATATCTATCCGCTCAGGTTACCCGTCCGCCGAGCCTCAGGTTGATGAGTACCGGGTATCCACCACTCACTTCAGATCACGCGCCCAGCACGTAAACAAAGATAAACAGGCCAACCCACACCACGTCCACAAAGTGCCAGTACCAGCTCGCGGCTTCAAAGCCAAAGTGATCGTCCGGTTTGAAGTGGTGCGCGATCACCGAGCGCAACAGCATGATCAGCAACATGATGGTACCCATGGTCACATGCGCCCCATGGAATCCGGTCAGCATAAAGAAGGTGGTACCGTAGATGCCGGATTCCAGCGTCAGCCCCAGTTGCTGGTAAGCCTCAAGGTACTCTTCCACCTGGAAGAACAGGAAGGTTGCACCGAGGATAACGGTCGCACCCAGCCACAGGTTGAATGCCTGGCGCTTGTTCTTTTTCAGGAACACGTGGGCGACATGAACCGTGACGCTGGAAGCGAGCAGCAGAACGGTGTTCAGCAGCGGCAGATGCCAGGGGTCGATGATGCCTTTGGGGCCGACTACCTTGGCGGACTCGCCACTGACCGCCTGTTCCGGAGTCACCATCAACGGCCAGGTGTTCTGAAACCCCTCCCACAACATATTGGAGGAACCGCGGTCGCCTTCGCCCCCCAGCCACGGCAGCGAGAAGGTGCGAATGTAATACAGGGCGCCGAAAAATGCCGCGAAGAACATCACTTCCGAGAAGATGAACCAGCCCATACCCCACACGTAAGAGCGCTTGAGCTGGTCACTGTTCAACCCCTGCATATTTTCCCGGATCACCGCGGCGAACCAGAACCACAGGACCGCGGCCAGGGCGATGGTACCGGAAAAGAAAATATAAGCACTGCCGCCATTGATCCAGCTGGCGGCACCAAAGGCGGTCAGAAACAGGCCCAGGGTGGCAAAGATGGGCAGCCGGGACTGCTCGGGCACGTAGTAGCTGCTTTCTGTAGCCATAAATTTATCCCTCTCGCTTGGACTCTCGCTCAAATGGGGGAGGCATCCGTGTTTTTGTTCTCGGTTTGTTTGGCCATGCGATCCGTCACATCAAACAGCGTGTAGGAAAGCGTGATCGTATTGACGCCGCGCGGCAGATCCGGGTCGACGATAAATCTCAGCCCCAATTCCGCGGATTCGCCAGCGGCGAGCGTCTGCTGGTTGAAGCAGAAACACTCGGTTTTGTGGAAATATTCGGTCGCTTTGAATGGCACCAGGCTGGGGATTGCCTGGCCCACCATATTGCGCCCGGTCGGGTTGCGGGCCAGGAATACCGTGTCCACGGCTTCGCCGGGATGTACCCTCATCTCCACCGTAGCCGGGCGAAATTCCCAGGGCATGTTTTCATTGTGGCTGGCGACAAACTGCACCTTCACCAGCCGCTCTTTGTCCACCGCCGCCGGTACCGCCTCGTAGCGACCACCGGTCTTGCCATTGAGACCGGTGATTTCACAAAACGCATCGTAAAGCGGTGGCATAACGAAGAGCGCAAACCCCAGCATGGCCACCGCGAGGGTGGACAGCTTGACTGTGGTGATGGTGTTGGCACTCCACGTACCTGCACCGGGGGATTGATTGCGCTTGGTCATGCTTTGTTACCTCAAGCGCTCACTCAGCGCACCGCTGGCGGCGTGCTGAAGGTGTGGTACGGCGCCGGGGACGGTACGGTCCACTCCAGCCCCTGCGGGTTTTCCCAAACCTCATCAGACGCTTTCTTACCGCCCTGTACCGTGCGGATCACGTTAAACAGGAACACGATCTGCGCCGCCCCGAACAGGAAGGCCCCCACACTGGCAATCTGGTTGAAGTCGGCAAACTGCAGCGCGTAGTCGGGAATCCGACGCGGCATGCCGGCGAGTCCGACAAAGTGCATCGGGAAGAAGGTGACATTCAGACCGATAAACGCGAGCCAGAAATGCACCTTGCCCATACTCTCGTTGTACATATTGCCGGTCCACTTGGGCAGCCAGTAATACACGCCGGCGGTGATCGAGAAGATCGCCCCGGGTACCAGAACATAGTGGAAATGCGCCACCACAAAGTAGGTGTCGTGATACTGGAAATCCGCCGGTGCGATGGCGAGCATCAGACCGGAGAAACCGCCAAGGGTAAACAGGATCACAAACGCGATGGAGAACAGCATCGGCGTCTCAAACGTCATGGAACCCCGGAACATGGTGGTCACCCAGTTGAACACCTTCACACCGGTGGGTACCGCGATCAGCATGGTGGCGTACATGAAAAACAGCTCACCGGCAATCGGCATGCCCACGGTAAACATGTGGTGCGCCCACACGATAAAGCTGAGGAAGGCAATGGAGGCTGTGGCGTACACCATTGAGCTGTAACCGAATAGTGGTTTGCGTGCAAAGGTGGGAATGATCGCCGACACGATACCAAACGCCGGCAGAATCATGATGTACACCTCCGGGTGACCAAAGAACCAGAACACATGCTGGAACAATACCGGGTCACCACCACCGGCGGCACTGAAGAAGCTGGTACCGAAGTGAATATCCATCAGCATCATGGTCACCACGCCCGCAAGTACCGGCATGACTGCAATCAGCAGGTAGGCGGTGATCAGCCAGGTCCATACGAACAGCGGCATCTTCATCAACGTCATACCCGGTGCACGCATGTTCAGGATGGTGGCGACGATATTGATCGCCCCCATGATCGACGATGCACCCATGATATGGATGGCGAAGATGAAGAAGGTCACGCTCGGCGGTGCGTACTCGGTGGACAATGGTGCGTAGAAGGTCCAACCGAAGTTGGGCGCACCGCCTTCCATAAACAGGGTGGACGCCAGCATTGCAAATGCGAATGGCAGGATCCAGAAGCTCCAGTTGTTCATCCGCGGCAGTGCCATATCCGGAGCGCCGATCATCATCGGCACCATCCAGTTTGCGAGCCCCACGAATGCCGGCATCACTGCGCCGAAGACCATAATCAGGCCGTGCATGGTGGTCATCTGGTTGAAAAATTCCGGCTGCACGATCTGCAGGCCGGGCTGGAAGAGTTCGGCGCGGATCACCAGCGCCATGCAACCGCCAAGCAGGAACATCGCAAAACTGAACCACAGGTACATCGAACCGATGTCCTTGTGGTTAGTGGTGTAGAGCCAGCGGGTAATTCCGGGTTTCGGGCCGTGTGCCATAACTAAATTCCTCTCGGCTCCTGCTTACTTATTCTTGAAATTGAGAACGTCAATGGGCTGCACGGTGTCGCCCATATTATTGCCGAAGGCATTGCGCTGATAGGTGATCACTGCGGCGAGATCCACTTCACTCAACTGCGCACCGAAGGCCTGCATCGCTGGGTTGCTCGGCGAGCCGTTAACCACCATGCTCATATGATTTTCCATCGGGCCCGTTGCGTACTTGGAACCGGCGATGGCCGGGAAGGTACCGGGCACACCCTGGCCATTAGGCTGGTGACAGGCGGCACAGGTGCTCGCGTAAATTTTCTTGCCTCGCTCATAGAGTTCGTCAAAGGTGAAGGTTTTGTTGGTCAACTCCTTGATGCGCGCAGCAGCCGCGGCGCGATCGCTCAACCAGGAGTGGTATTCATCCTGCGGAACCGCCTTGACCACAATCGGCATGAAACCGTGATCCTTGCCACACAGTTCCGCGCACTGACCGCGGTAAATTCCCGGCTCGTCGATACGTGTCCAGGATTCGTTTACAAAGCCGGGAATCGCATCCTTTTTCACTGCCAGGTCCGGCACCCACCACGCGTGAATCACATCGTTGGCAGTGATCAGAAAACGGATTTTCTGATTGACCGGTACCACCAAAGGCTCATCCACTTCCAGCAGGTAATCTTTGCTTTTTGGCTGCTGGTTATCGATTTGCGCGCGGGGTGTGGAGAGATTGGAGAAGAAAGAGACATCGGAACCCAGATAATCGTACTTCCACTTCCACTGGTAGCCGGTGATCATGATGTCGAGATCGGCTTCCTTGGTGTCGTAGATATCGTAGAGGGTTTTGGTGGCGGGAATCGCCATGCCGACGAGAATCAATGTAGGCACGATGGTCCAGGCCAGTTCCACCAGCGTGCTCTCATGGAACTGCGCCGCCTTGTAACCCCTGCTTTTGCGGTGGCGCCACATGCTGTAGAACATCACACCGAACACCACCACACCGATCGCCACGCAGATCCAGAAAATCAGCATGTGCAGATCGTAAGTGGTACGGGATACTTCGGTGACCCCCTGGGTCATGTTGACCCCCCAGCGCTCCACTTCCTGCGCGGATTCCGGATTCGCGCCTGGTGCTGACTCCTGAGCGAAGGCAGCGGGTGCGAAAACCGGGAGGCACAATAAGAAGGCGAACAGCCGTTTCAAGCCCTTCAACATCGCCTGCAGATCTCCATGTTTGTTATTCTCGCGAGCCGCTTCCTGCGGTCACATTGCTGAAGCCTTGCCACACCTGCATGCACTCTGTACACGCAATGCGTAATCGGCCGCGGCGCGGTAACCAACAAGATAGCAAAACCCTTTAGCAGCGGTTGGCTGCCGGGATAACTGGAGTCTGCTCCGATCAGGAGATCGGATACTGTTCCACACATCATCAATGTGGACATGCTGTAGTAAACCAAGACTACATACACTGTTCGTACACCGGGGAGGACCGCGGTCGCACGATACTGCTTCAGTGCAACTTGTTATTTTTTACTTCAGATGTCGTCGCCCGGAAGGTACAACCAACAACCTGTGTCTTTTTTTGTCGCATCTAGCACTTCCAAAAGAAACACATCGCTGGAAGAAAGTCAATTAAACCGCCAACTTACATGAAAAATTCACCGGCGCCCTCGCGCCCCGATCGAAAACGGATTTCACGCCGTTTTGCCGCGCCCTACTACCGCGTCTGGTACCTTGCCTGGCCGATGATTCTGAGCAACATCACTGTGCCTTTGCTGGGGGCGGTGGATACCGCTGTGCTCGGACACCTATCCAGTCCGGAATATCTTTCCGGGGTCGCCATTGGCGCCAGTGTCATCTCCATGCTGCTGTGGGCGTTCGGTTTTCTGCGCATGGGCACCACCGGGCTAGTGGCCAGAGCCGGCCGCGATGGCGAAGCCGCAGCGCGCTGGTTGGCGCGGGCCCTGTGTCTCGCGGGGTTACTCGGAACCGCCGTTTTACTCTGCGCATCGCCGCTGCTGTCACTGATCACCCAGTGGATGAACGCCAGTGCCGAGGCCGCTCCCCATGCGCAGGATTACCTGCAGATCCGCCTGCTGAGCGCGCCCCTGGCACTGGCAAATTTTGCCCTGCTGGGTTTTTTTATCGGCCGTCAGGACAGTCGCGCACCGCTGATGATTCTGGTGGCGGCCAATCTGCTGAATATTGTGTTGGACCTGGTGCTGATCATCGGTCTCGATATGGGCGCCCGCGGCGCTGCGTGGGCTTCGGTATCCGCAGATGTATCCAGCTTCACTCTCGGATGGTGGCTACTGGGACGTCGCCATCGTGCCGCCCGCGACGGATTCAGCCGATTGATCCGGCGCAAGGATTTTTGGCCATGGCAGAAGGTGGCGCCCTGGCTGGAGCTCCTGCGGATCAATACGGATCTGTTTATTCGCACCTGTCTGTTGCTGTTCACTCTGGCATTTTTCACCGCCCAGGGGGCGGCCCAGGGAGATGCTGTACTGGCTGCCAACGCGATTCTGATTCAGTTACTGATGATGACTTCCTACGCACTGGACGGTTTTGCCCACGCCACCGAGTCGCTGGTGGGACGGGCCATTTCCCGCCGATCAATGACTCAGTTTTTACGCACGGTCACCGCGGCAGGCGTGTGGGCGATGGTCACAGCGGGGTTGATCACTGCGGTTTTCATTATCGGCGGCGACTGGATACTGCCGCTGTTTACCGGCATACCCGAAGTGCTCGCGATTGCCCACCGCTATTATCCCTGGTTGTGCGCACTGCCGCTGGTTGCGGTGTGGAGCTATCAGCTTGACGGCGTATTCATCGGGGCGGGCAAAAGCCGGCAAATGCGTGACACCATGTTCATCGCAACCCTGATGGTGTTTCTACCCTGTTGGTGGTTTACACGACAATTTGACAATAGTGGCATTTGGTTCAGCCTTTTTTTATGGTTTAGCGCACGATCCCTTGGATTATTGGTCTATTTTTACATCTACACTAAAAGCAAATATTGGTTGTAATTGGAGCCTACGGGAGAATCCAATCCCAACGTTAAGCGGTCTCATCGGCTGCACCAAATCGGGGGCGACGTGGGTACAAAATACCCTGCACAATCCTGCCTGCAGTCTGATGAAGCAACGAGGATGCGGTTTCACCGTTATCGTTATCGCGGTATGTCAGACCCTTACACAATGATCCAACAGTGCATTGACCGCGCCGTCGTGGCGGAGCAGGAGCGCGGACGATTCCGCCGCTCTCTGCATGACACCCTGCCCCGCCTGCATCACAGCATCCAGCTGCCTCAGCGGGATGCCCCTCTGCATATCACCTGTTTTGTGATCCGTTATATTCAGGTCATCCCGCAGTGGATGCAGCGTCTGGAGCAACTGTGCAAGGCCGGTGGTCTGGATTTCTTACCGGTGCGAGACCTGGTGGCACACAGCTTCAAGGAAATTCCGGAACGTCAGCCCCACGAGCACGGGCTGGGATCGATTCTTGATGAAGCCTATCTGGCGCATCGGGTGATGGAAGAGATCAACGATGCACTGCAAACCGTTTGCGGAACGCCGTTGTTACCGATGGATCCGATGATTGCAAATTTGATCGTGCGGGAGTTGTTGGGAGAAAAGCTCGCCTGTCAGTTGGACGACCTGACAGATATTCTGCTGCAACGCTTTGAGCCCGTTGAGCTGGACCCCACGCACCTGGTAGCACTGATCCTGCACAAGCAGCATTTCGATGATGCGCCGGGGGAATGGCCGGATTTTGCCAACCAGTTACAGATCGAATTGCGCACCCCCAACCTGTATCCACAGCAGCTGGACCGATCCCACTAGTGGGCCGTGCGGCCTGCTCGAATGCAGTCAGGCTGCGTCCACTCTTCATTTGAACCCATCTTTGATTACCGCCGCAGTATCTGCCGCCAGTTATTAAAAAACGCCGGTTCGCCCTGTAGCAGCACGCGGTTCAGATCATCCACTTCCCGCCGCAGGGATTGATCGTAAAAATACAGGCTGCCACCGCGCAGGGTAAATCCCTTGGGGTTCTCTTTCAGCAGCTGGTAGAAATGTTGCAGGCGATTCAGGTACTGCTGCACCCGGGCCAGAGAAAAGGCGCCCTTGTGGTAACCGCTGAAGACCTGGCGATCCAGTTCTGCATTGATTTCCGGCAGCGTTTCTTTGTCAATACCACTCTGATCCAGCAGGTTATTCAAGTCTGCGCGCAGGTCGATCAGGTAACGGTCTGCCGCCTGGGCAGAAATTCGTGCGCGATCAATATCGCGCTGACGGCGATGAAGGCGCCGACGATCGTTGAGATCCCGGGGGTTCCATAGTTCACTTTCCGCCAACTCCTTGACCGGCCAGAAAATGGTTTTGTGCTGGCGGACTGAGTTTTCTGTCAGCCGTTCACAAACCTGCACCGCAGCCTGCCAGTCTCCAAAGACCTTACCTTCCAGGGTTTTCTCTGGCAGTGCGCCGGCAGCTCGCAGCAAGCGCGCCTCTTCCTGCTTGAGGAGCTCCGGATTTTTTTTCCAGTCATTCGCCTGTAGAGAAAACAGGGAGAGCAACCCTTCGTTGGCGCAGCGGGACAGCAAATAAGAAACCTGCGCGCGCTGATCCGCGCGCAGCTTTTGGTAGTGGTCCAGCCCGTACAATGCCGCTATAGCGGCGACCAGTAACAGGGCAATCAGCGGGAATAATTTTTTCAAAATATGTTCAGGTCAGTGTTTCTTATCTGACGGCGGCTGCAGAATTTTTACGGCCGTCTCTTCTACTTCCCTGTCATCGGTTTGATTCACGCGGGTATCCAGTTCCCGCGGTGAAGCCTGTAAACGGATCTCATCCTTGAATCCACAGGCCACACACTCCCGGTAGTTTTTATCGTCCAGTCGATAGTTGACGATTTTGTCCATCTCGCCACAGCGGGGACACACGGCGCCGGCAATAAACCGGCGCTTTACGGGCTTTTTTGTTTCACTGTTCATAAACTCACTCAAAATATATCTACTACTGCTTTTGACAGCCCGTCACCCGATGTTCCGATTTACTCAATACCGGAGTGGCGCAGAAGCGCATCTATTTTAGGGCCGCGGCCACGAAATTCTGTGAACAGGTCCTGTGCCTCGCGACTGCCGCCCTGCTCGAGAATAGTGTGCAGGAATCTGGTGCCGGTATCCGGATCAAAAATACCGTTTTCTTCAAACAGCGAGAATGCGTCAGCAGACAGCACCTCTGCCCACTTGTAGCTGTAATAGCCCGCCGCATAGCCGCCGGCAAAAATGTGGCTGAAACCATTCTGGAAGCGGTTGTCCGGCGATACCGGCACTACGGAAACCCTATCGCGCACTTCGTTGATCAGACGCTGAATCTCTTCTGGGTTGGCGCCTTCGGGGCGCGAGTGTAACAGGAAGTCGAACAGGGCAAACTCCAGCTGGCGTACGGTAAACATCGCCGACTGGAAGTTCTTCGCAGCGAGCATCTTGTCCAATAGTTCCCGTGGCAGCGGCTCGCCTGTCTGGTAATGACCGGAGATCATAGCCAGCGCCTCCGGCTCCCAACACCAGTTTTCCAGAAACTGGCTCGGCAGCTCGACTGCGTCCCAGGCCACACCGTTGATGCCGGACACCGCCGCCACATCCACTTGCGTCAGCATATGGTGCAGGCCGTGACCAAACTCGTGGAACAGAGTGGTGACCTCATTGTGGGTGAGCAGCGCGGGGGTATCCGAGGAAGGGGAACTAGCGCCCGCGGCGGACGGGGAACTAGCGCCCGCGGCGGAAGGGGAACTAAAGTTACACACCAGGTAGGCCACCGGTAGCTGCAGTCCGGCCACGGTCTGTCGGCGCACGCGGACATCGTCCATCCACGCGCCGCCGCGCTTCTTCTCCCGGGCATAGGGGTCGAGATAGAACCCGGCAATGGGCACACCAGCGCGCTTCAGCCAGTAGAACTGCACGTCCGGATGGTAAGTGGCCACGGAAGTATCCACTTCCGCGACCACGCCGAACAGTTTTTCCGCCACCGCAAACAGGCCCGCCAACACTTTCGGGTAGGGGAAATAAGGGCGCAACGCCTCCTGGTTGAGCGCGTAGCGGGACTGCTTCAGCTTCTCCCCTGCCCAGGGCACATCCCACGGCTGCAACCGATCCAGCCCCAGCTCATCGCAGGCAAAGTTCTGCAGCTCGGTAAACTCTTTCACCGCGGCAGGCCTGGCTCGCTTGGCCAGATCCCACAGGAAACTTTCCACCTGCTGGGGGTCTTCCGCCATCTTGCTCGCCAGCGACAGCTCCGCGTAGTTCTTCATCCCCAGCAGATGCGCCTTTTCTGCACGCAGCGAGAGAATCTCAGCCATCACATTGGCATTGTCGAACTCGCCCCCGTTGGGACCAATCTCCGAGGCGCGGGTGATAAATGCGGTGTGCATCTGATGACGTAGATCGCGGTTATCCGCGAACATCATCACCGCCAGGAAACAGGGGCCATCCAGGGTCAGCAGCCAACCGGGCTTGCCCTTGGATTCTGCAGCCGCCTTGGCCGCTGCCAGTGCGGTCTCGGGAATTCCCGCCAGCGCCGACTCGTCTTCGATATTCAGTGTCCAGGCATTGGTGGCATCCAGCACATTGTTGGCAAATTTACTGCTGAGCTCCGCCAGACGCTTGCTGATGCTCGCGTAGCGCTCGCGCTTGCGTCCTTCCAGGCTCACGCCGCCCAGATGCATGTCCCGCAGTCCGTGCCGCACCGCCTGTTTGCGCGCCTGGGGCCAGTTGGCGAAATCTGCGGCCTTGGCCAGGCGCCGGTACACCTGGAACAGATCCGGGTCCTGCCCCACTTCGGTCCAGTACTCGGTAACCCTGGCCAGGCAGGCCTCGTAGGGCGCGCGCCACTCGCCGCTGAGCACGCTGTTCAGGTGCGATACCGGTGAAAACGCCTTGTGCAACCGATCCTGCGCCTCTTCCAAGGGCGCCAGAGCCTCCTCCCAGGTCGGGTTGTCACCGCAGTTTTCCAATGCCTTTCGCAGCTGATCGCGACAATTCTCGATCAATTCCACAATCGCAGGCTCCGCGTGCGCGGGTTGGATGGTATCGAAAGGTGGTAGTACGGGCTCGGCGAGCAGCGGGTTGGGCGCTGCGGTGGGCACTGGAGTATCAGACATCGGATTTCCTTGTCGGGGAGCGGCGATGGCGTGAATAACCCATTCATCACCGCCCGGCACGGGTTAACATATCAGGCTGTATTCTAGTGGATAGCCAAACCGGAGGTCAGCCTTGTCCGCGAACGATTCCCACCATCAGTCCCGGAACCCCGCCCTGCGAGCGCACCGCGGCCACAGTCCCAAGCTCGGCGACCGGGTGTTTATCGACCCGCAGTCGACGGTGATCGGCGATGTGGAACTGGGTGACGATGCCTCCGTGTGGCCGATGGCGGTGGTGCGCGGCGATATGCACCGCATCCGTATCGGCGCCCGTACCAGTGTGCAGGATGGTTCGGTGTTGCACATCACTCACGCCAGCGATTTCAACGAAGGCGGCTGGCCACTGACCATCGGCGACGACGTCACCATCGGTCACAAGGCCTGTCTGCACGGCTGCACCGTGGGCAACCGGGTGCTGATCGGTATCGGGTCCGTTGTGCTCGATGGGGCAGTGATCGAGGACGAAGTTGTGCTGGCGGCAGGCGCGCTGGTGCCACCGGGCAAGCGGTTGGAGAGCGGCTACCTGTACGTGGGTTCACCGGCAAAACAGGCACGGCCGTTAACAGAGAAAGAAAAGAAATTCTTTACTTATACCGCCGGTAATTACGTGAAACTGAAAGACGAATACCTGCACAAGTGATTTCCACTGCTGCAGTTACTGCATTTCCGATTGCCGGTTTCCGCAGTTTCAACGTCTTGCAGCGCTGAGTTCGACAATCAGAAGTTGTTGATACCGGCAGAATTAAGCGTGTGATTTGTACTAAACCTGTTAGTGCTTAGTGTACTGATCCTTTCAGTACGCACCTCAATACACACAATAACTTCTGCCGTCGGAAAATTTCATGACCGATCTCAGCAAACTGCGTATCAATGGCCAGCGCCTGTGGGACTCCCTGATGGAAATGGCCACCATCGGCGCCACCGCCAAAGGCGGCTGCAACCGCCAGGCACTCACCGATCTCGATAAACAGGGACGCGATCTGTTCGTGCAATGGTGCGAAGACGCCGGTTGCAGCATCACCATCGACGAAATGGGCAATATCTTCGCCCGGCGCGCGGGTAACAACGGCGATCTGGCCCCGGTGCTCACCGGCTCACACCTGGACACCCAACCCACCGGCGGCAAGTTCGATGGCGTCTACGGTGTGCTCGCCGGCCTCGAAGTCATCCGCACCCTCAACGACCACAACCTCGACACCGAAGCCCCACTGGAAGTGGCGGTGTGGACCAACGAAGAAGGCGCCCGCTTCTCTCCCGCCATGATCGGCTCCGGCGTGTGGAGCGGCAACTTCGACAAGGAATACGCCTACGCCCGCACCGACAAGGAAGGCAAAACCTTCGGCGAAGAACTGGAACGTATCGGCTACCAAGGTGAAGCCCCGGCCAAACCCCGCGATCTCGCCGCGGCCTTCGAAGTACATATCGAACAGGGTCCGATCCTGGAGGCCGAGGAAAAACAGATCGGCGTACTGAGTGGCGTCCAGGGCATGTACTGGTACGACCTTACCCTCATCGGCCAACCCTGCCACGCCGGCCCCAGCCCCATGGAAACCCGCCGCGACCCGTTTATGGGCCTGCACCGCATCCTCGACCAGCTGTACAAACTCGCCGAAGCGCACGCCCCTTGGGCGCGTGTCACCTTCGGCGACATCCGCGCCGAACCCGGCAGCCGCAACACCGTACCGGAAAAACTCGTCCTCGCCGTCGACCTGCGCCACCCGGACCAGCAAGTGCTCGACACCATGGACAAAAGCTTCCGCGAAATCGCCGCCGGCACCGCCGCCGAACTCGGCCTCGAACACCAGATCCGCGACGAATGGCGCTCCCCGGCGGTCAGGTTTGACGAAAAATGCGTGGAAGCCGTGCGCAGCTCCGTGGCCGAACTGGGCTACAGCAACAAAGAAATGGTCTCGGGCGCCGGCCATGACTCCGTATATATCTCCCGCGTCGCGCCCACCAGCATGATCTTTGTGCCCTGTGAAAAAGGCCTTTCGCATAACGAAGCGGAGAATGCGGA
Source organism: Microbulbifer celer (assembly GCF_020991125.1). Classification (NCBI taxonomy): domain Bacteria; kingdom Pseudomonadati; phylum Pseudomonadota; class Gammaproteobacteria; order Cellvibrionales; family Microbulbiferaceae; genus Microbulbifer; species Microbulbifer celer. Next base: position 3,738,794 of record NZ_CP087715.1, read on the forward strand.
GCCGGATGATCTGGAAGCGGGCGCAAACGCACTGCTGCACGCGATGCTGAAAATGGCGAACCAGGACAGCTAACGAAGCGCAAAACTCAAATGCGAAGCGGCTGATGCCGGTAACCCTTCACGAGACCTTCCGCCAGAGGGACCTCGCGGAAGAGCCCCCATGGATGGGTTCACGGCGTGTCTCGTGAAGGGTTACCGGCAGCAGCCGCGCCACCGGGTCTGAAAAAGGGCCTGATAAGACAGGATTCGAGAAAGCAGATGACTGGATTTACTTACAAACACCGCAACGACAACGGCAACACAGCGCCGTTGAAAAACTGGGGCATCGACTCCGAATACGGCGTCCTCACCGACCTGCTCGTCGGCCCCATCGACCATTACACTTGGCAGATGGGCAACGCCGCTTCCCGTCGCTCCGTGCGCCTGGGCCGCGAATTCGACGCCAACGTCGCCCAACAGCAATACCGGGAAATGCTCGACGCCTACAAACACGCCGGCGTCACCACCCACCTGCTGCCCGCCGACGCCAACCTCCCCTATCAACTCTACGCCCGCGACAGCAGCGTCATGACACCCTGGGGCCCCATCGTCACCCAGATGTACTCCCCCTGGCGCCGCGGCGAATGGGTCGACGTCATCAAGACCTACCAGAAACTGGATATCCCGGTGTACGACATCATCACCGCCGGCAGCCTGGAGGGCGGCGACTTTATGGTGCTCGAACCCGGCGTCATCCTCTGCGGCTACAGCGGCGAACGCACCTCCCCGCAGGGCTTTAACCAGATGAAAAGCTGGATTGAAAAAGAAGGCTGGGAAGTCAAAGGCTACGAGTTCGACCCCTACTTCCTGCACATCGACGTGCTCGTCGCCGCACTGGCAGAAAAGCTGGTGGCCGTGTGCGTGGACGCGGTAGAACCGGAACTGGTGCAGTGGTTCAAATCCCGCAACTTTGAGATTATCGACATCTCCTACCCGCAGGTGATGGAGCTTGGCGTCAATGTCGTCGCTCTCGGCAACGACCGCATCATGCTGCCGGCCGACAACACCGAACTGAAAGAAAAATGCCGCGCCCGCGGCCTGGAAGTGATCGACCCGGATATCTCCATGATCACCGCCGGCGGCGGCGGCGTGCACTGCATGTGTCAGCCCCTCGCGCGCGAACCGGGATAAGGTTTCCGAGCCGCATGAACCACTAGCTGTCCGCCGGTACCAAAAGCTGCCCGGCGGTGCGCAACAGCTCGCCGGTCAGCGCTTCCAACAGCGCACCACCCGTGCGCCAGTAATGCCAATAAAGCGGCACGTCAATCGGCCGATCCGGTAGCAGTTCCACCAGCTCGCCCCGGGCCAGCAAATCTTGTGCCTGTAGTTCAGGTACCAGCCCCCAGCCGAGACCATTCGCCACTAGGTTTACAAATCCCTCGGAAGACGGGCACAGATGGTGGGGGAAAGTACCGCTAAACCCCAGCGATTCCAGATAGCGGTGCTGCAAGGCGTCATCCGGACCGAATACAACCGCGGGGGACTTTGGCAGCGCGGCTTGGTCGACCCCGCCCGGAAAATACCGGCGAATATACGCCGGGCTCGCCAGCGCGCGGTAGCGCATCGCGCCGAGGGCGATACTGCGCGCACCGGACACGGCCCGATCCGCGCCACACACACAGGCGGCCACATCGCCAGCTCGCATACGTTTCAGTCCCACCTCCTGATCTTCCACCACCAGGTCCAGCACCAGATTGCGCTCGCTGCAAAACCCCGCTATCGCGGGCGCCCACCACGTCGCCAGGCTGTCTGCGTTGATCGCTATCCGCAACCTCTCCGGCCCTGTCCCCGCCTCCATCAGCGCTGGAATCTGCCCCTGTATATCCCGCTCCAGCAGGCGCACCTGCTGTACGTGGTTGAGCAGGCGACGTCCCACTTCCGTGGGCTTTGGCGGCGATCCGCGCAGCAATACCGGTTGGCCGACGCGCGCCTCCAGCAGCTTGATGCGCTGGGAAACCGCGGACTGTGACAGGCCCAGTGCTTGCGCTGCCCGATCGAAACCGGCCTGTTCCACCACCGCGGCGAGCGCGGCCAACAGCTTGTAGTCGAACATATCAGTTTCTCTAATACATGATTAGTAAAGTTCGTTTTTCTTATACCAGAAGTCGATCCAAACTGGCCACTGTCTCGGCTTTTCAGATACAGGAAGACGATGTTACAGAGCTATTTCAACGGGCTGATGTTGGGCGCCGGCCTGATTATTGCCATTGGTGCACAGAATGCGTTTCTATTGGCGCAGGGGGTGCGCCGGGAATATCACTTTCAGGTAGCGGCGCTCTGCGCACTCTGCGATGCAGTGCTGGTCTGCGCCGGGGTATTTGGCCTCGCCGCGCTGTTGGCGGAGAGCCCGCTGTTGATCAGCCTGGCACGCTGGGGAGGAGCGGTCTTCCTCACCTGGTACGGCATCCAGGCGGTGACCCGGGCCCTCCAGCCACAAGGTCTGGAAAACCGCACAGAGCAAAGGGCCCGCTCTCTGGCAAGTGTACTGTTGATGGCGTTGGCGGTGACGCTGCTCAACCCCCATGTCTACCTGGATACGGTGTTATTGATTGGATCACTCGGCGCACAGCAGGTAGAGCCCGGGGCTTATGCGCTGGGCGCTGTCAGCGCGTCACTCGCGTGGTTTTTCGGGCTGGCCTTTGGGGCGGCCTGGCTCTCGCCCTGGCTGGCGCGGCCATCGGTGTGGCGGTTTATCGACCTGGGCATTGCCGCGATGATGCTGAGCATCGCCACGGGTCTGGTGCTAAAGCAATGATCGGCCTGAATCCCCGCTGTTACCGCCAAAGTCGGTATGCACAGCAAGTACCAGCTGCGCAAACCCCTTTCAGCGACGCTGGATCGAGCCCTGTGGAACACTCACACCGCGTATTCTATTTCCATCAGGCTGCAGCGCTGGGCAATGCCCAGCGCGCGCTTGATGGTCGGGTACACCGCAGCCGTCGCCACGCAGACTCCCAGCTCGATACGCTGGGCCTTATCCAACTGCTGATCAATCCGCGCGTCCAGTTGTGGATCGATGGCGCGGTAACTGGCCACCGCGCTGGCAAAATCAAAAATATCCTTCAGGTTTTCCGGTAACCGACTACCGCCTTCAATGCAGGCCTTTACCAGGGCTTTATCCAACCCCGCTTCGAGTGCCATGCGTACCGACAGCTGCAGACATTCACCACAATCCGCCACCTGCATGGACGCCAACCGACTGACCCAGTAAACATCCAACGGCAGCTTTTCCCGATAATAGGACAGCGCCTGAAATCCCTGAAATGCCTCGTAGCCCTTTGGCGCAACCTGCAAAAATTCCTGCAGGTATCCCACGTCGTAACGGTAGTGTTCACCAAATTCCGTCAGTTGTTGCTGCGCGGCTTTGCTGTCCATGATTCACCTCCAGTTTCCATCCAGTTTCAACCCGCCGGTTTCAGTCCAGTCTCAATCAGTGCAGAAGCGCGAGCGCCCGCGCACTGAGCCAGAGCCCCACGCCAAAGGCACCGTGGGTGCACAGGCTCAACAGCCGCGCGCGCATCGGCTGCGGCGTACGACTTGCAGCGATACCCGCTCCCAGTGCCGGCTGCATAATAAAAAATGGCAGCACCACGGTGGCCACGCCAAACCCGAGCGCTTCGAGAAACCCCGGGTGCGCAACCCAGTCGAGACCATAAAGGCCCAGCATGGCCGCGGCGAGCGCCACACCAGTCAGGTAGTGGAAGGTCCAACCCAGGATACTTTCTCCCCTGACCGGTTTGGCCTGGCGAATATTGTCGTGGCTGAACTGGCCCGGCATATGCCCCAGCCAACGGCCCACCACCCGCCAGTCCAGGGGTTCGATGCCGCTGACTGCTCGCACCAGCTGCCCCCAGAGATCGCAAATAACGGTCGCCCCGACGCCCAGCACCAGGCTGTAGCCCATCCATTGCCCAACTTCGTTCACCGCAAAACCTCTCTGCCACTTTCCCAATCAGGAACGCAGTTTCAACGGAAATACATTTGGATGGAAGTTGGTATCTATCGGATATCAAGATAGATCGGGCGGGATGAGCCCAGGCCGCGCTACAGCGGAGGGCTATAGTAATTGCCGTACAGGCGGTGAGCCTCGCGCGCGAACCAGCGCGCCGCATTCCCCTGTGGGGTGCGATTGGACCAGAGCAGGTCAACACCGAGGCTCCAGGCCGAGAGTGCGCTGGTGAGATTCAACTCGACCAGCCGGCCGCTTTTCAGGAAGGGGCGCGCCAGCTCAAACGGCGCATTGACCCAGCCTACCCCCTTGCCCGCCAACTCCAACCCCTGCAGCAGCGAATCCGTGACCCAGCACTGTGCGGCCACCTGGCCCCGGCGCGGATCTCCCACGGCACTGTGTGCACCACTGGCAATCAGGATCTGGCGGTAGTTGGCCGCCTCCACCAGGCTGGCAGCGGGCAGTTGCGCCAGAGGATGCTCCGGTGCGGCGAGGGTGAGAATCTGCTGTTGGCCGAGATTGTTGGAATCCACCTCGCCGGGATAGCCCTCGCGCGCGGTGACAAAAGCGAAATCGGCATCGCCCCGGCCAATCCGCTCGATCGCCCGCTCCCCATCAATACTGCTGGCGTGAATCAGTGTATTGGGAAACTGTTCGGCGAAGGCGGCGAGCATATCGTTCAGCCGGTCCGGCATCACCTGCTCTTCGAACAGAATTCGGAGTTGCGATTCCTCCCCGCTCTGGTAGGAGTCCGCCGCCTGCTGTAGCCGGCGCATCTGGCCAATGGACTGACGCGCCAGTGGCAACAGGGCAAGCGCGACGTCAGTGGGCTTTGGAAACTTGCCACTGCGATCAAACAGCTCGACGCCCACATCGAGCTCCAGGTTCTGGATCTGGGCACTCACCGCGGACTGGGCACGACCGCACTGGCGGGCGACGGCAGAGAAGGAGCCGAGCTCACAGGCGCTGACAAACAACTGCAGTTGATCGAGACTCAGATTGCGCACGCGACCAGCTCCCTGCCTTACCCGGAATGGTTATTTACCCTGTGCCCGCAACCAGCCGGATCCAACGATTCCTCCAGCGGCACAGGCCAGGATAATCACCAGCGGTGTCAGGGTACCCAGTGCCAGTGCGCCGATGCCAAAACCGCGCATAGGCAACAACAGAAACAAGAGAATGCCCGCGGGAATCAGCGATAGCATAAAACCCCGGGTGATCCAGCTCTTGCGCCAGGGCAGTAGAAAAATCAGGCCACAGATGCCACCCCAGACCACGCGCTGGTAAATATAGGCATTGGAAAGATGCGGTGCGATATCCACAGACAGCGCGCGGGTAATTCCGTAGTGCCCCAGTGCCCACAGGCCCAGTGCATAACCGAGCCCGGCCAGGCAGCCAGCCGCAAAACAGACAGAAAGATTCTTGGTAAATTCTCGCACTGGTAAACCCCCGTTAACTGAATCTCGCCAACAAAATTCCGGACGAGAGAAACCGGGGCAGTATGCCAGATCTCGACGCAATGAAAGTACACGGATTGGCGATTCTGAAACTTCGGATATACAGCGGGGAGGGGAGCAAAACAAGACCCGGCAGCGTCACCGCTGCCGGGCACAAAAAATCAAGCGGGGCGTTTGCTGGAGCCGTAGAGCTCTTCGAGCATGCTGTCGATACGTGCGGCCAGTTTATCCTGGGTGTCGTCCAGCAGAATCACATGGCCCATTTTGCGGCCCGGACGGAGCTCTTTGCCGTAGGACCAGACCCCTTCGTTGGGCAGTGCAGGCTTTTTATCCACGCCCAGCATATTGATCATCACCGCCACGCGGTCGCAAGCGGTTTCACCCAGTGGCATACCGAGAATTGCGCGCACATGATTGGCAAACTGGCTGGTTTTGGCTCCAGCTAAAGTCCAGTGCCCGCTGTTGTGCACCCGCGGTGCCAGCTCATTGATCAGCAGGCCGTCGTCGGTGACAAAGCACTCCATCGCCAGCACACCCACATAGTCCCAGGCATCCATCAGGGTGGACAGGTATTCCTGTGCGGTGGTCTGGAGTTTTTCATCCACATGCGGCGCGGGCGCGGTGGAGACCAGCAGGGTACCGTTGTAGTGATCGTTTTCCGCCAGCGGATAGGTCACCACTTTGCCGTCTGCGGTGCGCGCGCCGATCAGGGAAACCTCGCGGGAGAAGTTGATGCCTTTCTCCACCACGTATTCCTGTTCGGGTACCTGATCGGCGATACCTTCGAGGTCTTCGTCGCTGTTCACCCGCCACTGGTTCTTGCCGTCGTAGCCGTTTTCACAGCTTTTGATAAACGCCGGGTAACCCAACGCTTTTACCGCGGTGCAGATTTCGCTGTAGTTATTCGCGGGACGGAACGGGGCCACCGGCAGGCCGGCGTCGGTGATGGCGGTTTTCTCGCGCACGCGGTGCTGGGTTTTTTCAAACGCATCCGGGCGCGGGTAAACCGGGCAGAATTTTTCCAGCGCCCGCAGCAGACCCACATCCACGCCTTCGCGTTCGGCGGTGATGACTTCGGGGCTGCCCATGGCTTTGTACAGGGCCTCGATTTCCTCGCCATTGCCGGCGTCTACAATCGTCCCCAGCCCTTGCACGCAGGCGGTGTTCTCACCACCCTCGGCGAGAAAGCTGAATTCGATACCCAACGGGCGGGCTTCCTGGGCCATCATCTGGGCCAACTGGCCACAGCCGACAATCCCTACACGCCTACTTTGACTGGCTGTCATTTCCGCTATACCTCGTAAACCTTCATCAGTCGCCGAGCGACTTATTCCACTTCAAACGGCACGCCGGCGCTCTGGTTCTCGCGCCAGGCGATCAGGCGTTTCTGCAGCTCCGGATCGCTCAGGGACAGCATCTGCGCCGCCATCAGGCCGGCATTGAACGCGCCGGAAGCGCCCACCGCCTGAGTGGCCACCGCGACCCCTTTGGGCATCTGCACGATGGACAGCAGGCTGTCCATTCCGGTCATGAATTTGCTCGCCACCGGTACGCCGATGACCGGCAGCGGGGTCATCGCGGCAATCATGCCCGGCAGATGCGCAGAACCGCCGGCGCCGGCGATGATCACCTGGGTACCGCGCTCGTGGGCGGTGGTGGCGAATTCCGTCATGCGCTGGGGCGTGCGGTGCGCGGAAACCACCGCCGTGGCAAATGGCACACCCAGATCGGCAAGCGGCTTGGTCGCCATTTCCATGGTCGGCCAGTCGGATTGGGATCCCATCACGATGGTGACTTTTTCAAACGGAAGCTGATTCACTAGCTGTTAACTCCAGGGTTACACGAGCATCGGAGAGCGGGCACAGCCCGGGAATAACTCGTCGATTCACGGGTGCCGGCCCCGCGCCGCCCCAAAAGCGACCGACCGCCCCAAATTAAGGGGCGTGAGGATACCAAAACTCAGCGAGAAAGCACGCAGTACGGGGCTCTCCGCCGGTTTTAGTGACGTTTTCCCCGAGCTTTACCGGGCGAGACTGTCGGATCAGCCTTGCAGCCCGGCGCTTCCGTCCGGGAAACGATAGTCTGGCGGAATGGTCACGGCACGCTCAAACGGTAACGCCGCGGAGAGAAGTGACCAGATTTCTATTCTTTTTCACTGGCAGCTTGAGCGCGCAGACGGTCCCGCAACATGGTCAGAACCGGCGCAACCTGCGGCCGCACGCCACGCCACAGGGCAAACGACTCTGCCGCCTGCCCCACCAGCATGCCGAGACCATCGGAGACTTCCGCGCCCAGCTCCGCGGCCCAGCGCATAAACGGCGTGGGTTGCGCACCGTACACCATATCGTAGGCACAGCAGCCCTCCGCCAGTGCCCGCGGCGACAGCGGCGGAAGTTCCCCGGACAGACTGGCGGCACTGGCATTGATCACCAGATCAAAACCCTCCGGTACGGCATCCAGCCCGCTGGCGGTAATCGCACCGTACCCGGAAAAATCTTCAGCCAATTGCTGCGCTTTGTGCGCGGTGCGATTGGCAATATGCAGTTGTGCCGGCTGCTGTTTCAGTAGCGGCAGTAATGTTCCCCGGGTAGCACCACCCGCGCCGAGCACCAGCACTTTTTGACCGGCAATTTTCCAGCCCAGGTTGTTAACAATATCCGACACCAGCCCGGGGCCATCAGTGTTGTCACCCAGCAAGGTGCCATCATTCTGTAACGCCAGGGTATTGACCGCACCGGCGGTGCGCGCACGCTCGCTCAGGGAGTCTGCGTAGTCAAAGGCATCGAGTTTGAATGGCGCGGTGATGTTGAGCCCTTTTCCACCGTCGGCAAAAAACTTATCCACCACTGGTTTAAAACCATCCACTTCCGCAAACAGTTTTCCGTATTCCATATCCTGGGCGGTCTCGCGTGCGAAGGCACCGTGGATATCCGGAGACATGGATTGTTTTATCGGGTTTCCGATAACGGCATAGCGATCAGTCACAACAACATCCAGTTTTGTTTGAAATTATTCTGTTAGTGAGCACGGAGTGCTTCTTTGATGCGCAGGGTTTCATCCACACCGATCAGTCCATCGATTTTCAGTTCACCGGCAAATTCACCGACGATATAGCGTGTGAATGCACTGTAAATCTGCCGCGGCTTTTCGCCGCTGGTGTCCAGAAAGACCCAGTTCAAGGTGGCGAGACTGGTGTTTTCGTTCAGCTCAATCACATCCGTAACCGCACCCACAATCTGGCTTACGCCGAGTTTTTGATACAGTTTCAGCAGCTTTTCCACACGGCCGATAAAATAGCTCCGCGTCAGCTCGGATTTTTCACCACTGGAAAAGTAGTAATGCAGGGGAAAGCGATAGAAATCGGCGATCTGCGCCGCATCGCAGGCTTCGAACAGGCGCCGGTATTCGAGAAACAGTTTATTGATCTCTTCCAGGCGGGTCTTGTGCATGGTGGTTTCCTTCTAGTAAGCCTCCGAGCAGGTGCTGATGCCGGGTGCCTCCTTGTGAGACCTTCTGCGAGAGGGGCCGAAGGCGCCGTGAATACATGGAGCGGCCGGGCCACCTCGCAGAAGAGCCCCCATGGATGGGTTCACGGCGTGTCTCACGAGGAGGCACCCGGTAGCAGCACCGCCACCATTTCCTTTTTAATACTTTAAACCCAATCTTTATGGGGCAGGAAGTCCGAGTACAGACGCGCCTCCGGCGTTCCCGGTTCCGGCTGCCAATCGTATCGCCAGCGCACTTCCGGTGGCAGCGACATGAGGATGGATTCGGTGCGGCCACCGCTCTGCAGGCCGAACAGGGTGCCGCGGTCAAACACCAGATTGAACTCCACATAGCGGCCGCGACGGTACAACTGGAAATCCCGCTCGCGCTCGCCGTATGCCATGCCCTGGCGTTTTTTTACGATCGGCAGATAGGCATCCAGGTAACTGTCGCCCACCGCCTGCATGAAGGCGAAGGCATTGTCGAACCCGCCCTCGTTGAAATCGTCAAAAAACAGCCCGCCGACACCGCGCGCCTCGTCCCGGTGCTTGAGGTAGAAATATTCATCGCACCACTTTTTGAAGCGGGGATAGATATCGTCCCCGAAAGGCGAACAGGCATTCTTCGCGGTCTGGTGCCAGTGCACCACATCTTCCTCAAACCCGTAATACGGCGTGAGATCGTAACCACCGCCGAACCACCACACCGGCTCCGCGCCCGCCTTTTCCGCCACAAACAGACGTACATTGGCGTGGCTGGTGGGGATATACGGGTTCTCGGGGTGAATCACCAGGGATACGCCCATAGCCTCAAAGGAGCGGCCGGCCAGTTCCGGGCGCGCCGCGGTGGCGGACGGCGGCAACTGGTCGCCGTAAACGTGGGAGAAATTCACCCCGCCCTTTTCGATCACATTGCCGTTTTCCAGCACCCGGGTGCGGCCGCCGCCACCCCCTTCCCGATCCCAGGCATCTTCGACAAATTTAGTGCCATCAATGGCTGATACTTCGGCGCAAATGCGGTCCTGAAGCGTCAGCAGATAGTCTTTGACGGCCTGGATATTCACTTCGGTCATGGAAATCTCACGATCTGTTCTGGGCGGGTACCGGCAGTGCCGGATCGATCTTGCGGCGCGAGTCAGCCGGCGCGCAGCACGCGGCCGCTGGCGATATCGCGAATTTCACTGGGGGCGCTGCGGCCACCGGTGTTGCCACCACCGACAAAGTCCAGCGCGTCGCCAAAGTAGCGCAGCACCTGGAATTTGTGCCGCGCCGGCTGACAGCCGGCGGGATTGGCAGAGGTGGATACGATAGCACCGCCAAACGCGCGCGTTAACGCCGCGGTGAACGGGTGGTTGGTATGGCGCAGGGCCACGCTGTGGTGAATCCCGCTGACCCAGGGGGGGACCTGGTCAAAATGCGGCACCAGCCAGGTAACCGGGCCGGGCCAGGTGGCATCGACCCGGGCGCGCTGATCGCCGGTCAGGTTGCGCAGCAGGCCGCCAAAATGATCCACATCACCGGAAACCAGAATCAGGCCTTTCTCCAGCGGGCGGTTCTTCAGCCTCAGCAGGCGTTCCACCGCGTCCGGATTGAACGGGTCGCAGGCGAGCCCCCACACGGATTCCGTGGGGTGGGCAATCACGCCGCCGGCGGCGAGCGCGCGGGCCGCCTGGGCGATTTTAAGCTCAGCACCGAGCAGCGATGGGTGATGGTTATCAGACAAGGGGCGACACTCTATTTGAACTTGATTCAGTAGTTGGTTGGCCGGCTTATCCGGTTCCGGGAGCGCGGCAATTTAGCGAATAGTCTCTGCGCAGACAAGCAGGGCCCTTCGTCCCGCTGTGCTGCGGTTCACCACCGCGACGACTTAAACCCTGTACAGTGTGGCAGAAAGTCATGACTGACTTTCGGGCTTGTGGTTCAATTTTCGCGCTGAGCGCCTGAATGGCTCCCCCCCTCAAGGGGGTGGGTTTTCACCCCGTTGTAATCGAGTTGTTTCCGCATGTTTTTACTGTTCAACCGTTCCGGACTCGCGGGTCCGCTATATCTGCTGGGGATTATCGCCTCGGTATGGCTGTGCGCCCCGGTGCTGGAGCCCTGGCTGGTCTACGACCGCACCGCCATCGCGGGTGGCGAGATCTGGCGCCTGCTGAGCGGACACCTGACCCACACCAATCTGCATCACCTGTTGCTAAACAGCGCCGGGCTCGCGCTGTTGTGGATATTGCACGGTATGCATTACAAAATCCCGCGGTTTTTCTCGGCGGTGGCACTGATCGGCTTGGGTATCGGTATCGGCCTGTACCTGATCTCTCCCGATACCGATATCTATCTCGGACTGTCAGGGGTGCTGCACGGGCTGATCATCTGGGGTGGGATGCTGGATATTCGCGCCGGTATGCGTACCGGCTACCTGCTGGTGGCAGGTGGCTGGGGCAAGGTAATGTGGGAACAGTGGTTTGGCGCCAGCGGCGCCACCGCGCAGATGATTGATGCCGCGGTAGCGGTCGATGCACATCTACTGGGCGCCATGTTCGGCACCCTGCTGGGAATAATGAGCCTGATCCGCGCGCACCGGCACGCCGCAGCCCCCTTTTCATTGAATACCCACAGCCACGAGCCCGGCGACGGTGCATGACCGCCGCCATGGCCCATTTAGCCGGTTATTCGCCGTAGCTCACCCGGTAGATCACACCGGCCTGATCGTCTGACACCAGCAGCGCGCCGTCTGGCATCACCAGTATATCCACCGGCCGACCCCAGTTCTTCTCTCCCTGCAGCCAACCGTCGATAAACGGCTCGTAGGAAGTTGCCTCGCCTTTCTCGTTCAGAGTCACTTTGGTCACCCGATAGCCGATCTTGTTGGACCGGTTCCAGGAGCCGTGTTCGGCAATCAACACCTGGTTTTTATACGCTTGCGGGAATTGGTCACCGGTGTAGAACTTCACGCCCAGGGGCGCCACATGGGGGCCCAATTCCTGTACTGGCGGCACGTAATCGCTGCAACTTTTTCCCTCGCCAAACTCAGGATCGGAAATGTCATCGCCGTGGCAATAGGGGTAACCGAAATGCTTACCCGCTACCGGGGCGGTGTTCAGCTCGCAGGGCGGGATATCATCCCCCAGCATGTCGCGGCCATTGTCAGTGAACCAGAGAGCCTCGGTCTCCGGGTGCCAGGTAAAACCAACGGTATTGCGCACCCCCTCGGCCCAGGTCTCGGTCTTCACCACCTTGTCGCCCTCGATCTTGATGCGCTGGATATTGGCGAAGCCTTCCTCATCGCAGATATTGCACGGGGCGCCGACGGGCACATACAACCAGCCGTCGGGGCCAAAGGCGATGTACTTCCAGCCGTGGTGACGCTCGGTGGGGAACTGATCAGTGATCACCACCGGCTCCGGCGGGTTGTCCAGGCGGGATTCGATATCATCGAGGCGCAGGATCTTGCTGATCGCACTGATGTAGAGGTCGCCATCGCGGAAGGCTACACCAGTTGGAGAAGTGATGCCCTCGGCAATCACTTTCACCGAGTCCGCCTTGTGGTCACCGTCTTTATCGGTAATGGCGTAGACGTTGCCCGCGCGTATCGAGCCCACAAACAGGGTGCCGTTGTCACCGCGCGCCATGTGGCGCGCATTTTCGACACCGTCCGCGTAGACCTCAATCTTGAAGCCATCCGGCAGGTTCAGCTTGTCGAGATGGACTGCCGGCTTGTCTTGCCGGGGATTGTCTTCCGCCAGTGCCGGAACCGTGCACAAGGACGCTGCCACAGCGGCCACACCAAAAGTGAAAAGACGCAATCGCGATGCCATGGAGATTCTCCCTGAAAATAGTTACGTGTGACCGTAACGGCTTTTCCATTTTTCGGCCAGTGCCAGATGACGGTGCGGAGAAACTGACAACAGTTTTACTCGGCTGTGGCTAACGTATTCAGGGTTCTGGCACCGCTGCCTGTTAGCTGGTAGCCACCATTCCACTGTTCCACCAGGCCGTCCAGCTCCAGGTGCAATAATGCGGCCATCAGATCGCCGGTATCGCCGCCGGTATCCCGCGCGAGCTGTTCGATGCTGCGCGGATCGCCGCCGAGTGCGCGGATAATGGCGCGCTGTTCCGCGGGCAGCGACACCTCGGCCGCTTCCACAGTGTCATCGAACAATCCCGGCTGCTGTGCCATTGCCGACAGCATGCCACCCAGGTGCTCGACAATATCCGCGCTAGTTTCCACCAACGTGGCGCCGTCGCGAATCATGCGGTGGCAGCCGCGAGCAAGCGGGTTGTGGATAGAGCCCGGAATCGCAAACACCTCGCGGTTCTGCTCCAGCGCCAGGCGTGCGGTAATCAGCGAGCCGGAACGCACCGCCGCTTCCACCAGTAGTACGCCGAGACTCAGGCCGGAAATGATGCGGTTGCGACGGGGAAAGTTGCCCGCCTCGGGGGCGGAGGCCAGGGGCATCTCGCTGACAACTGCGCCGTCGTTGGCGAGGATGTCCTCCGCCAGCTTGATATTGCGACGCGGATACAGGCGATCGACCCCGGTACCGAGCACGGCAATGGTTTTTCCCGCACGTTCCCCTCCACATCTCAGCGCCCCCTGATGGGCGGCGCCATCCACACCCAATGCCAGCCCGGAGGTAATCGCAAAGCCGGCAGCCGAGAGATCGGCGGAAAACGCCAGCGCGTTGTCCAGGCCCGCGCGACTGGCCCGCCGGGCGCCGACGACGGCCACCTGGGGCAACGACAAACACGCGGGATTGCCGCGCACATACAGCACCGGCGGCGGGTTGCGGATCTCTTTCAGCAGCGTGGGATATTCGGGGCTCTCGCAGTGCAGCAGCGCAGTACCCTGTTCATGACAGCGCGCCCGTTCGGCCTGCGCCCACTGGCCCAATTCGCTGTCGTCGGCATTGTGCTGAAATTCCGCCAGCTGCGCGCGGGCGCGATCGGGCAGTTTGCGCGAGAAATTGGGTGGGAGTTGCTGCAGCGCGGCTTCGGCACTGCCGAAGCGCTCGATTAATTGCCAGTAGCTGCCAACCCCGAGCCCTTCCAGGCGCAGCAGGGCGAGTGAGGCGAACAACGCATCCATGCGTTTTACCTGTATCTGTTTGGTGAGGGAGTATTTCAGTGTTCAGTGCCGCGAGCGGACTTCATGCCACCCGCGACGCCCATGCGAGCATTTAACCAATCAGGGGTTGCGCACCAGGTCCATGACTTCCAACGGCTTATCCGCTTCCAGCACCAGGCCCAGGCTCATTTTCTCGAAGCTGCGGAACACCATCAGCAGGCCGGCGCGCTCGTCCGGCAGCTTGACGTTCTGGCGCGCGATGCGATCGCGCACGGTGGCACCGCGCTTGTAAATGGCCAGTACGCTGCCGGCATCCAGGCCTTCGCGCAAGCCGCGGTTGATGGCAACCACGTCGTATTTGGCAATCTGGGTTACCCCTTCCTCCACACCCAGGATCACACCATCTACGGGGACCGCCGGCGCCGAGGGCTGGAACAGGGCGGCAATGGAACGCTCTTCCACCGGCAGCAGGCGATCCTCGAGACGGATATCGCGGCTGGTGCGGGTGACGTCCAGGGTGGCCACGGCGAATTCGCGGTTACCGCTGTCCGGGTCGAGTTGACGCAGATCCACGGAGCCCACATCCAGGGCCTGCTGGCCCAAATCTTCACCGGTGTAGGGATCGGCATACACCGGGCCCGGGCGATAGAGGCCGTAGGAGGCGAGCGGTTCGCGGAAGTCGCCGCGAGCGTAGATTTTTTCGCCGGCGCCCATCAGGATGCGCTGGTCTTCGCCGGAGATCACGTAGGGTACACCCTCAAACGCATGGGGTCCGACGATACGGGTGCGGGACAGGAAGGCGTTGATGGCATCCAGCGGAATCGCGGGGATGGCGCTGTCGATGGGCTCGCGGCGCACGGCGGGGCCGAGGCGGTTGTTGCTGGTGGGGCTCAGCTTGTAGGCGGTGGGCGCCCGCTCGAGCTCGAGGCGCGGCTGACCGTCCACGTACACCAGGTTCAGGCGGTCGCCGGGATAAATCAGGTGGGGGTTTTCGACCTGAGGGTTCACCTGCCAGATTTCCGGCCAGTACCAGGGCTGGGTGAGGAAGCGCCCGGAGATATCCCACAGGGTGTCACCTTTTTCCACCACGTAGGTGTCCGGGTGGTCGGGCTTCAGGCGCGCGTCTTGCGCCTGCAGGCCAAAGGTCGCCAGCAGGGTTGCGGCGGCGGCCAGGATTATTTTTTTCATGGAAGCATTCCTATGCTTTATGTCGCCAGCGCTATCGCTGAACCTTTATATCGCTATAATCACACAGCGCTGCACCGGAGTCGGCAGATGCCGCCGGTGGAGGGAACGAATTTTACGCCAACTGGCACGATGGCCACTGTGCGAAAATCGCTTCCCGAGCAGCAAATTTCAAGCGCGATCATTATGTTATCAGCGCAAGTTCCACTAAGACTAGAAGTTTGTCACAGGTGTTATGGCCAAACTGGAAATCCTAGAATTCCCCGATCCCCGTCTGCGCAAGGTGGCGGAGCCAGTCTCTGAAGTGACGGATACGCACCGTGCACTGATCGACGATATGTTCGAGACGATGTATGAGGCGCCGGGCGTGGGCCTGGCGGCGACGCAGGTCAATTTTCACGAGCGCATTGTGGTAATCGATGTGTCGGAAGATCAGAGCGAGCCGCTGGTGATGGTCAATCCGGAAGTTGAGGTGCTGGATCCTGAGATCCACAAGTACGATGAGGGCTGTCTGTCGGTGCCGGGCTTTTACGAGACGGTACAGCGTCCGCGCAAGATCCGCCTGAAGGCGCTGGATCGCGAGGGCGAAGCCTATGCGCTGGAGGCCGAGGGTCTGCTGGCGGTGTGTATCCAGCACGAGATCGACCATCTCGATGGCAAGCTGTTTGTGGATTATATCTCGCCGCTCAAGCGCAACCGCATTCGCTCGAAGCTTGAGAAGGCTCACCGCCAGAAAGCTTGACCCCTCAAGGTCGGCGCCTTGAAGCCGGTCCTTTGGCGGCAGGGCACCGGGGCGTTGCTTTCAGAACCGCTGTGTATACATCCCTGTACGCTGCGGCGGCGACGTCCCTGTCGCCGACGCTTCTGAAAGCAACGCCCCGGCACCCTGCCTTCGCATCCTAGTTTTGGGCTTCGTTATCGAGCCCGCTCCTTCTTTTCTGAAAGTATTTTCATGAGTCTGAACATCATCTTCGCCGGCACGCCCGACTTTGCCGCCGTCCACCTGCAAACCCTGCTCGACAGTGAACACAACGTGATCGCGGTCTACAGCCAGCCCGACCGCCCCGCCGGGCGCGGCAAGAAACTGCTGGCGAGTCCCGTGAAACAGCTGGCACTGGAACACGATATCCCGGTATATCAGCCACTTTCCCTGCGCGACGAAGCCGCGCAGCAGGACCTGGCGGCGCTGAACGCAGACCTGATGGTGGTGGTGGCCTACGGCCTGATTCTGCCGCAGGTGGTACTGGATACGCCGCGGCTCGGTTGTGTGAATGTGCATGCCTCTTTATTGCCGCGCTGGCGCGGGGCGGCGCCGATTCAGCGGGCGGTGGAGGCCGGCGATGCGGAGAGTGGCGTGGCGATCATGCAGATGGAGGCGGGGCTGGATACTGGCCCTGTGCTGGTGGAGGCGCGCACGCCGATCGCCGGCAATGAGACCGGCGGCAGTCTGCACGACAAGCTGGCGCAACTGGGCGGTCCGGCATTGCTGGAGGCACTCGCGCAACTGGAAGGCGGCACCGCTAATCCACAGGTACAGGACGATATGCTGGCGAACTACGCCGGCAAGATCAGCAAGGAAGAGGCGCGTATTGACTGGACGCAGCCGGCGGCAGAGCTCGAGCGCCAGGTGCGGGCGTTCAATCCATTTCCGGTGTGCTGGACGGAGTACCGGGACGGCAAAGGCAAGCCCCAGCGTCTGCGGGTCTATGGCGCGAGGCTGGAACAGGGCTGTCACAATGACCAACCCGGCACCATTCTGTCCACCGACGATGAGGGCATCCTGGTGACCTGTGGCCGCGAGGCGCTGCGCCTGACACAACTACAATTGCCGGGTAAGAAATCCCTGCCGGTGGCGGAAATCCTCAAGGGCTACCGCGACCTGTTCCGTGCCGGTATTCAGCTGGGGCAAATCGATGAATGATCCAAGAGCGCTGGCCGCACGCGTGATTGCGCGCCTCCAGGATGATCGCGGCTCCCTGCAGCGGCTGTTGCCATGGGCAGAAAAGCAGCTGGGGGACGATGAGACCAGTAGCGCTACAGGTGGAAAGAATCGCGCCCTGCTGCGCGAGCTGTGTTACGGCACCGCGCGCTTCGCGCCGCGGCTGGAACTGATCCTGGCCAAGCTGTCGCGCAAGCCGGTCAAGGACGACGAACTGGCGGCACTGATGCTGGTGGGGCTATACCAGCTGGAATACACCCGCATCCCCGATCACGCCGCCATCGCCGCCACCGTAGAGGCCGCACGCGCGTTGAAACTCGGCCACGCCACCGGGGTGGTCAATGGTGTGCTGCGCAACGCCCTACGCAATAAGGAAGCACTCACTCGCAAGCTCTCCGGCAATCCCCAGTTCAGCTCCGCCCACCCGGCGTGGCTGCAACAGGCGATCAAGGACGCCTGGGGCAGCGAAGCGCGTACCATCTTCACCGCCAACAACGAAAACCCGCCCATGACCCTGCGGGTCAACACCGGCAAAATCAGCCGCGACGACTATCTCGAACAGCTGCAAGACGCCGGTATCCCGGGTGAGGCCTGCGAACTCTCAGCCGCCGGCATCGTGCTCCAAAACGCCGTCGCCGTCGCCCGCCTGCCCGGGTTTGAAGACGGCCACGTCAGCGTCCAGGACCAGTCCGCGCAACTCGCCGCGCCACTGCTGGATCCACAACCGGGCGACAAAATCCTCGACGCCTGCGCCGCCCCCGGTGGCAAGACCTGTCACCTGCTGGAACTGCAACCGGACCTCAATCTCACCGCCCTCGACATCGAAGAAGAGCGCCTCGACCGCGTGATCGAAAACCTCGAGCGCATCGGTGCCGGCGCCGAACTCATCTGCGCCGATGCCGCAGAACCCGAACACTGGTGGGACGGCGAACAGTATGACCGCATCCTGCTGGACGCCCCCTGCTCCGCCACCGGCGTCATCCGCCGCCACCCGGACATCAAGCTGCTGCGCCGTCCCGAAGACATCCCCGAACTGGCCGAATTGCAGGGCCGCATATTGCGCGCCATGTGGCGCCTGTTGAAACCCGGCGGCACCCTGCTTTACGCAACCTGCTCCATACTGCCGGAAGAAAACAGCGCGCAGGTGGCGCGCTTCGTTGCGGAGACCGGGGATGCGCGCGACAATACGCCGGAATTGTTCAACGACCTGCCTTGGGGGTTACCACAGGAAGCGGGCATACAGCTGCTTCCCGGGATTCATACCGGTGACGGGTTTTATTACGCGAAGCTGGAAAAAACCCGAGAGGCATGAATCGATGGGGTGGTGGATGCGCTAACGCTGATCCCCCTAGGGGTGCTTTCAGCATGTTCCAGCCACACCAGCAAAAATCGAAGGGCGGGTGCCGGGTAAAGGTTTTCGAAAGCGTCGGCAACAGGGACGTTGCCGACGCAGCGTACAGGGAAGTATTAACAGCGGTTTCGAAAACCTTTACCCGGTGCCCGGCCGCCACCGCTGTAGATTAAAAATCTGTGGTGGTGACGAAGTAATAAGGCCAGATAACCAAGGCCCATTAAGCCAACTATGAAAATCATTATTCTCGGCGCCGGCCAGGTCGGCGGTTCTCTGGCGGAAAGCCTGGCCTCGGAACGCAACGACATCATTCTGATCGACAACGACGAGAAAACCCTGCGCGAACTGGGCGACCGGATCGACATCGGCGTCGTCCACGGTCACGCCTCCCACCCCGACGTACTCCAGGAAGCCGGCATCGAAGACGCCGACATCGTCGTCGCCGTCACCAACAACGACGAAACCAACATGGCCGCGTGCCAGATCGCCCACTCGCTGTTTCGCGTCACCACCAAAATCGCCCGCGTCCGCGCCGCCGCCTACCTGCAATACCCCGAACTGTTCTCCACCGAATCGATCCCCATCGACGTCCTCATCAGCCCCGAACAGATCGTCTCCGAATACATCGCCCGCCTGATTGAACACCCCGGCGCCCTGCAGGTACTCGACTTCGCCGATGGCCGCGTCCAGCTGGTCGCCGTGCGCGCCGTACAGGGCGGCCCTCTGGTCGGCCACCAACTGCGCTACCTGCGCGAACACATGCCCAAAGTCGACACTCGCGTCGCCGCCATTTATCGCCGCAACAGCCCCATTATTCCCCAGGGCTCCACCGTGATCGAAGCCGGCGACGAAGTCTTCTTTATTGCCGCCCGGCAGGACATCCGCGCCGTCATGAGCGAACTGCGCCGGCTGGAACAGGGCTACAAACGCATCACCATCGCCGGCGGCGGCAACATCGGCCTGCGCCTCGCCAGCCGGCTGGAAAACCGCTACACCGTCAAAGTGATCGAACAGAACCACGACCGCTGCATCTTCCTCTCGGAAGAACTGAGCAACAGCATCGTGCTGCACGGCAGCGCCTCGGATCAGGACCTGCTGCTGGAGGAAAACATCGAAGACACCGATGTATTCCTCGCGCTGACCAACGACGACGAAGCCAACATCATGGCCTCGCTCCTGGCCAAACGCCTCGGCACCCGCAAGGTCATGACCCTGATCAACAACCCCGCCTACGTCGACCTGGTGCAGGGGGGTGAAATCGACATTGCCATTTCCCCCCAGCAGAACACCATTGGCAGCCTACTCACCCATGTGCGCCGCGGAGACATGGTCAATGTACACTCCCTGCGCCGCGGTGCTGCCGAGGCCATCGAGGTCATCGCGCACGGCGATAACCGCACTTCCAAAGTGGTGGGTAAAAAAATCGAAGATATCGACCTGCCAGAAGGCGCATCGATCGGTGCCATTGTTCGCGAAAGCGACGGCACCAGCCAGGTACTGATCGCCCATGACGACATCGTGGTGGAAACCGATGACCACGTCATCGTATTTCTCGTCGACCGCCGCCACACCCGCCACGTGGAACAGCTGTTCCAGGTCGGCTTCAGTTTCTTCTGAGGGCGGTAATTACAGATGCGACCGGCAGTCATAGCGCGTGTTTTCGGTATTTTACTGACAGTGTTCAGCCTTACCCTGTTACCTCCCATCGGGGTTTCCCTGTGGTATGACGACGGCACCCATATCGCATTCAGCGTGGCGTTCGGCATCACCATTCTCACCGGGCTGTTTATGTGGCTGCCGGTGCATGACCTGAAACAAGACCTGCGCACCCGCGACGGCTTTGTGGTGACCTCCCTTTTCTGGCTGATTCTGGGCAGTTTCGGTGCCCTGCCGCTGATTATCTCCACCCAGCCCAACCTGAGCGTGGTGGACGCGATTTTCGAATCCATCTCCGGACTCACCACCACCGGCGCTACCACCATCACCGGCCTAGACACCCTGCCGCCCGCCATTCTTTATTACCGTCAGCAACTGCAATGGTTCGGGGGCATCGGTGTGATTGTCATCGCACTGGCGATCCTGCCCATGCTGGGGATCGGGGGCATGCAGCTGTACAAGGCAGAAATTCCGGGACCAGTGAAAGACACCAAGCTGACACCACGGATTGCGGAAACCGCGCGTGCGCTGTTCGTGATTTACATCATTCTTACCGTGTTGTGCGGTATCGGTTACTGGTGGGCCGGAATGACGGTATTTGATGCGGTCGGTCACGCATTTTCCACCGTCGCCAACGGCGGCTTTTCCACCCACGATGCCAGCATGGGGTTCTATGCCCACAATCATGCGATCATGGCGATCGCGATTATTTTCATGCTCACTGCAGGCATCAACTTCGGCCTGCACTTTTTCGCTTTCAGTAACAGAACCCTGAAGCACTACTGGAAGGATTCCGAGTTCCGTTTCTATATATGGGTGACGGTAGTCGCCTGTTTTATTATCGTCGGCTATCTGTGGGCGACCGGGACCTACAACATGCAGGACAGTCTGCTGCACGGCATCTTCCAGGTCGTATCCATCGGTACTACCGCTGGCTTTGGCTCCGAAAGCTTCGCCGTCTGGCCGGCTTTCCTGCCTTACGTCCTGTTACTGGTGGGCATCATGGGCGCCTGTGCCGGCTCTACGTCTGGTGGGATCAAGGCGGTGCGGGTGATGCTGATCATGAAATCCGGCTTGCGGGAACTGAACCGATTGGTGCACCCCAATGCGGTGGTGCCGATCAAGGTGAACCGCAAGATCGTCCCCGACCGGGTGACCGATGCGGTGTGGGGCTTTTTTGCGGTTTATATCCTGTCGTTTTTCGTGCTCACCATCGCGGTAATGGCCACTGGCGAAAATTTTGTTACCTCCTTCTCCACCGTGGCGTCCTGCCTGAGTAATATCGGTCCGGCGCTGGGGGACGCGGCATCCCACTATGCCAGCGTCAATGAGTTCGCCAAGTGTTTTCTGATTCTTGCGATGCTGATGGGGCGCCTGGAAATTTTCACACTACTGGTGCTGCTGACGCCCGCGTTCTGGCGACATTGAAACGGCTACTCAAATGTGTTTTTTCTTTTTTGCAGAACATGAAGGTAACGCGGAGCAAAACGAATCAACACCGCCACCTCCAATAGCAGCCCGATAAATGTCATCGCCCCCACGGTACGCTCGAATATAAATCGCGCGCCGGATGTGGATGGCAGCCAGAGATATCTCGCCTCATCGGCAAACCCCAGCCCCAACACGATATATGCAGTCACTGATGCAAACAGCTGCAGCCACATTGCCCGGATACCGAATGGGCGTTTCAGCCACAGTAGCACGACCGGAACCACACTCGCCTGCAGCAGGCAGCGCACGCCGAGAACAATTCCATACAACAGTCCCAGGGTATCCAGATACCACAGCAGCGGGATCATGCTGAGTACGAAGATCCGATCCGCCAGTGGATCGAGAATCATGCCAAAGCGGCTTTGCCAGTGATAACGTCGCGCCAGCCATCCGTCCGCATAATCACTCAGTGCCACCACGATATACAGGCTCAGCGCCAACCCGTCGTACTGGTGCAGGGAAAGATAGACGATAGGCGGAATCAAAAGGAGGCGCAGAAACGACAGCGCGTTAGGAATCTGGCGCCAACGGCTGGCCGAAGCCTGGCTCATGAATACTCCCGGGGATCTTCCACTGAAGTACCAAGTATCGGCAATGGAAAGTCATTCGGCAAAACCCGGATGGCATTGGCGCCGGGAACAACGGCGGTAGCGGTCAGTTCCTGCGGTAAATCCCGGTCTTGCCCTCCGGCGCGCGGCGAAATCGCTTGTACTCCCACTGATACTGTTCCGGCGCTTCGGCAATGCAGGCCTCCACACCGCGATTGAGGGCCGCCAGCGATACCTTTGCCTCATCGCTGTAGATCGCCTGTTCCGCCGGCAACAATACCAACTCATACCCATCGGGTACCCGTTTGCCGAAGCCGAATACCACCTTGCAGCCGGTGCGCTGAATCAGATTGAATCCCAGGGTCATGGTCAGGGTCGGATGACCAAAAAACGGCGCGAACTCACCGCCGGAGGCCTCCGGTTCCTGGTCCGGCAGCACACCGACAATTCCACCGCCCTTCAGGGCTTTAAGCAGCGCGCGCACACCGCGCACATTGGTAGGCACCAGCTGGGCACCGGTGGATTCGCGACCGGCGCGGATCACCGGGTCCAACGCGGCAATTTTGGGTGGTGCGTACAGGCTGGTGGTGGGGCCGACCGTGGCCAGGTACTGGCCGAAAATCTCCCAGTTGCCGATATGTGGCGCCAGTACCAGCACGCCGTGGCCTTCTTTAACCCCCTCGGTGAGCAGCTGCTGGTTGCGTACCCGCACGATGCTGTCTTCCGCGTGGCTCCAGGGCTGGCGCCACAGACTGGCCACCTCGAATCCGGTCATGGCGGTATTCACCACGCTCTCGCGGGCGAGCTTCTCCCGCTCTTTTGGATCCATTGCGGGGAAGCAGTGCGCCAGATTGATACGGCTGACCCGCAGGCTCTCGCCACGCAGACATACAGCGCTGTAACCCACCAGACCACCCAGGCGGCGCGACCAGCGCAGCGGCAGACGGCCGATCAGCCTCAGCGCACCTGCAGATAAGTACCCTTTGATATCCAACCTGTTACATCCTTATTCTCGGGACTAGATTCGCCCCGCTTCTTTCAATCTCTTGCACAATCTCTTGCATTCATTGGGCTTACAGGGACGCCGGAGCCCCCGCCAATGTCTTCGATGCGGGTAAATTCTCAAAGTATGGCCGTTTTGAGGCCATCATTTCTCCCCACGCTGTTTAGTGCACCACCGCGGGCGGCTATAATTGCGCCCCTTGTATTTTCACCCAGCTGAAACCGGAGATTGTGGTGTCCGAGCAACAAACCAGCCGTTCTGCCCCGGCGCAGGACCTGAGCACCTTTCAGGGATTGATTTTCACCCTGCAGGAATACTGGGCGCGCCAGGGGTGCGTCATTCTACAGCCTCTGGATATGGAAGTGGGCGCCGGCACCTTTCACCCGGCCACCTTCCTGCGCGCCATCGGCCCGGAAACCTGGAACGCCGCCTATGTGCAGCCCTGCCGCCGCCCCACCGACGGCCGCTATGGTGAAAACCCCAACCGCCTGCAGCACTACTATCAGTACCAGGTGGTGATGAAGCCGTCCCCGAGCAACATTCAGGACCTCTACCTGGACAGCCTGCGCGCCCTAGGGATCGATCCCGGCGTGCACGATATCCGCTTCGTGGAAGACAACTGGGAATCCCCCACCCTGGGCGCCTGGGGTCTCGGCTGGGAAGTATGGCTGAACGGCATGGAGGTGACCCAGTTCACCTACTTCCAGCAGGTGGGCGGCCTCGAATGCTACCCGGTGACCGGAGAAATCACCTACGGCATCGAGCGCATTGCCATGTACCTGCAGGGCGTTGAATCCATCTACGACCTGGTGTGGACCCGCAACCCGGACGGCACCCCGGTGACCTACGGCGACGTGTTCCACCAGAACGAAGTGGAGATGTCCCACTACAACTTTGAACACGCGGACGTGGAATTCCTGTTCGCGACCTTCGATCACTGCGAGCGCGACAGTCAGCGCCTGATCGAACTGGGTTTGCCGCTGCCGGCCTACGAACAGGTGATGAAAGCCTCTCACGCTTTCAACCTGCTGGACGCGCGCCACGCGATTTCCGTCACCGAGCGCCAGCGCTACATCCTGCGGGTACGCACCCTCGCCCGCGCCGTCGCCCAGGCCTATTTTGACGCGCGTCACGCTCTCGGCTTCCCGATGGCGACAGAAGAGGCCCGCAATGCCGTGCTCGTGCAACTGGAACAGTCCGCGGCCAAGGCAAAACCAGCGAAGAAGGAGAAGAAGTAATGGCTCAGGATTTTCTGGTTGAGCTGGGCACCGAAGAGCTGCCCCCCAAAGCCCTGCAGACACTGATGCAGGCCTTCGCCGACGGCATCGAACAGGGTCTGAAAGATGCCGAACTGGCTTACGGTGAAATCAAAGCCTATGCCAGTCCCCGCCGCCTGGCGGTTGCAGTCAGCGAGCTGGCAGAGCAGCAGCAGGACAAACAGATCGAGAAACACGGCCCGGCCGTGGCCGCCGCTTTCGATAAAGACGGAAAGCCCACCAAAGCCGCGGAAGGTTTTGCCCGCGGTGCCGGTGTCAGCGTCGACGAGCTGGCGCGGGTGGATACCCCCAAGGGCGAACGCCTGGCCTTTATCAGCGAGCAGAAAGGGGAGGCCACAAAAAATCTACTCGGCGATATTGTCAGTCAGTCCCTGGCCAGATTGCCGATTCCCAAACGCATGCGCTGGGGCGCCAAGCGCGAAGAATTTGTGCGTCCGGTGCACTGGCTGCTGATGCTGTTCGGCAATGACACTGTGGAAGCGGAAGTACTGGGCCTGACCGCCGGCAACAGCACCCGCGGCCATCGTTTCCACTGCAACCGCGAACTGACCGTCTCCTCTGCCAATGACTATGTGCAGCAACTGCGCGACCCCGGTTACGTGGTGGCAGATTTTGCCGAGCGCCGCGAAATGATCCGCGAACAGGTCGCCGCGGAAGCCAATAACGTCAACGGTGAAGCCGTCATCGACGACGACCTGCTGGACGAAGTCACCGCCCTGGTAGAGTGGCCGGCCGCCCTCACCGGCCGTTTTGAAAAACGCTTCCTGGACGTGCCCGCGGAAGCGTTGATCTCGTCGATGAAGGAGCATCAGAAATATTTCCACGTGGTGGACGAAGACGGCAACCTGATGCCGTTTTTCATTACCGTATCCAACATTGAAAGCACCGACGCCAAGCAGGTGATTGAAGGCAACGAGCGGGTCATCCGCCCGCGCCTGTCGGACGCGGCGTTCTTTTTCGAAACCGACAAGAAAACCTCGCTGGAGGCCCGTCGGGAAAAACTCAAGTCGGTGGTCTTTCAGCGGAAACTCGGCACCGTCTACGACAAAACCGAACGCCTGGCAAAACTCGCCGCCGCCATCGCTGAAAAAACCGCGGGCGACTCCGCACTGGCGCAGCGCGCCGCGCAACTGTGTAAATCCGATCTTGTCACCGAGATGGTGTTCGAATTTGCCGATCTGCAGGGTATCGCCGGCTACTACTACGCAGAAAACGACGGCGAGCCGCTAGACGTGGCCAAGTCCATGTACGAGCAGTACATGCCCAAGTTTGCCGGTGATGAATTACCCGCGAGCGAAACCGGGACCATCATCGCCCTCGCCGACCGTATCGATACGCTGGTCGGTATTTTCGGTATCGGCCAGCCACCCAGTGGTTCCCGCGACCCCTTTGCACTGCGCCGTGCCAGCCTGGGGGTACTGCGACTCCTGGTGGAAAAAAATATCGACCTGGACCTGCGCGAACTTCTCACCCAGGCCCGCGATGGCTACCCGCGCACCGCGCTGGCGGAGTACGACAATGTAGTGGACCAGACCCTGGCGTATATGATCGAGCGCTTCCGCGCCCGTTACGAAGATGCCGGCATCAAGGCGGAAGTCTTCCTCGCGGTTTCCGCGCGCAAGCTGTCCCGCCCACTGGATATCGACAACCGGGTTCAGGCGGTGCACTCGTTCAGTCAGCTGCCGGAGGCGGAAGCGCTGGCGGCTGCCAACAAGCGCGTGTCCAACATTCTCGCCAAGCTCGACGGGCCGGTGCCCAATGAAGTGGACGAGGCGCTGTTGCAGGAAGATGCAGAAAAAGCACTGTATGCCGCGGTCAAAGACGCCGCAGAAGCAGTGGCGCCGCTGTATCGCGAAGCGCGCTTTGAAGAAGGCCTTGCCGGACTCTCCGGCCTGCGGGAAACCGTAGACAACTTCTTCGACGGCGTGATGGTGATGGCGGACGATGAGCAGTTGCGCAACAATCGCCTGGCATTGCTGGCGCAGTTGCGCGGCCTGTTCCTGGAAGCGGCAGATATTTCCCTGCTGGCGCCCGCCAAGTAATAATTGAGCATAGAGCGCCATGGCCATCATCATTCTCGACCGCGACGGTGTGATCAACGAACAACCCGGCGATCACGTTACCAGTGTTGATGAATGGACGCCCATTCCGGGCAGTATTGAAGCCATGGCGCGGCTCGGCCAGGCCGGTTTTCAACTGGCCATCGCCACCAACCAGAACGGCCTTTCCCTGGGGCTGTTCGATCTCGACGATCTCGAAGCCATGCACGCAAAACTGCGCGCACTGGTGGAAGATGCCGGCGGTGAAGTCGCGGGCATTTTCTACTGCCCCCACAGTGAGGCGGACAACTGCCGCTGTCGCAAGCCCGGTACCGGCCTGCTGGATGTGATCGAAGCGGAATTCGATACCAGCCTGCACGACTGTTATTTCGTCGGTGACCAACGCAGGGATTTGCAGTGTGCGGTGGCCAAAGGTTGTAAGCCGGTTTTGGTCAAGTCCGGGCGGGGTGAAGAAACCCTGTTATCCCTGATGCAGGATCCAGACCCGAGTTTGATTGATACCGCCGTATTCGATGACCTGGCCCAGTTTGCCGACTTCGCAATCCACAAAGCCTGATCAAATCACTGCCCACCCCAAACTGGTACGATAGAACCACTTATATCGAGAATTCCACGCGGTTTTTTGCGACAGTTTTGTGAAGCTGTTGTGAAATAATCTCTTTCTAAAAACATTTTTCCGCCACCCCGTTGCCTCAACGTTTTGCTTTCCGTAGAAACAAAGCTGAAGGATCAGAAGTCGCCACTTTTTCACGGATAAGAAAAACCTGTTGGACGACTCGGATCAGAGGTTGATGGAACGACCCGGTAAATGGATTTTCGGCGATTTGGCTGTAATACCCTCAGAGCACAAAACCGCCTGCCAGCCCTGCTCGTTCCGTCATGGATCTCTTCCGCACACCGAACGGAACCACCTGCTACCCCTTGCCAAAAGCATTCCCGGTACAGGTATTTTTTTAGTTACGGATAATCAGTAACGGGGCAAAAGCATTCATGAAGAATCTACGTTTTCTGCCGGGGAGCCTTGCCGGTTTTCTCGGCGGTGTTCTTTCCGGGTTTTTATTTTTCACACCGGTGTTGGCGGATACAGCTGATGTGCCCATTGCGCCGAACATCGACAAACGTAAAACTTATATTGTGCAGCTGGCGGGCCAGCCGCTCGCTTCTTACGATGGTTCTATTCAGGGACTCTCTGCGACCAAACCTAAAAAAAGTGGCAAGCTGGATCGCACCAGTAACTCCGCTAAAAAATACGCGGCTTTCCTGAAGCAGCGCAGGGAGGACACCCTGCAGCGTATTCCCGGCGCAAATAAAGTACATGACTATGAAGTAGCGTTTAACGGTTTTGCCGCGAAGATGTCCGCGAAGCAGGCGGAGCTTCTTCGCGGCCAACAAGACGTTGTCGCGGTCTGGGAAGATGAACTGTTGCAGCCACACACAGATTCCACCTACCACTATCTCGGGCTGGATAATATTCCCGGCCCTTGGCTATTAGGCGCAACCGGTGAAGATGTGGTCATCGGTATCATTGATTCCGGTATTCATCCCGAGCACCCGAGCCTCGAAGATACCCGAACCCCCAAACGCGGCAATCGCGGCCGACCAATTCTTTACGACGCACCGCCAGCATCCTTCACCGGTACTGGCTGCGAATTTGGTAACACTGCTGTCAATCCGAATGATCTCCCGTTTGACTGCAACAACAAGCTGATCAAAGCCGAGGCGTTCGGCAGCAGTTTCCTGTCCTACAACGAACTCGCCGATTACGAATTTCTTTCCGCACGGGATGCCGATGGCCACGGTACCCATACCGCGACCACTGCCGCGGGTAATTACGGGGTTGAAGGCACACGCAATGGCGAAGCCACCGGTACCCTGAGTGGTGTGGCCCCACGGGCACGGGTTGCGGTATACAAAGTCTGTTGGGATGCCGCCATCGCCGACAACAGTGGCTGTTACTCGTCGGACTCCATGGCAGCGATCGATCAGGCAGTGGCCGATGGTGTCGATGTGATCAACTTTTCTGTCGGTGGCTCGAGCACCAGTTTTGATGGTCCCGATGACATCGCATTTCTCAATGCAGCGGATGCCGGGGTGATGGTTGCCGTTTCCGCCGGCAACTCCGGTCCGGCCAATGAAACCATCGGCACCCCTTCCGGTGTGCCCTGGGTCACCTCAGTCGGCGCCACCGAAGACAATCAGAGCTTCGGAACCGGCCTGGAAGTAGGCTCACCTTCCGAGCTGGCCGGTATTGTTGAGGGGTTGCAGGGATCCGGCCCGGTGCAACTGGCAGACACCGGCACCATTGCAACAGCTGTGGTGGCCGCTGAACCGCTGGACGCCTGCGCCCCGCTGACAAATGCGGCGGCAATGGACGGCAAGATTGCGCTGGTGATTCGCGGCGCCTGTGCGTTTACCGACAAATACAATCAGGCCGCCGCTGCAGGTGCCCGCGCCATTGTGGTGTTTAACGACGGCACCGCAGCGGACCGCATTGATCCCATTACCATGGCCGCGGATGACACCACGATTCCGGGGATTATGATCCGCCATCCGGATGGCGCCGCACTGTTGGCGGCTTCTGATGTTTCCGGCACCCTGAGCCCGGAAATTCAGGTCTCCCGCGACAATCGTATCGCCGGGTTTTCCTCCCGCGGTGCCAATGCCGGCGCACCGGATATCATCAAGCCGGATATTGTCGGCCCCGGCGCGGGCATCGTCGCCGGTATTTCGCCGGTGGGCAACGGGGAAATTTACGGGGCCCTCAGCGGCACCTCCATGTCGAGCCCGCATATCGCCGGCATCATGGCACTGCTGAAACAGGTTTACCCCGAATGGAGCCCGGCTATGGCGCGCTCGGCAATGATGACCACCGCACGCCAGAACCTTAAAAAATCCTTCGGTGAAACGCCAGCGGATCCATTCGATATCGGTGCCGGCATGGTGCAGCCGGCAAACGCCTTCTTCCCCGGACTGGTGTACGACGCTGGGGCGCTGGATTACTACGCGTTCCTGTGTGGTGCAGAGAAGCAGCCTCAACTGGTTCCCGCTGCGCAATGCGCGGCTCTGGAAGAGGCGGGATACTCCCTCGACTCTTCCGACCTCAACCTGCCATCCATCGGCGTGGCCGAACTGCTCAGCACGCAAACCGTTACCCGGCGGGTGACCAGTGTGGAAAAAGGCACCCGCTGGTACTGGGCGGAAGTGGAGGCACCGCCGGGTATTCGGGTCGAAGTTTCCCCCCGCATCCTGCGGCTGAAACAGGGTGAGACGGCAACCTACGAGGTCACATTCACCGCGACGGAGGATGCCGTACTGAACCAGTGGGTCTTCGGCGCGATCAGCTGGTCGCAGGGTTTCCGCAAGGTGCGCAGCCCCATTGCCGTGCGACCGGTACCGATCGCTGCGCCCGCCGAAGTCACCGCAACTGGTACCTCGGGCAGTGTGCAGATTCCGCTGGCGTTTGGTTATAGCGGCAGCTATGCAGCAACCATCAGCGGTCTTGCGCCGGCGGTCACTTTCCCCGGCACACTCGCCGATGGTGAAGCCGGTCTGCTGTTCTTCGAGGTTCCTGAGGGCACCCAGATAAGTCGCGTCGCGCTGTTCGATGCCGATGTGGGTGACGGCAGCGGTAGCGACGATCTCGATCTGCAACTACTGGGGCCAGAAAGTGCCGGGTTCCCGCTGGTGGACACCAGTGGGAACCCCGGTTCCGATGAACAGATCGATATGCTCAACCCGGTCCCGGGCGTTTACGCGGTGTTTGTAGTGGACTATGCCTCCGCACCGGGCGCCACACCCTATACCCTGTTCAACTTCAACCTTCAGGGGGATAGCGGCAACGCGCTGCTCGATGGTCCCTCCACTGTGTCCTCTGGGAGTGAGGGCGACCTGCACCTGGAATGGGGCGGGCTTCCCGCTGGCACCCGCGCGCTGGGGATCGTCCACCACAGCGACAGTGCGCAGCAGCTGGACACGACTGAGGTCATGATCAACACCCAGTAGACACACTCTACGCCGCACTTTATGAGCCCACCGGCGATGCCGGTGGGCTTTTTTTGTGCCGGTTTGTTTGTACGGGTCTGTTCCGGGCTTGCCAAATTCTACTATGTAGTACACAGTATATACTGTGTATTGCACAGTATGGAGCAGAGCGTGACCCTGACACCGGATAGATTGAACAAGCTGACCATGGAGATGCGTCGCGGGGTGTTGATCCTGGCGGTACTGCGCGCGCTGAACACCCCGCACTACGGCTATTCCCTGCGTCGCGAACTTTCGGATATCGGTCTCGATATGGATGAGGGCACCCTCTATCCCCTCCTGCGACGCCTGGAGGATCAGGGGCTGTTGCACAGCCACTGGCAGGTTCACGACGGACGAAAACGGCGTTTTTATCAGATCGCCAGTGACGGCGAGTCGGCGCTCGAGGTCATGAGTGGTGAATGGCACAAGCTCAATCGCGCAATCGAACAACTGGGAGAAACCGTGTGATGGAATTGATACAACGGTATGTAGACAACGTAAAAAACTATCTCCACTCTCTACCCGCCGCAAAGCGTGAAGACATCGGAAACGAATTGCTGGCAGACCTCCAGGATGCCCGCGATGAACTCGAACAAACCCTGGGCCATGCGCCGAATGAAAGCGAAGTCGCCGCACTGTTGAAACGGCGCGGACACCCGATGCAGGTGGCAGCGGGCTATCACCCCCGCCGCACCCTGGTGAGCGATGCACTGTTTCCACTCTATGTTCAGGTGCTCAAGTGGGTTCTGTTGGTCATCGCGGTGGTCAACGGCGCCGTAGCGGTATTGGGGCTGGTGAATCACCCGGACCCGCAATTTATCGCTGCGGCCATCGGTTGGTTAACCGGCACCTTCAATGGCGGAATTCACGGTTTCGCCTGGGTCACCCTCGGGTTTTATCTCGCCGGCGAGGGCATGTCGTTCGGGGATGTATTCGGTAAATGGGATCCCCGCCGTCTGCCCGGAATTACCGACTCCGGGCAGCGAATCGGTGCCTTCGACAGTCTGGTGGAGTTGGTGGTGACACTGCTGGCACTGGCGTGGTTGAACGACGCATTTCCCGCTGTAACGCAGTCGGACGCGGGCAATGGCTTCTCTCTGGTGCTGAGCACATACTTGCAGGCAATGTTGCCGTGGTTGAATCTGGCGCTGGCCGCCAGCGTACTGATGGCGCTGGACAAGCTCTTCTTCCCCTACTGGACCCGCAGCAAATTGATCGTAGACGGATTGATCAACGCGATATGGCTGCTACTGTGCGCATGGCTATTTACCCTGCCCGCCTCGCTGGGTATCCACTGGGGTGATGCCGGTGTCTATTGGGAAATGTCCACAGGCCACTGGCGCGGAGTGATCGCAATCATTTTCCTGATCACTGCCTGGGACCTGATACGCAACCTGCAACGGCTGTGGACAAGCCGCACCCGACGCCTGGTTAACGCCTGATCCACAGCGCCAGGAGAAGCGTGGGCCAGATCATATCCACGGTTACCCCGCTTCTACCGCTGTCTATAGTTGGGGTCAGTCCACGTGTTAAATTTCGTGCAGATGGCGCTTGCCATCTGCACCGCGGATCACAACAATGGCGCTCCCCTCCCTTCTATCACCCAGCCGGAGTACCCCTCGTGCAACAATTGATTCTCAACCCCCGCGCCGAACGTCGCCTGAAACTTGGCCACCTGTGGATCTATAGCAACGAAGTGGATACCAAACGCAGTCCACTGAAGGGACTCGAGCCAGGCAGTCAGTGCGAAATCCTGGACAGCAAGGGCAAATCCCTGGGTTACGGGTTGGTGAACCCCAACCAACTGATCTGCGCGCGGCTGGTTTCCCGCAAGGGCCCCTTCAATACCAAGTCTCTCAAACGCCGACTGGAAAATGCCCTCGCCCTGCGCGAGCGGTACTTTCCCCACCCGAGCTACCGGATGGTCTATGGCGATTCCGACGGTCTGCCCGGGCTGGTGGTGGATCGCTTTGGCGATTACCTGGTAGTCCAGATCAGTAGCTGGGGTATGGAGAATCTGCTGCAGGATATCGTCGATACGCTGGTCGCGCTGGTGCAGCCCAAAGGTATTCTGCTGCGCAACGATCATCAGGGGCGCAAGGTAGAGGAACTGCCGGAAGTGTGTGAGGTGGCATACGGCGAGGTGCCGAAAATGGCACCGTTTGAGGAAAACGGGGTGCCGCTGTTGGCACCGGTCTACGAGGGCCAGAAAACCGGTTGGTTCTACGATCACCGCGACAACCGCGCACGGCTGAACCAGTGGGTGAAAGGTCAGCGGGTGTTGGATCTGTTCTCCTACGCTGGCGGCTGGGGTGTGCAAGCACTTGCTAACGGCGCATCACAAGTAACCTGCGTGGATGCCTCCTCACAGGCGCTCGACTGGTGTGAAGAGAATGCAGCGCTGAATCATCGCCAGGACGACCTGATTACCGTGCAGGGCAAGGCTATCGATGCCATGAAGGAACTGATCAATACCGGTGAGCGCTACGATGCCATCGTGCTGGACCCGCCAGCGTTTATCAAACGCCGCAAGGACCAGAAGTCCGGCGAGGCGGCCTATCGGCATATCAATGAACTGGCACTGCGGCTGCTCAACCGCAACGGATTACTGGTGAGCGCTTCCTGCTCCATGCACTTGGCATCCGACACCCTGCTCGAAATCCTGCGCGGCGCCGGCCGCCACCTGGAAAAGTCCATCAGCATAATCGGCAGCGGCGGTCAGGGCGCAGATCACCCGATACATCCCGCCATTGCCGAAACGCGCTATCTCAAAGCGCACTTTGTACATATGTCGGGATCCGTATCCGTGTAGGCTGGATCGATCGGCTTGAGCGCTACACAAACGCGTCGTCCGAGAGTTTTTTTAAGTGTAGCGCGAGGCCTCTGGGCCAGCTTGAAATGATCAACCGGAAGCGTGCTGCGTCGTTTTGATGGAGGGCCTGAATAGCCTCATCACAACCCGGCAGCGCCTTCGCCAGGGCATTGATGGATCTCAGCGCCGCCGCTTTGGCGGCCTGGTTTTCCGCTTCACCCGGCGAGCGATGCTGCCGCGGGGGGCGCTCTTCCATCGCATTGGCAATAAGCGCTTTGATGACAATCCCCGGTGGCTGACCCTGCCCCTGCAACCAGGCAATTTGGGAGGGCTCCAGATTCAGAAGTGCCATTAGCGACTGGGAGACTTTGTCCTCGCTATCGTGCGTGTTCCCCCCCTGCTGGCTTTCGCCATCGCCGGTGCTCCCGGGCAGCGCGGGTAGCCGTGAAAGCACTGCGGCTTCGGTTCCACTCATATCCAGTTCGATCGGATCACTGGTGGCATCATCAAATACGAGAACGGTTGCCAGATCGGCTTCCGACAAGGTCCGTTTCAGTTGCAGGGCAACTTCAGTGATATGGCCCTGTGCCAGGCGCTGGTGACCATTGTAGGCACTGACACTGTAGGGACCGCTGTAGCGCGCTTTTCTTTGCATTTTTCCCAACCTTTTGGTCAGGTATTGTATCGGGTTCACACGCTTCGCGGGAAATTCCGTGACGTGTTTAACGCC
Organism: Microbulbifer celer; assembly: GCF_020991125.1. Lineage (NCBI taxonomy): Bacteria > Pseudomonadati > Pseudomonadota > Gammaproteobacteria > Cellvibrionales > Microbulbiferaceae > Microbulbifer > Microbulbifer celer. The sequence continues at coordinate 3,772,861 of NZ_CP087715.1, forward strand.
AATTTAATTCCCTTCTTTGTTCCCCTGCTGTTTTCCCACAACGAGAAAGCCCGGCATTGCCGGGCTTTCTCGGGACGATGTGGGATACGCGATCAGAAGATAAAACGTACACCCACCGATGCAGTGCGCGGACGGTTGGCGCGGGCGCCATCCGGTGCGCGGTTGATGATCGCCTGCTCATCCAACAGGTTGTCTACCTTCAGGTAACCCGTCAAATCCGCGCTGAAATCGTAGTGCGCGGCGGCATCCACCACCCACAGAGACTCGGTGTGATCGAAACGGTCGCCGGCACCCCGATTACACCTGTTATCCACACACATCTCGTCCTGGAAGGCCGCGGTGAGATTTACCCGCCAGGCGGCGCCGCTGTCGAGGCCGGCGGTCAACGCGAACACATTTTCCGGTAGGTAAGCAAAGTTGTCCCCTGCCAGCAGGTCACCACCATCACTGTCGCGGGTGATCTCGGCCTCGGTCCAGGTATAGCTCGCCGCCAGCGGTACAAACCAGCCGCCGGCCAGCTGCCACTGAGTGCCCAGGGAGGCTTCAAGGCCGCGGATTTCCGATTCGCCCAGTTGATAGCTGCCACTTTCCGCCTCATCCGGACAGGGCACGGCGATGGAGCAGTTCTGTACGGTATTTTCGTAGTCGCTGTAGAAGGCAATCACTTCCGCGCGCAGGTCGCCGCGGTTGTAACGCGCGCCCCACTCGTAGTTGGTGGAAAGCTCCGCGCCTACTCCACTGTCGGACCCGGCTCCAGGCGGCGCGAAACCGCGATGTACACCGGCGAGCAGCGCCCATTCGCTATTCACCTCGTATACCAGACCCAGCCCCGGCAGCCACTCGCTGAGGGAGTTGGAGCGGCTGCTGCCTTCCTCACTGCGGTCGATGCTGTTGTAGCGCTGTTGTGTGGTATCCACATCTTCGTAGCGCAGGGTGGCGGTCAGCGCGAGCTGTTCCGCCAGCTGGATCTGGTCGTAGACGAAGAAGGAGTTGGCGTCGGCCTCTTCCACACGGTTGTTACTCGCGCTGGGATCACGGACTTCCTGGAACAACAAGGCGCCGTCGATCTGGCTGTACTCTTCTGTGGGCTGGAAGCGATCCACTTCATCCCAGTGACGGCGCAGGCCGATTTCCAGATCGTGTTCGATATCGCCCGTAGCCAGCTGCCAGTCGGCACTCACCTGTACGCCGCGAGATTCGTATTTGCGGTTGTTGTGTTTGATGCCGAAGTCGTAGTCCGCTTCGCCGTCCAGCACCGCCTGCGCGGTGGCATCGCCGCTGTTGGCATCATCGATCAGATCCCCGAGGCCCACCTTGAACCAGTCGCGCTTGAACTTGTTGTAATAGGCCTGTGTGTTGAGGCTGAAGCTGTCGCTCAGCGCGATACTGTGGTTCAACTGCAGTCCACTGTGGCGGTTCTGCATCTCATCCAGGGCACTGATGCCATAGCGACGATTGGGGTCTGAGGCGAAATCCGCATCGGTCAGCCCTAGGTAGCTCATGCCGGACTCTTCTTCCGAGTACTGCAGTTTGATATCCAGCTGCTGGGCATAAGTGGCGTCGGCGACGGACTTCAGACGCCCCTTGACCAGGTAATCTTCCTTGGCGATATCGGCACTGCCGCCGCGGTCGATGTCACGGAAGCCGTCCGCCTGCTGCTGGTGGGTTTCCAGCAGCCAGCCGGTAGTCTCGGTGCTGTCGCCGTAATAGGCATGCAGGCGATTCTCCCCATACTGGCCCGTCTCCAACTGCACACTACCTTCGGAAACGCCGGGAATCGGCGTGCTCAGCATGTTCACCGCACCGCCCACGGTAAATGGCCCGTATTTCAGGGTTGCTGGCCCTTTGAGTACCTCGATCTGGTTCAGGCGACCGGCGGTTGGGAAGTAATACGCGGAAGGGGCCGCATAGGGCGCCGGCGCGATCAGCACGCCATCTTCCATCAGCGAGATCTTGCCGGAGCGGCCGCCGTCGGCACCGCGAATACCGATATTCGGGCGCAGGCCATAGCCATCCTCTTCTCGCAGGTAGACACCGGGCACCGTACGCAGCATGCGGTTGATATCCACAAACTCGAATTTTTCCAGCTCTCCCGCGCTGACCAGATGCGCGGACCCAGGCAGTTTTTCGGTATGTTCACTGCTACCGAGTACGGAAACCGTTTCCAGCAGCTCCGTTTTCTCTTCGGCGAAGGCACCCCCGGCGGTGGTCGTCAAAGTGGTAAACAACGCCAGTGACAGGGGGTTCAGGGTGAATCGACGCATGGCTCTCCGTAGTCCTCTCAGTTTTTATCTGATTTATTAATGAGAACGATTATATTTTTTAATACTGGTTGTGTCAATAGCTAGCCGGTGGTAATTGACGCCTTCTCACCTGGACGAGGGGTTTCTCACAGAGGGCATGCATGATGGGAACGCATTAAGCGCGCGATATGATGGGACGCTTTTATTGCCAGTAGTTGGGTACTTATTTCACGGGAGATTAGGATTACCAGCATAGTAAGCACTTACTCTCGGGTTATTTATGCTTAGACCACTGGAAACCACTGATATAGACCGATTGGGGCAACTCTGGCTTCATCTGGCCTGTACCCATCATCCCAGCCTGCCAGTGTCTTACTGGGAGGCGCGCCTGCAGGACACGCTAGAGCAGTTGCAACGGCTGTATGCGGCGATGCAGAGCTCTGGTTTTTCTCACGTTTCTGCTAATGATGAGCCTCGGCTTACCGCCTGGGTTTACGCTAACCCGCGCGACGATATCGCCGAAGGGTTGGTGGCAATCACCCCGGATAACGAGCTGCACACCGTATTTGTTGCACCGACACAGCAACGGCAGGGTATTGGCAGCACGCTGATGGCGCAGGCGATGTATGACCGCAACCAGCTGGAAGTGACGGTGCTGGAAGAAAACCTCCACGGCAGGTATTTTCTCCAGAAGCACGGCTTCGAAGAGACCGCCCGCAGCTACTCCATGGAGGCCCGACAGGACGAGTTGGTGATGATGTGCCGGGCGGCCTGACCACGGAGCGCGATCCGACTTTAATCTCACTCAACCCTCAACTTTTCCATCACTTGAAACAACAAAAGCAGCCCGGAGGCTGCTTTGTTCGTTCACGATCAAATTCTGGGTGCGTTAATCACACATCCAGGTTTTCCACCGCCAGCGCGTTGCTTTCGATAAATTCACGCCGGGGCTCCACATTGTCCCCCATCAGGGTGGTGAAGATCTGGTCCGCGGCAATGGCGTCTTCCACCGTTACCTGCAGCATGCGACGGGTCTCAGGATTCATGGTGGTCTCCCACAGCTGCTCCGGGTTCATTTCTCCCAGACCTTTATAGCGCTGGATGTTGTAGCCGCGGCGACTCTCGTTCATCAGCCAGGTCAGTGCTTCGGGGAAGCTGGTGACGGACTGCCGCTTTTCACCGCGCTGGATGTAGGCGCCCTCTTCCAGCAGATCCAGCATCTTTTCACCCAGGGTGCAGATGGCGCGATACTCTGCGGACTCGAAGAACTCGTGACTGATCACATAGTCACTACTCACGCCGTGGGCCACGATATTGATCGCCGGCAGATAGAGATCCCGTTCTTCATCTTTGCGAATGCTCACCAGGTGGCGGCGGCCGCCGCCGTCGGCTTCCTGCTCCAGCAGCTCTTGCAGGCGAACGCTCCAGGTCTGCATTTTTTCCTCACTCTGCAGGTCTTCCGGGCTCACGCTCGGCAAATAGACCATGGAGTGCAGGACCTGCTCCGGGTAAAGGCGATTGAGGCGATCGATGGTCGCCATCACGGCGCGGTATTCCTTGACCAGGGATTCCAACGCATTGCCTGCCAGCCCCGGAGCTTCCGGATTGACGTAGAGGGTCGCGCTCTCGAGGGCGGCGTTGGTGAGGTACTGGGTCAGAGACGCCTCATCTTTCAGGTACTGCTCCTGCTTGCCCTTGGATATCTTGTACAGCGGTGGCTGCGCAATAAATACATGACCGCGTTCAATCAGTTCCGGCATCTGACGGAAGAAGAAGGTGAGCAACAGGGTACGGATGTGCGCGCCATCCACGTCGGCATCCGTCATGATAATGATGCTGTGGTAGCGCAGTTTGTCGGGATCAAACTCACTCTTGCCGATACCGCAACCCAGAGCGGTAATCAGGGTGCCCACTTCGGCGCTGGACAGCATCTTGTCGAACCGGGCCTTTTCCACATTCAGGATCTTCCCCTTGAGGGGCAGGATGGCCTGGGTGCGGCGGTCGCGCCCCTGTTTTGCCGAGCCTCCAGCGGAATCGCCCTCCACCAGGTAGATTTCTGACAGCGCCGGGTCTTTCTGTTGGCAGTCTGCCAGCTTGCCGGGAAGCCCGGCGATATCCAGTGCGCCCTTGCGGCGGGTCATCTCCCGCGCCTTACGAGCCGCCTCCCGAGCTCTGGCAGCATCAATCATCTTGCCCACTACCGCCTTGGCTTCCTGCGGGTTTTCCAGTAGGTAGTCGGTGAACGAGTGTCCCATCTCCTGCTCGACCGCCGGTTTTACCTCGGAGGAGACCAGCTTGTCTTTGGTCTGGGAGGAGAACTTTGGGTCCGGTACTTTGACCGAAATGATCGCTGTCAGGCCTTCGCGGGCGTCATCGCCCGTAGTGCTGACCTTATCCTTTTTCCCTACCCCTTCTTTTTCGATATAGCTATTGAGACCACGGGTCAGGGCTGCGCGGAAGCCCGCCAGGTGGGTACCGCCGTCACGCTGGGGAATATTGTTGGTGTAACAGAAAATATTTTCCTGGAAGGAATCGTTCCATTGCAGTGCCACCTCTACCGCGATGCCATCTTCACGCTGGTTCTTGAAGTGCAGCACTTTGTTGATCGGTGTCTTGTTCTGGTTCAGGAACTCCACGAAGGCACGCAGGCCACCCTCATATTCGTAGACTTCCTCTTTGCCCGAGCGCTCATCCTTCAGCACGATGCGCACACCGGAGTTCAGGAACGACAGCTCTCGCAGACGCTTGGCCAGTTGGTCGTAATGGAACTGGATATTGGTAAAAGTCTCCGGGGACGGTTTGAAATGTACCGTGGTTCCGGAGGTTTCACTGTCACCGACGACAGCCAGTGGGGCCTCGGGCACGCCGTGCCGATAGACCTGTTCATGGATCTTACCCCCACGGCGGATGGTGAGTTTCAGCTCTTCCGACAACGCGTTTACTACGGAAACCCCCACCCCGTGCAGGCCACCGGACACCTTGTAGGTGTTGTCATCGAACTTACCACCGGCGTGGAGGACCGTCATAATAACTTCCGCCGCGGAAACGCCCTCCTCCGAGTGAATCTCCGTGGGAATGCCGCGGCCGTTGTCCGAGACACTGATGGACTCGTCAGGGTGGATGATGACTCTGATTTCGTCGCAATGTCCTGCCAGCGCCTCATCGATGGAGTTGTCCACCACTTCAAACACCATATGGTGCAGGCCGGTTCCATCGTCCGTGTCACCAATGTACATTCCCGGGCGCTTGCGCACCGCATCCAGGCCCTTGAGAACCTTGATGCTACTGGAATCGTAATTATTTTCTTGCGACATGCTGTTGCTCCATTACTCCGGTGTTTGCCGGCATTCAATAGTCGGTTTGCGTCACTTGGTGGGGCCGCACGCATAGTTTGTATCAGTTCGCTGCGCAACGCGCACAACCCACCAGGGCGGCGAAGAGACCGTTTTCACGATTGTCTCCTCGGTAAAATTCTTATCGGGTCGCACGCTATAGCGCGGACACGGTTCCATGTTCCACGTGGAACACTTTGGGGTCGCTCCAAGGGGATGGGAGCGCTCGCCAGGCTTGCGCTGTCATTTCTTGCTCAATCCCGCTGACAAGCACCTGGTCTGCGCACTGACTGATCCAACGAGCGAACAGCTTCTGATTATCTGTATCCAGCTCAGAAGGCAAATCGTCAATCAGAAACACCGGTTTGTGCCCCTCCCCCAGACAATGCGCCATCGCGGTACGTAATGCACACACCAGCATCTTCTGCTGACCGCGAGAAAGCACAAGATGTGCCGGCTGCCCCTGCACACCAAAACGCAAATCAGCGCGATGGGGGCCAACACGGGTAAAACCCTGAGCGATATCCCCTTCCCGGCCGGCTTCCAGTGCCTGCGCCAATGACAACCCTTTTTTCCAACCGGACCTGAGCCGTACATCCAGTCCTCCGAAGTGTTCCTCCGGTAGATCTCCGACTCTATCCAGGAAAAGGACACGCAGCCTCTCGAACACCGATCGACGAAGCTCATCGACCAATTCACCGCTCTGGATGATCTGCTGCTCCCAAGGACGCAGCATTTCTGGTTCGATTTTACCACGGCGAAGCAGCGCATTGCGCTGACTCAACGCACCTTGAAAGCTTTTCCAGTGCTGCGCGAAACGATGTTCCACGTGGAACACCGTCCAATCCAGCAACTGCCTGCGAACCCCGGGGCCACCATCCAACGCAGCAAAACTTTCACTGTTGATCACCTGCAGAGGCAGGCTGGCGGCCAGCTGGGAACTGGACGCTGCGGGAGATTGATTGATACGAATACGCCCCTTGCCATCCCTCCCCCGCTCCACGCCGAGCGTTACCCCGTCCGCCAGACGACCAAACACCGTCAGCCGATCGCACCCATACTGGATCACAGAGCGACTCTCCCGCGAGCGGAAAGAGCGCCCCGAGGCCAGCATATGTACCGCCTCCAGCAACGAGGTCTTACCACTACCGTTGGCGCCACAAAAAAGATTAACACCGGGTACCAGCTCCAGGTCAGCGGTGGAGACGTTGCGGAAGGATGAAAGGTAGAGGCGACTCAGCGACATGAACTACGCCAGACCGGACCAGAGAACACAGAGGGGACAAAAAGAAAATATGAAAAAGCCGCCGATTCGGGTAAATCAGCGGCTTTCAGTGGTCGAACAGAGATATGGTTGCTATGCACGTAAGTGAGGCGCTCCCTGCGACAAATGTTGCCTTACAGGCGCATTGGCATGATCACGTACAGGGAATCCCCTTCCTCTGGCTGATGTAGCAGCGCGCTGCTGTTTGCATCTGCCAGACCGATACGGATCTGCTCGCTCTGAATCGCGCCGGTCACATCCAGCAGGTAACCGACGTTAAAGCCGATTTCCAGAGCGTCACCATGATAGTCCACCATCACCTGCTCTTCCGCCTCTTCCTGCTCCGGGTTGTTGGCCACGATCTGCAGCAGCCCCTCGGAAACCTGCAACCGCACGCCGCGGTATTTCTCATTGGAAAGAATGGCTGCGCGCTGGAATGCCTGACGCAGGGCCAGGCGATCGGCAAAGATCTCATTCCCAGTAGAGCGCGGCAGCACCCGCTCGTAATCCGGGAACTTGCCATCCACCAACTTGGAGGTGAATGTGAACGGACCGCTGTTCACACGAATATGGTTATTGCCCAACACCACTTCTGCAGGTACATCGGTATCTTCCAACAGTCGCGCCAGCTCCAGAACGCCCTTACGAGGCACGATCGCCTGTACCGGTGCTTCGACATTCAGACCCGGCGCATCGCGGTCACACAGCGCCAGACGGTGGCCGTCGGTGGCCACAGCCCGCAACTGTTGCGGGCGACACTCCAGCAGCAGGCCATTCAGGTAATAGCGCACGTCCTGCTGGGCCATGGCAAAACTGGTAGCTTCGATCAGGCGACGGATCTCGCGCTGGGAAATGGAGAATCGGCTCTGGGCGGAGGTCTCTTCCTGGTTCGGAAAATCGCTCGCGGGCAGCGTAGACAGCTGAAAACGACTGCGGCCACTACGCAGAATCAGGCGCTCCGCATCGCGTTCAAACTTGAGCTCGGCGCCGTCAGGCAACGAGCGACAGATATCCAGTAACTTACGCGCCGGTACCGTCACCTCACCTTCCATCTCCGCCGGATCTTCCAGGGACAGGCGAGCGACGATCTCCACTTCGAGATCAGTGCCGGTCAGTGACAACTCCTGCCCCTGCAACTGCATCAACACGTTCGCCAGTACCGGCAGCGTCTGACGTTTCTCTACCACACCAGCCACCAGCTGCAGCGGCTTCAACAGGGCATCCCGACTCACGCTAAATTTCATAAGTTTTGCCTTGCTCCAGTCTGTTTATTCTCTTTGCCGGTGGACGTGGGCAACTCGCACTACCGGAAAATCTCAGTTCAAAGGTTCTCGCCGCGGCGCAACTGACACTGTTGCGATCAGTACACCTGCGGACTCTTGTCATGTATCAGGTGGTCAATGTTCGGGTCAGCAGACGTACATCCTCGCGGATATCGCCGTCGCTTTCCTGCAGCTGTCGGATCTTGCGACAGGCATGCAGCACCGTAGTGTGGTCGCGGCCACCAAACGCATCGCCGATCTCCGGCAGACTGTGGTTGGTCAATTCCTTCGCCAGTGACATCGCTACCTGCCGAGGGCGGGCCACCGAACGACTGCGCCGCTTGGACAGCAGATCTGCGACCTTTATCTTGTAGTACTCCGCCACCACGCGCTGGATATTGTCCACACTCACCAGTCGATCCTGCAGCGCAAGCAGGTCTTTCAACGCTTCACGCACCAGAATATCGTCAATAGGGCGGCCGGTGAACTGGGCATTCGCGATCACCCGGCGCAGGGCGCCTTCGAGCTCACGCACATTGGAACGGATACGCTGGGCAATAAAGAATGCCGTATCGTGCGGAAGGTCTACCCCCACCTGCTCGGCCTTCTTCATCAGGATCGCGACCCGCGTCTCAAGCTCGGGGGGCTCTACAGCCACCGTGAGGCCCCAGCCGAAGCGGCTCTTCAGGCGCTCTTCGAGACCGTCGATCTCTTTCGGATAGCGGTCGCAGGTCAGGATAATCTGCTGGCCACCTTCCAGCAGTGAATTGAAGGTGTGGAAGAACTCCTCCTGGGAGCGCTCCTTGCCGGCAAAGAACTGGATATCATCAATCAGCAGCGCGTCGACGGAACGATAATAGCGCTTGAAGTCACTGATGGCGTTCAACTGCAGCGCCTTCACCATATCGGCCACAAAGCGCTCTGAATGCAGGTAAACCACTTTGGCATTGGGGTTGCGCTCCACCAGCGCATTGCCCACCGCATGCATCAAGTGGGTTTTCCCCAGACCGACACCGCCATAGATAAACAGTGGGTTGTAGGCGCCACCCGGGTTATCCGCGATCTGTTGCGCCGCAGCCAGGCCGAGCTGGTTGGATTTACCTTCAACAAAGGAAGCAAAGGTAAAACCGCGGTTGAGTGCACTGCCATGCTTGATCGCACCTTCCACCTCCACCTTGCGCGGCGGCGGCACCGGCGCTGCGACAGCAGGCTCCCCGCCACTGTGTAGATCCGCCGGCAGGCGCTCCGCAGCGGTCAGGTTGTCGACCCCGGACTCCTCTGCCACCACATTGTTGAGCTGCGGATCCACGCTCGGGCGCGCGGCAACCTGAGCGCCAGGCTGAGAAGACGCCCGGGAAGGCACAGGAGAAGAAGCCTGAGCAGGCGCACGAGAAGAGGACAGCGAAGGTGGCGCGGGCGCGTGTGCCGCACCGGACGCAGAGGACTGCGCGGTACCACCGAGATTGCGGCGAAAACGGGTGGCACGACGATCTATGGACACCACCTCGACCGCAAGCGATTGCCCGCCGTTGAAATGCTGTACCAGGTCGCGAATTCTATCGAGAAACTTATCGCCCACCCAGTTCTGGATGAAACGGTTCGGCGCCACCAGACGCAACTCAACTGCACCACAGTCATCACTGACCCGTAGCGGCCGAATCCAGGTGTTGAACTGCTGCGGTGACAGCTCATCCTGCAAACAGGCAGCGCACTGCTTCCAAACGGAATCAGACAAGGAACCCCCCAAAATTGGACCGAGGCAGAACGCAACCGAACTGTTATCCACCGGCGCGGCCTCACAAAGAGCGGCACAGTATACTCCCGGGCAGTCGGGTTATCCACAAATAATGTATTTTTTATGAAAAGCAGAGCACAGAAAAACCGTGTAGTTTCAAGAGCTTGCACACTAAGTAGTCAGCAGGGGCAAGCTGGCCACCAATAGTTATCCACAACCCCCTGTGCATATCTTGGGATCAACCGGTGCATGGGATGAAAAACCGACGCCACAACAACATCTTGCAAAATTGACAGCAAAAGCCACCCCGCCAGAGCAACCCCGGATGCCATTGCACAGCGCCCGAGTGGATTGTGGATAGCGGGACGCACCCGCGAAAAATAAATGCAGGAAACTTGCATAAAACACTGCAGGTCAATTGATTTGGCTGTTGGCTTTCTATACAATCCGCCGCCTTCGCAGCGCATAGTCCATGGCGCAAGCGGTCCAGATTCACAAAATCCCAGGACTCAACTCCAGGTAGTAACAACATGAAACGTACATTTCAGCCCAGTAACTTGAAGCGTAAGCGCAACCACGGTTTCCGTGCCCGTATGGCCACCAAAAACGGCCGCAAGATTCTTGCCCGCCGTCGCGCCAAAGGCCGCAAGGTTCTGTGTGCTTAATTCTGCCGCTTAGCGCGCAGTCTTAACACTATGCAGTCCCCGCGCAGCGACTTCGGTTTCGCCAAGCCGCTGCGGCTGCTCAATGCGGCGCAATATCGCGCCGTTTTTGAGTCCGCTCCCGTCCGTGCGGCTCAGCCTCAATTCCTGATCCTCGCCCGCCCCAACGATCTCGAGCACCCTCGGCTCGGCCTCGTCATTGCCAAAAAACACGTCCGTAACGCCAGCGATCGCAACCGCATCAAGCGCATTGCCCGTGAGACTTTTCGCCTGCAGCAACACCAGCTATTCCCGCTCGACGCGGTAGTTCTGGCCCGCGGCGGCGCAGGAGAGCTGGACAAGGCCACCCTGACGAAGATCTTCAACAAGCTGTGGCGCAAGCTGGACCAGCGGGCCCGCAATCCGGAGTCACAACCGCCGCCCAAGGGCAAAAGCCGGGGCCGGCAGCAAAACAGGAAGGGACGAGGTAAACCCACGGCACAAACGGAACCGCAACAGAAGCGGAGCCCGCAATGACCTGGCTGGCGATCAAACTGATCCATGTTTACCGCCTGTTACTCAGCCCCTGGATCGGCAACCAGTGTCGCTTTCACCCCACCTGTTCCCGTTATGCGGAAGAAGCATTAAAAACACACGGATTCTGCAAAGGGGGTTATTTAAGCGCGCTGCGCCTTATAAAATGCCACCCTTGGCATCCAGGCGGTCCGGACCCGGTTCCTCCTGCCCCCGAAAAATCTGACACCCGGGCGACTCAATAATGCTCGCCCCTGCGACAAGGCTTTCAACATAATGGATTGGCAACGCTACACACTGGTCGGCGGAATCGCCGCCGTGCTTCTGGCCCTGATTTTCCAGTGGAATGAATTCCAGGAGCGTCACGCCCCGGAAATCGATCAGACCACCGTGGTTCACCACGAAGGTGGCAAGGGTGTCGAGGCGGAAACCCTGCCCTCCGGCCAGGCAGGCAACAACGCTGATGGCGTGCCCGACGCAGCCAGCGGCCAATCCGAAAGCGGCCTGCCGGAAGTGGGCGCAGCCCCTCAGACCCAGCTGATCACCGTCAATACCGATGTACTGACCCTGCTGATCGATCCCAAAGGGGGCGACATCGTCAAGGTGGCGCTGCGCAAGTACTACGAAGAGCTGAATACCCCGGATCGCCCGCTGATCCTGCTCAACCAGACCCGCAGCCACACCTACATTGCCCGCAGCGGCCTGATGGGCGGCAAGGGTGCGTGTACGGCCGGGCGCCCGCAGTTTTCCAGCGATGCCACTGAATACGCATTGAAGGAAGGCCAGGACACCCTGACCGTCGACCTGAAGCAACAGCAGAACGGTATCGGCTTCACCAAACGCTTCACCTTCAATCGCAGTGATTACCTGGTCAAGGTTTCCTACCTGATCGACAACGAACGCAGCAAGCCCCTGCTGGCCGGTATCTGCGGGGATATCCTGCGCGACGATCGCGAACCACCGGTGGATGTGGGGATCGGTGTTTCGCCTTTCCTCGGTGCCGCACTGCACACCAGCGAAGAAAACTACTTCAAACAGGACTTTGAAGATATCGCCGAAAGCCCCACCAATATCTCTATTGAGGGCGGCTGGATGGCGATGGTACAGCACTACTTCCTGAGTGCCTGGGTACCCAACCAGACCGAGCGCAATGACTTCCACCTGAAACCGGTAGGCAACGGCCTGTTCAGCATGGGCTTCAGCAGCCCGCAGCTACGGGTTGAACCCGGGCAGCAGGGTGTGGTGGAAGCTTCCTTCTATGCCGGCCCCAAAGATGTGTTCCGCCTGGAAGAGATATCCCCCTATCTGGACCTGACCGTGGACTACGGCTGGCTGTGGTGGCTGGCGAAGCCGATGTTCCGGGTACTGAACTGGATCCATGAAAATATTGTGAGCAACTGGGGCTGGTCGATCATCCTGCTGACGGTGTTCATCAAGGCGCTGCTGTTCCCGCTGTCCGCGGCGGGCCTGAAGTCCATGGCGCGCATGCGCAAGTTTGCCCCGCAGATGAAGAAGCTGCAGGAGCAGTACAAGGACAACCGCCAGAAGCTGGCGGAAGAAACCATGAAGCTGTACCGCAAGGAGAAAATCAATCCTGTGGGTGGCTGCCTGCCGCTGCTGTTACAGATGCCGGTGTTTATCGGTCTGTACTGGATGCTGATGGAAACCGTAGAGCTGCGTCACGCGCCGTGGATTCTGTGGATCCACGATCTGTCGGTGAAGGACCCCTACTTCATCCTGCCGGTGTTCATGGGTCTGTCCATGTGGTTGATGCAGAAGCTGCAGCCGCAGCCCACGGATCCGACCCAGGCGAAGATCATGCAGCTGATGCCGGTGATGATGACCTTCTTCTTCCTGTGGTTCCCGGCCGGCCTGGTACTGTACTGGATTGCGAACAACCTGATCTCGATTGCACAGACCTGGTTTATCAACAAGCAGGTGGAAGCGGCGACCAAGTAGCAGGTAATAGACCCGCCCGGTGGCGGCGGAGCACCGGGTGGAAGGTTTTGAAACCGCTGTGAATACATCTCTGTACGCTGCGTCAGCGACGTCCCTGTCGCTGACGCTTTCAAAACCTTCCACCCGCCGCTCCGCCTTAGCATTTACTGTATAACTCCGACACTGAAAGGGCCGCACTACGCGGCCCTTCCTTTATCTGACTTTTGGATAAACTCATACCATGTCCCAGCAAAGCCTCAGCAAAGACACCATTGCCGCCGTCGCCACCCCGCCGGGCCGTGGCGGTATCGGTGTGATTCGCCTGTCCGGCCCGAACGCCCGGGCGATTGGCGAGCAACTGTGCGGCAGAACCTTCAAACCGCGCTTTGCCCACTACTGCGACTTTACCCACGACGACCGCCTGCTCGATCAGGGGCTGGCGCTGTTCTTCCCGGGACCGAACTCCTTTACCGGTGAGGACGTGGTGGAACTTCAGGGCCACGGCGGGCCGGTGATTCTGGATATCCTGCTCGACGCCCTCCTCCAACTAGGCGCCCGCCAGGCCCGTCCGGGGGAGTTTTCCGAGCGCGCGTTTCTCAACGACAAGCTGGATCTGGCCCAGGCGGAGGCCATTGCGGACCTGATTGACGCCGGCAGCGCGCAGGCGGCGCAGAACGCACTGCGTTCACTGCAGGGTGCTTTTTCCGAAAAAATCGAAGACTTAGCGGAAAAACTAACCCATCTACGCATCTATGTCGAAGCGTCGATCGATTTTCCAGAAGAAGAAATCGATTTTCTCGCCGACGGCAAGGTGGCGGCAGATATCGAAGCGCTGCTGGCACAACTGGACGGGGTAGAGGCCCAGGCACGCCAGGGAGCGATCATGCGTGAGGGGATGCAGGTCGCCATTGCCGGCCGACCCAATGCGGGCAAGTCGAGTCTGCTGAATGCGCTGGCGGGGAAAGACACCGCGATTGTGACCGACATCGCCGGCACTACTCGCGATGTGTTGCGGGAACATATTCATATCGATGGCATGCCGCTGCACATTGCCGACACCGCGGGTCTGCGGGACTCTCCGGATCGGGTAGAGCAGATCGGAATTCAGCGCGCCTGGGAAGAGATCCGTGCGGCCGACCGCATACTGCTGGTGGCGGATGCGCGTGAGCTGGATACCCTGGACCCGGATCGGGCCTGGCCGGAATTCACCCGCCAGCTACCGGATCCGGAAAAACTCACCCTGGTAGTGAACAAGATTGACCTTAGCGAATACAGCGCCGGGCTGCTGGCCCACAGCGACGGGATACCGATTGTGGCCATCAGCGCCAAAACCGGCGCCGGTATCGACGCCCTGCGGGATCACCTGAAACAGTGCATGGGCTACAGCGCCGGCAACGAGGGCAACTTCAGTGCCCGCCGCCGCCACCTGGACGCCCTGACCCGTGCTCGCGCGCTGATCGTCAACGGTCAGGCACAACTCACCAGCAGTGGCGCCGGCGAATTGCTGGCGGAAGATCTGCGTCAGGCGCAGCTGGCGCTGGGAGAGATCACCGGCGCCATGACCGCGGATGAATTACTGGGCAAGATTTTCGGCAGTTTCTGTATCGGGAAGTAAACCTCTATTCGAAGTGCTAATCGACACGGAGCGAGAGCCAGGCCACGCACCAGTCCCATACCGCATCCCGCGGGGCAAGAGGTAAAGATGACCGCTTGCGGACGAGGAAAAAGCTGGGCTCTTTGATCATAGTTTCATCCGTGACCTGCACTAGACGCCCCGCCTCAAGATCCGCCGCCACAAACGCTCGACATGCCAAGGCGATGCCCTGGCCAGCCAGAGCTGCATCCAGCGCCAGTGTCGTCTGGTTGAATACCGCACCGGGCAGCTTGCCGTCGGCACGCAGAAACATCGGCCAATGATCGAGCGCGTCATGCAAGAGCGGACGCGCCTTAAGCTGTGCGGCTGAGAGAGGGAGCGGTAAATCTTTAACCAGATGGGGGCTCGCGACCGCGACCAGCTCCTGGTGGAACAGCAGCTTGGCCTCCAGCCCGGATGGGAACGGGGGGCGGGTTAGCCGCACCGCGATGTCCACCTGGTCGCGCTCAAAATCGGAGATAGCCTCGGTGGCGACCGTGCGCAACTCCACGCCGGGTAGCGCGGCGTTCAGCTCGGCTAGACGAGGGATCAACAGTTTCGCGGCGAAGGTCGGCGTAACACTGATCGTGACAGTGTCCGGTTGCTCCAGGAGTCGTCCGGTGGCGTCCCCGAGCGTATCGAAGGCGCGGGTCACGTCCATCAGGTAAGCCGCACCCGATGGCGTCAGGGCGAGGCCGCGCGGCAAGCGCTGGAACAGGGCCAGGCCCAGGTGCTCTTCCAACGCGCGCACCTGCTGCGCGACGGCGCCTTGGGTGACGCCCAACTCTTCGGCAGCGGCCCGGAAACTCAGTCGGCGGCCCGAGACCTCGAAGGCACGCAGGGCATTGAGAGGGGGGAGCTTGCGGCGGGATGGCACCATGGGAACAGCCTATAGTTTTTCTACAGTCTTACAGGTTTATTAATCACGCGAAACTTCGACTGTCAATTGAAATAATGCCTCCAGAACCCAACCAAAGGAGGCTGACATGGCTGAAGAAAAAGTTGCACTCATCATGGGCGGTGGATCTGGTATGGGAGCCGCTGCCGCGCGCAGGCTGGCTCAAGGTGGCTACCGTATCGCCATTCTCTCGTCGTCGGGCAAGGGCGAGGCGCTGGCCAAGGAATTGGGCGGTGTCGGTGTCACCGGCTCGAACCAGTCACTCGATGACGTGAAGCAGGTCGTGGATTTGACGATGGCGACATGGGGGCGGATCGACGCACTGGTCAATTCCGCTGGTCATGGCCCGCGCGCACCGATTCTCGACCTCACTGACGAGGACTGGCACCAAGGCATGGAGGTCTACTTCCTGAGCGCCGTGCGCCCGATCCGTCTGGTGGCGCCGATCATGGAAGCGCAGGGTGGAGGTGCCATTGTCAACATTTCGACTACCTGGGCTTTCGAGCCGTCCAGCGTATTCCCGACCTCGGTGGTATTCCGGGCGGGCCTTGCCAGCTTCACCAAACTCTTTGCAGGTGCCTATGCGGCGAAAAATGTCCGTATGAACAATGTGCTGCCCGGCTGGATCGACAGTCTTCCCGAGGTCCACGAGCGCCGCGACAGCGTGCCGATGGGTCGCTATGGAACTGTCGAGGAAATCGCAGACACCGTGGCCTTTTTACTGTCGGAAGGTGCGGGCTACATCACCGGCCAGAATATCCGCGTCGATGGCGGTGTGACCCGCTCCATCTGAATGGTATCGCACTGAGCACCCTCGCCAGGGAAGGCACCGACGGGGCCTTCTTCAGCTACGACTTCACCATCCAAAAAAACTGGTTCAACACAGGCATACGGCTCAACAAAACTGCACACCAAGCGCGAAGCGGTGGATCTTACGCCGCATCTCCACTTTCAGGTTGATGCGCCGATTCCTGCGGCCTGTGGGGAAGGCGGCGTAGAGAGTGAGCTGGTCAGTTAACCGCCAGCCAGTATTTACGAGACCGCGATCTTGCGGTCGCGTCCGGCCATGGCACCACACAGTGCCATCAACAGGGTTATCCCCACCCCCGCCAACAACGGCGCCTGCCAACTGCTCCACTGCTCGTGCAGCCCCCCGGCCAGGGTGGGGCCGGTGGCCGCGAGCAGGTAGCCGAGAAACTGTGCCATCCCAGACAGGCTCGCGGCCTGTATCGGGCTATGGGTACGAAACGCCATAAACATCATCGCCAGCAGGAAGCAGCCGCTGGACCCAAAACCAAACGCCGCCACCCACAGTGCCGCCCAGCCGGGATAAGACAACAGCCCTAATAATGCGGCACTCATCAACAGCGCCATGGCTACCGCCATCAGTTTCTGATCGCTGAAGCGGGCAATCACCGGCGCCAGAAACAAGCCCGGCAGCGCCGATGCCAGCTGCATCTCACCGTGTAATGTCCCCGCCATCACCGCGGAAAACCCATTCTCCGCCAGGATCTCTGGCAGCCAACTGGCCATGGAGTAAAACATCAGAGAGTTGAAGCCCATAAAGAAGGTGATCTGCCAGGCGAGCGGAGAGCGCCACAGGGCGGCCCCGGAGGTGTGCTCTACCGAGGATGGGCTCACTTCGGGAGGTGCCCGCAGCGCCCACACCGCCAGCGCTGCGAGGGGCACCAGCGCAATCGCCGCCAACCCCACCTGCCATCCAAACCACAGCGCCAGCGGTACCACACAGACCGAGGCAATAGCACCGGCTACCCCCATGGCGATACCGCTGAGACTGGTGGCCATGGGCACCCGGTCGGGAAAGTCAGTCTTCACCACACTGGGCAACAACACATTCCCCAGCGCGATACCGGCACCGATCACCGCTGTGCCCGCAAACAGCGCCATTACCGAGCCCGCAGAGCGCAACATAACGCCAGCGACAACGGCCAGTAGCGCCCCAAAAATGGTTACGCCCAACCCCCACCTGCGCGCAAGCGTCGCGGCAAACAGTGACCCGAGGCTGAACATCAGTAGTGGCAGTGTTGTCAGCAAGCCAGCCGTCGCCGCATCCATCCGCAGCTCTTGCTGCAGCATACCAATCAAAGGCCCCACCCCGGTCACCGGCGCGCGCAGACAGGCCGCCATCAGGATCAGACCGGCCAACAGCACCCAGCCCTGGAAGTGTGGCGACTGACGGTTGTGCTCGGACATCATTCAACTCTCGGTAATCCGTGGGGGCACTTCTCTGGAAACCCCTCTGCTGTGCCGGCAATTGACAGAAAAGAGAGGACTGACAGGAAAAGAGCCGCATTGTAGAGCCTGTCAGCGAGGAGATCGAACCCCGCCCACAAAAGAAAAGTGCGGTGCCAAGGTCAGTGCGCCGTACAACGCCAGAGAATCAGACACAGGCTTTACGCATTCAAGCCACAGGAGTTGCCCACACAAGCCCACAGGATTATCCACAACGATAAGCCAACCACAGGTCAAACACAGATAGTTACCCCGGTAATTCACAGATCCATGCACAAGCGACAACAGGGGGAGGGAAGAAATTTGCCCCTGTGGGTGAAACACGGGAAAAAGGGGCGGATAGCAGCGGGGTGAAATGGGGATAAACACAGCGACAAGCCAGAACCGCAAAAGTTATCCCATCCGTCCACAGCAGCGTACCGTGGTTACCCCTGCTTCCACACAGGGGTTCAGGGTGTGGTTATCATCAACATAAGGCTTTGAATTTATTGAATTTTTTTCAGTTATACCGAAAAATTCGCCCTCTTATAATTACAACAAATACAAACTAACCATATACATAGATATGTATAAGTTAATTAATTAGGTGTTTGAGAACAGAAAAAGGAAATTTCACTGTGCCGCTTTTTTGCACAGCATAAGATGCCTATAATGTGCGGCTGAATTTCGGGAGGTACCCAGGAAACGCTTTCCAGGAACCCTTTGCCTGGATACCCCGTGCAGAGTTATCCATCAGTCACCAATTTGACCGTCTGTTCCGTCAGATGGCATCCGAGCCCAAACTATGGAATACCCCACTCAGTATGATGTGATCGTCATCGGCGGCGGACATGCCGGCACCGAGGCCAGCCTCGCTGCCGCACGCATGGGATCCCGTACCCTGCTGCTGACCCACAACATCGAGACCCTGGGCCAGATGTCCTGCAACCCGGCGATTGGCGGTATCGGCAAAAGTCATCTGGTGAAGGAAGTCGATGCGCTCGGCGGTGCCATGGCGGAAGCGACGGATCTCGGCGGTATCCAGTTCCGGGTATTGAACGCCCGCAAAGGCCCTGCCGTGCGCGCCACTCGCGCCCAGGCGGATCGCGCGCTGTACAAGGCGGCGATCCGCCACATTCTGGAAAACCAGCCCAATCTGGACATTTTCCAGCAGGCCGCCGACGACCTGTTGGTGGAAAACGACCGCGTAACCGGCGTCGTGACCAACGCCGGCCTGCGCTTCCGTGGCAAGGCGGTGGTGATTACCGCCGGTACCTTCCTCGGCGGCCGTATCCATATCGGCCTCGACAGCCACTCCGGTGGTCGCGCCGGCGATCCGCCATCCATCGCCCTCGCCGAGCGCCTGCGCGCGCTGCCGTTCCGTGTGGAGCGACTCAAAACCGGCACCCCGCCGCGCATCGATGCGCGCTCGGTGGATTTCTCCGGGCTGGAAGAGCAATGGGGTGACGAGCCGCTGCCGGTGATGTCCTATCTCGGATCCCGGGAACAGCATCCGCGCCAGGTGTGCTGCTGGATCACCCACACCAACGAGCAGACTCACGACATCATCCGCGGCGGCCTGGACCGCTCGCCCATGTATTCCGGCGTGATCGAGGGCATCGGCCCACGCTACTGCCCGTCCATCGAAGACAAGGTGCACCGCTTTGCGGACAAGAACAGCCATCAGATCTTCATTGAACCGGAAGGCCTGACCACCAACGAGCTCTACCCCAACGGGATTTCCACCAGCCTGCCGTTCGACGTGCAGATGGACCTGGTGCGCTCGATCAAGGGGTTCGAAAACGCGCATATCACCCGTCCCGGCTACGCCATCGAATACGATTTCTTTGACCCGCGGGATCTGCTGCCATCACTGGAAACCAAATTTATCGGTGGTCTGTTCTTCGCCGGCCAGATCAATGGCACCACCGGTTACGAAGAAGCCGCCGCCCAGGGCCTGCTGGCGGGCGCCAATGCCGCGCTGCAGGCGCAGGACAGAGAGGCCTGGGCCCCGCGCCGCGATGAGGCTTATCTGGGCGTGCTGGTGGACGACCTGATCACCAGCGGCACCAAAGAGCCCTACCGCATGTTTACCAGCCGCGCGGAATACCGCCTGCTGCTGCGGGAAGACAATGCCGACTTGCGCCTGACCGAGAAAGGCCGCGAGCTGGGCCTGGTGGACGATCGCCGCTGGCAGGCGTTCTGCGACAAGCGCGAGGCCATCGCCCTGGAGCAGCAACGTCTCAAAGACACCTGGGTTCAGCCGGGTACCGATGCGGCGAAATCCGTGGAGCAGAAACTCCCGCAACCGCTGGCGCGCGAGTACAGCCTGCAGGATCTGCTGAAGCGCCCGGAGCTGACTTACAGCGATGTCGCCGGTCTCAAGGGAGAGGCGGTGACGGATGAAAAAGTCGCCGAGCAGGTGGAGATCTCGGCCAAATATGCCGGTTACATCGATCGCCAGCGCGACGATATCGAGCGTCTGCAGGCCTACGAAGACACCCCGCTGCCGGTGGATTTCGACTACTCCGCGGTATCGGGGCTGTCTAACGAGGTGATCCAGAAATTGACTGATGCGCGGCCGGATACGCTGGCGCGTGCCGGCCGTGTGCCCGGGGTTACTCCGGCGGCGGTATCGCTGTTGCTGATTCAGCTGAAGAAGCGTGGGTTGTTGGGGCGTAAAAAAGCGGTCTGATTCTGGTTCCGGGGTTCCGGTCGGAAAGTCTGGTGGCGGTTCTGCTACCGGGTACTCCCTTCCGAGATACGAGCTAGGCGCCCCCCCGTGAACCCATCCCTGGGGGCTCTTCTAAAACATCCCTGTTTTAGAAGGTCTCGGAAGGGAGTACCCGGTATCAGAACCTTCGCATCGAAATTTTGTACCGCCCGATGGACTACTACAGAAAGTTAATGCGCAGGCGCAGCTGCCGATATCCGCTTGCTAGACCTTCTGCGAGAGGGACCTCGCAGAAGGTCTAGCAAGCGGATATCGGCAGCTGGGCCGCCACGAAACGAAAAACGAAGCCCATGATCAAGGGCCCGGAACCACAGAACCCGATGGAACAATTCCGCCCCCGCCTGCTACAGGCTGCCGAACAACTCGAACTGAACCTGAGCGAAGAGCAGCAGGACAAGCTGCTGGCCTATCTCGACCTGTTTGCCCGCTGGAACGCGGCCTACAACCTCTCCGCCGTACGCGAACCGGCAGAGATGCTCGAGCGCCACATCATCGACAGCCTGAGCGTGGTCAACCTGTGTGGGCAGAGCCCCGACGACCAGTCTCCCCTGATCGATGTCGGCTCCGGCGGCGGTGTGCCCGGGATTCCGCTCGCCATCATCCACCCCGAGCGCCCCATCAGCCTGCTCGACAGCAATGGCAAAAAATCCCGCTTCCAATTCCAGGTCGCCAGTCAGCTGAAACTGGCCAATATCAACGTCGTCAACCAGCGGGTCGAGGCCTACCAGCCCGAGGAGCTGTACGCCGGCGTGGTCTCGCGGGCCTTCGCCTCCCTGTCGGATATGGTCAACGGCAGCGACCATCTGCTGGCCCCCGGGGGGCGCTTTTACGCGATGAAAGGCAAGCTTCCGGAAGATGAGTTGAGTGCATTGCCAAAAGGCTTTAAGGTCGATCAGCTGCAGCCCCTCTCCGTACCGGGCTGTGAGGCGGAACGCCACCTGATCGTTCTCTGTCGCGAATAGCGACCAGCGACCGCCAGAAGTGCTCCATCGAGTCGAGCGGTGCTCGGACCCGAACGGCAAAGACTGGCAAAATAGACAGATTCGAATTTGACACCTGCGCGCCGGGCCGAAGTACGCGGCAGCGCATAAGCAGCCGCGTCTTCCGGTGCATCCGGCCTAGCGGCAAGCCCGACGGGCCCACGGACAGCGCCCGTCGGGAACAACAGGACCAGAACCTTGAGCAAGATTTTCGCGGTAGCCAACCAGAAAGGTGGCGTGGGCAAAACCACCACCTGTGTAAACCTCTCGGCATCTCTCGTCGCCAACAAGCGCCGGGTGCTGATGGTCGACCTGGACCCCCAGGGCAATGCCACCATGGGTAGCGGCGTCGACAAAAGTGAGTTGCAACTGTCCAGCTACGACGTGCTCGCCAGCCTGCTGCCGATCAAGAAAGCCATCGTGCCCACCAACAGTGGTTTCGACCTGCTGCCTGCCAATGGCGACCTGTCCGCCGCCGAGGTGGAACTGCTGGAGATGGACGGCCGCGAATCCCGACTGCGCCAGGCGCTGGTGGATGTGAACGACGAATACGACTACATCCTTATCGACTGTCCACCGTCCCTGAATATGCTTACCGTGAACGCCTTGTGTGCCGCCGGCGGCGTGCTGGTGCCGATGCAATGCGAATACTATGCGCTGGAGGGCATTTCCGCGCTGCTCGAAACCATTGGTCAGATCCAGCAGGCGGCCAATCCGGCGTTGCAGATCGAAGGCGTGCTGCGCACCATGTACGATCCACGCAACAGTCTGACCAGCGATGTCTCCGATCAGCTTTCCGAGTATTTCGGTGATCGTCTCTATCGCACCTGTATCCCGCGCAACGTGCGCCTGGCGGAGGCCCCCAGTTTTGGGCAGCCGGCGCTGGAATACGATCGCAACTCCAAAGGTGCCATCGCCTATCTCGCCCTCGCCGGCGAGATCACCCGCCGCCATGCGGCGAAGCCGAACGAAGCCAATCAGAACAGCGGCCAACGGCCGGTAGCGGAAGCGGTTTAACACAGAGGTAACAAGTTATGGCCGCCAAACGCAAAGGCCTGGGCAAAGGACTCTCCCACCTGATCAGCAATCACGCCAATGAAGCCATGGCGGTTGCCGCCGGTGAGCGCAACGGTGATGTCACCGAGCGCGTTGACGGCGAGCTGCGCGATCTGCCGATTGAATTCCTGCAGCGCGGCCGCTATCAGCCGCGCCGCGATTTTCCGCAGGAGTCCCTGCAAGAGCTGGCGGACTCCATTCGCGCCCAGGGCATCATGCAACCCATCGTTGTGCGCCCGATTGGTGAGCACAAGTTCGAGATCATCGCCGGCGAGCGCCGCTGGCGCGCGGCGCAGCTGGCGGAACTGGACAAAGTGCCGGCGCTGGTGCGCGAGGTGACCGACGAGGCCGCCATCGCCATGGCGCTGATCGAGAACATCCAGCGTGAAGATCTGAACCCGGTGGAAGAAGCCATTGCCCTCAAGCGCCTGCAGGATGAGTTCGAACTCACCCAGCAGCAGGTGGCAGAGGCGGTGGGCAAGTCCCGCACCGCGGTGACCAATCTTCTGCGCCTCCTCAGTTTGACCGACGAGGTTCGGACCTTCCTGGAGCGTGGCGATATCGAAACCGGGCACGCCAAGGCGCTGCTCGGGCTAACCGGCGAGACGCAACGCAATGCGGCCAGGCAGGTGGTCGAGCGCGGTCTCACCGTCCGCCAGACCGAAGCACTGGTGCGTCGCCTGCACGATCAGGCGGGTAAACCCGCACCGAAAAAAGCCCCCGTTGACCCCAACATCCGTCGCCTCAGCGAGCGGCTGGCGGAAAAAGTGGGTGTGCCGGTGACCATCGATCACGGAGAAAAAGGTGCCGGCAAGCTGGTACTCAAATACACCAGCCTGGATGAGCTGGATGGCATTCTTGCCCACCTCGGCTATAGCGAGGACTGAGGCGAGCGCAGGTCAACCGCCCGCAATCGTTACTGCTGCAACGGTTTCGTCATATTGCACCAAAATAACGCACCAGAACGGCGCCTGCTCTACCTGTATGTGAGTGCTCACAATGCCTGTTACTGGTATAAAAAAAGCGCGAAAATCAGGTGAACTGACGGGATTTTCAGGTTGAATCGACAAGCTGGTTCCGACATAATTCGCACGCCCAAAAATTGGGCGGAGATTAAAATCTGGCCGGTTTAGCCCGCCTATGCGCAACCCCCCGGTAGTAAAGATTTCGTTGATTCAGCTGACAGTTGTTTTGTTGGCTGCGGCGGCGCTCGAACTGACGCAGGGTCGAGAAATTGCAGTCTCGGCCCTCAGTGGCGGCCTGTTGTGTGTGCTGCCCAATTTATATTTCGGCCTGCGTGCCTTCGAGCTCCTGGGGCCCGGACGCCGCGACGTGCGCGGTGCGCACGCAAGCCAGCGCACGGTAGCCAGTTTTTACCGTGCCGAAACCGGCAAGTTCGTTCTGACGCTGATGGGATTTGCGGCCATTTTTGCCACCATCAGGCCGCTCAATGGGGCGGTATTGTTTGTCAGTTACGGGCTGTGCGTGATTTTGCAATGGATTCTAGTGGTGCGCCTGACTGCAAAGAAGTAGCGGCGACCGTTGTAAGAACCCCTGAAGAGTGACTGCGCGAAACATAGACAGAATGCGCAGGGATGGGGTTCCCGAAAAAGTTTTTTATCTTAGAACGTGTTGAGGAACTATGGCTGCCGAACAAACCGCAACGGGTTACATACAACACCACCTGCAAAATCTGGCATACGGTAAGCTCCCGGCGGGATACACCCGCGCGGATGGCACCGTGCTCTCTGAACCTACCTGGACTGTAGCAAGCAGCTCTCAGGAAGCCGCAGATATGGGCTTCTGGGCGTTGCACCTGGATACCCTTGGCTGGTCCATCGGTCTGGGCCTGCTGTTCTGTTTCCTGTTCGCCCGTGGCGCGAAAAAGGCGACCACTGGCGTGCCCACCGGCTTTCAGAGTTTTGTGGAGCTGGTTGTCGACTTTATCGACAAGGTAGTTAAGGATACTTTCCCCCACCGCAACACCATGGTCGCCCCGATGGCGCTTACCATCTTTGTGTGGGTGTTCCTGATGAACCTGATGGACTTGATCCCGGTGGACTGGCTGCCAATGGCTTTCGCCCAGGGCGCCTCGGCGATCACCGGAGCCGATCCGCATAACGTGTTCTTTAAAGTGGTTCCCACCACCGACCTGAATGCCACTCTCGGTATGGCGCTTGCGGTATTCGCGCTGATGATCTTCTTCAGCATCAAGGAAAAAGGCGTGCTCGGCTTTATCAAAGAGCTGACCCTGCACCCGTTCCATTCCGGCAAGTGGTACATCGATATCTTTCTTATTCCGTTCAACTTCCTGCTGGAGGCGGTTTCCCTGATTGCCAAGCCGGTCTCTCTCGGACTGCGTCTGTTCGGCAACCTCTACGCTGGCGAGATGATTTTCATCCTGATCGCCATCGTATTCGGTGTCGGCGCTCTCGGGTTTATCGGCGCCGCGTTCCTGCAGATGGGCTGGGCCATTTTCCATATCCTGGTTATTACCCTACAGGCCTTTGTATTCATGGTGTTGACCACCGTGTACATGGCCATGGCACACGACCGGGAAGATGAACACGCGCACGACCAGTAAGGTCGTGCCCTCCCCTGCTGGGGAAAGCAAGGTTTTGTCGGTTTACTGACTTTTTTCACTCACTTTTAACTTCAACAACTCTTAACTTTACTTTGGAGAAAACAATGGAAGCATTAGGTCTGGTATACGTAGCTGCTGCACTGCTGATCGGTCTGGGCGCACTGGGTACTGCTATCGGTTTCGGCACCCTGGGTGGCAAGCTGCTGGAAGGTTCCGCGCGTCAGCCGGAACAGGCTCCCGCTCTGCAGGGCAAAATGTTCCTGATGGCAGGTCTGCTCGACGCCGTACCGATGATCGGTGTTGGTATCGCTATGTACCTGATTTTCGCTGTCGCACCTGGTTTGGTTTGATTACATCGTTCCAATTGCCCTTTAACCCATTTTTGAAAGAGCAAGAGGTGTCGGTGTGAATATCAACCTGACTCTGATCGGCCAGTCGATCACCTTTCTCGCCTTTGTTTGGTTCTGCTGGAAATTTGTCTGGCCGGCCTTGCTGGGTGTTATGCAGGAACGTGAGCAGAAAATTGCCACCGGTCTGCAAGAAGCCGAGCGCGCGGGGAAAGATCTGGAACTGGCTCAGCGCAAAGCTGCCGAGCAACTGAAAGAAGCCAAAGCCCAGGCTGCTGAAATCATCGATGGTGCCAACAAACGCGCCAATCAGATCGTTGAAGAAGCCAAAGAGGCCGCGCGCAGCGAAGGCGATCGCCTGAAAGCTGCCGCCCAGGCGGAAATCGAACAGGAAGTAAACCGTGCGAAAGAACAGCTTCGCGCGCGTGTTGCCACCCTGTCTGTTGCCGGCGCCGAGAAAATCCTCTCGGTCAATATCGATGCCAAGGCGCACGATGACCTGATCGAGAAACTGGCAGCCGAGCTGTAAGCGAGGAACCCATGGCGGAACTCAGCACCCTGGCCCGGCCCTACGCAAAAGCGGCCTTTGCCTACGCACAGCAATCCTCCGACCTTTCCGGTTGGAGTACTGCTTTGGCAACCGCAGCGGCCGTCAGCCAGAACGAAAAAGTCGGCGAACTGTTGGATAACCCGCAGTTGACCAGTGAAGCGCGCGCGGAAAAATTCCTGTCTGTTTGTGGTGAAGGTTTTGATTTGTCCAAACAGAACTTCATCAAGCTGCTGGCGGAAAATCACCGCCTGTCGCTGCTGCCGGAAATTTCCGAACTGTTTGAAGACCTTAAGGCCCAGGCGGAAGCCACTCTGGAAGTGGAAGTTACCTCTGCCCGCCCTCTCAGCGACGAACAGTCCCAGCGCCTCACCCTGACTCTCAGCAAGAAGTTTTCCCGCGAAGTGCACCTGCACAGCGCGGTGGATGAAAGTCTGCTGGGCGGCGCGATCATTCGCGCCGGCGACACGGTAATCGACGGTACCGTGCGCGGTCGACTGGCCAAACTCGCCGAGGCGATGAACTCCTAAATAATCTTCCCGGCCCGCCACAGAGCGCGCCGGGAAATCGAGGAACAGAGCATGCAGCAACTGAATCCCTCTGAGATCAGTGAAATTATCAAGAGCCGCATCGACAATCTCGATGTGAGCACCGAGGCCCAGAACGAGGGCACCATTGTTTCCGTATCCGACGGTATCATCCGCATCCACGGCCTGGCCGACGTGATGTACGGTGAAATGATCGAGTTTGAAGGTAGCGTCTACGGTATGGCGCTGAACCTGGAGCGCGATTCTGTTGGTGCGATCGTACTGGGTGACTACAAGACGCTGGCGGAAGGCCAGAAGTGTCGTTGCACCGGCCGCATTCTGGAAACCCCGGTGGGCCCGGAACTGCTGGGCCGTGTAGTAGACGCCCTGGGTAACCCCATCGACGGTAAAGGTCCGCTGAATGCCAAGCTGACCGACGCCGTAGAAAAGGTTGCTCCCGGCGTAATCGCCCGTCAGTCCGTTGATCAGCCGGTACAGACCGGTCTGAAAGCGGTCGATACCATGATCCCGATCGGTCGTGGCCAGCGTGAGCTGATCATTGGCGACCGTCAGATCGGTAAAACGGCGGTGGCAATCGACGCGATCATCAACCAGAAAAATTCTGGTATTAAATGTATCTACGTTGCCATCGGCCAGAAGCAGTCTTCCATCGCCAACGTTGTGCGCAAGTTGGAAGAGCACGGTGCTATGGATCACACCATCGTGGTTAACGCCGGCGCCGCCGACCCGGCCGCGATGCAGTACCTGGCGCCGTACGTCGGCTGCACCATGGGCGAATACTTCCGTGATCGCGGCGAAGACGCCCTGATCATTTACGATGACCTGACCAAGCAGGCCTGGGCCTACCGTCAGATCTCCCTGCTGCTGAAGCGTCCTCCGGGCCGTGAAGCCTACCCCGGTGACGTTTTCTACTTGCACTCCCGCCTGCTTGAGCGCGCCGCGCGTGTAAACGCCGAATACGTAGAACAGTTCACCAACGGTGAAGTGAAAGGCAAAACCGGTTCCCTGACCGCGCTGCCGATCATTGAAACCCAGGCGGGTGACGTTTCCGCATTCGTACCGACCAACGTAATTTCCATTACCGATGGTCAGATCTTCCTGGAAACCGACCTGTTCAACTCCGGTGTGCGTCCGGCGATCAACCCCGGTATTTCCGTATCCCGTGTTGGTGGTTCCGCACAGACCAAGGTCATCAAGAAACTGTCCGGTGGTATCCGTACCGCGCTGGCACAGTACCGCGAACTGGCGGCTTTCTCCCAGTTTGCCTCCGACCTGGACGAAGCCACCAAGGCCCAGCTGGACCACGGTGAGCGCGTAACCGAGCTGATGAAGCAGAAGCAGTACTCTCCGCTGTCTATCGCCGAGATGGCTGTTTCCGTTTACGCCGCTGACAAGGGTTACCTGAACGACGTTGAAGTCAATAAAGTGCTGGACTTCGAATCCGCCCTGCTCGCTTACATGAACAGCGAACATGCAGAGCTGATGGAGCAGGTAAACAGCACCGGTAACTACAACGACGAAATCGACAGCGCCTTCAAGGCCGCGATCGAGAAATTCGTCGCTACCGGTAGCTGGTAAGTACCCATGTGTAGGAGCGGGCCAGCGGGCAAGCTCCTACAGGTTAACTTCCGGCAAAAAGGTAACTGACTATGGCAGGCGGAAAAGAAGTACGCACAAAAATTGCCAGCATCAAGAGCACGCAGAAAATCACCTCGGCCATGGAAATGGTTGCGGCGAGTAAAATGCGCAAAGCTCAAGATCGCATGGCACTGGGGCGCCCTTACGCAAGCCGCATCCGCGCCGTGATCGGCCATGTCGCCAATGCGAACGCGGAATACCAGCATATTTACCTGCAGGAGCGCGAAGTCAAGCGCGTGGGTTACATCCTGGTATCCACCGACCGCGGTCTTTGCGGTGGTCTGAACATCAACGTGTTCAAGGCGGCCATTCGCGACATGCAGTCCTGGGATGAACAGGGCGTTGGCGTGGATATCTGCGCGATCGGCAACAAGGCGGCCAGCTTTTTCAACAATTTCGGCGGTAATGTCGTGGCAGCAGTACGCGACCTGGGTGACAAACCCCAGGCCAAGCAGCTAATCGGCTCCGTCAAGGTAATGCTCGATCGTTTCGCCGACGGCGAAATCGACCGTCTGTATCTGGTGTCCAATGAGTTCGTGAACACCATGACGCAGAAGCCGCAGGTTCAGCAGTTGCTTCCGTTGAAAAGAGATGAAGACGAGCAACTGCAACACGAGTGGGACTACCTGTACGAGCCCGAGCCGGTCGAGCTTCTCGACGGCCTGCTGTCTCGCTACATCGAATCCCAGGTGTATCAGGCGGTAGTTGAAAACAAGGCCTGTGAACAGGCTGCACGTATGATTGCGATGAAGAGTGCCACCGACAACGCCGGTGAGCTGATCGACGCACTGCAGCTGGTTTACAACAAGGCGCGCCAGGCAGCCATTACGCAAGAGCTGTCTGAGATTGTTGGCGGCGCCGCGGCGGTCTGACTTCGATAGTCAGAAATCCGCAGAAAGATTTGAACTTTGAGGATCGGGAAATGAGTAACGGGCAAATTGTGCAAGTTATCGGCGCGGTCATCGACGTGGAATTCCCGCGCGACGCCGTACCGAATGTATACGACGCACTGCAGGTTGAGGAAAAGAACCTCACCCTGGAAGTGCAGCAGCAGCTGGGCGACGGTATCGTACGTGCCATCGCCATGGGTTCTTCCGAAGGTGTGAGCCGCGGTCTCGCGGTGAAAAACACCGGCGCGCCGGTTTCCGTACCGGTCGGTACCGAAACCCTCGGCCGCATCATGGACGTACTGGGTAACCCCATCGACGAATGTGGCCCCATCGGTGGTGAGGGCGCTCAGGTTGAGCGCGCCTCCATTCACCGCGAGCCCCCCAGCTACGAAGAGCAGTCCAGCTCCACCGAGCTGCTGGAGACCGGCATCAAGGTAATCGACCTGGTATGTCCGTTCGCCAAGGGTGGTAAGGTTGGTCTGTTCGGTGGTGCCGGTGTTGGTAAAACCGTAAACATGATGGAGCTCATCAACAACATCGCCACCGAGCACAGCGGTCTGTCCGTGTTCGCGGGTGTGGGTGAGCGTACTCGTGAAGGTAATGACTTCTACCACGAGATGCAGGAAGCCAACGTTGTAAACGTTGAAGACTTCGGCAAATCCAAGGTAGCGATGGTTTACGGCCAGATGAATGAGCCGCCCGGTAACCGTCTGCGTGTTGCCCTGACCGGTCTGACCATGGCGGAGAAATTCCGTGATGAGGGCCGTGACGTACTGCTGTTCGTCGATAACATCTACCGTTACACCCTGGCCGGTACCGAAGTATCCGCACTGCTCGGCCGTATGCCGTCTGCGGTAGGTTACCAGCCGACCCTGGCGGAAGAGATGGGCGTGCTGCAGGAGCGGATTACCTCCACCAAGACCGGCTCCATCACCTCCATCCAGGCGGTATACGTACCGGCGGACGACCTTACTGACCCGTCCCCCGCTACTACCTTCGCGCACTTGGACTCCACGGTAACCCTGAGCCGCGATATCGCGTCCAAAGGTATTTACCCTGCGGTCGACCCGCTGGACTCCACCTCCCGCCAGCTGGATCCGCTGGTCATCGGTCAGGAGCACTACGACACCGCGCGTGGCGTACAGACTGTTCTGCAGCGTTATAAAGAGCTGAAGGACATCATCGCCATCCTGGGTATGGACGAGCTGTCTGAAGAAGACAAGCAGACCGTAGCCCGCGCGCGTAAGATCGAGCGCTTCCTGTCTCAGCCGTTCCACGTAGCCGAAGTATTTACCGGTGCACCGGGCAAATACGTTTCCCTGAAAGAAACCATCCGTGGTTTCCAGGGCATCCTGAACGGTGACTACGACCACCTGCCAGAGCAGGCCTTCTACATGGTCGGCACCATCGACGAAGCCGTCGAGAAAGCCAACAAGAAGTAAGGCGTGTGTGTGTGGCGCCTGAGTCATCGGGTGCCACAAGGCAAACTCCAGAGAATGAGGTAGCCTTATGGCTATGACAGTACATTGCGACATTGTTAGCGCAGAGGAATCCCTCTTCTCGGGTCTGGTGAAGATGGTGATTGTCAGCGGCGTGGAAGGGGAAATCGGTATTTCCTACGGTCACGCACAGTTGCTCACCCACCTCAAGCCCGGCCCGGTTCGCATCATCAAAGACAATGGTGATGAAGAGGTGCTGTTCCTGAGTGGTGGCTACGCCGAAATCCAGCCGAACATGGTTACCATCCTCGCCGATCTCGCCGAGCGCGAAATCGACGAAGATGCCGCCAAAAAGGCCCGCGAAGAGGCGGAACACGCCCTGCGCAGTGCTCCGGCGGATATCGACTACGCCCGCATCTCCGCACAGCTGGCCGAAGCCGAAGCGCGCCTGCGCACCATGCAGGCAATCCGCAGAGCTGCCGGCAAGTAATTCTGCCGCGCCAGCAGACGACGAAAAAAGCAGCTTCGGCTGCTTTTTTTGTGTCTGTGTGTTTTCCTTAGCGGGTGCTTACCCGTAAAACCTGATGGAGTAATACTCAGTGAACGCACCCGAACCGGTGATCGGTCTCGCCCTGGGCAGCGGTGCTGCCAAGGGGTTCGCACATATCGGTGTCCTGAAAGTGCTGGATGAAATGGGTATCCGCCCCCAGGTGATCGCCGGCACCTCCATGGGCGCTTTCGTCGGCGCGGCCTACTCCGCCGGTTGTCTCGACAAACTGGAAGAATGGGTGGGGTTGCTGGATAACTGGCGGGTTTTTTCATTGCTCGATATCAACTGGTCCCTGAGTGGCGGCGTTATCGGTGGCATCAAACCATTCCGCGCTTTTTTTGAGGGATTCGAGTTTGAGAATATCGAAGACCTCCCCATCCCCTTCACCGCCGTGGCCACGGACCTGCACAGTGGCCAGGAAATCTGGTTGCAGCAGGGCAGTCTGCAAGACGCGGTGAGCGCCTCCTGTTCCATTCCCGGACTGCTGTCGCCGAAGGCGCTTTCCGGACGCTGGCTGGTGGATGGTGCGGTGGTCAATCCGGTGCCTGTCGATGTCTGCCGGGCCATGGGAGCGACGCGGGTGATTGCGGTAGATGTTACGGAAGACGGGGCTCCCCTGTTACAGCGCGAGCAGGGGGAAGTGAAAAGTGTGGTCAGCGAGAAAACCGGGCCGGATGAGCTGAGCGAGCTGGAAAGTGAAAGCTCGGAAATGGCTCGGGTCACACGGGAGGAAAAAGGAATCAGCGGCAATGGCCTGACCCGCTTGCTGGAGCAGGGAAAAGAACAGCTCACCCAGTTCCGCGAACTGCGCAACCGTCCGCGCGTCTCGCCGCCGGGGATGTTCGACACCATGCACCAGGCGATGGATATTCTCGAGCGCCGCCACAAGCGTACCAAAATGGCCGGATCGCCTCCGGATGTGCTGATCATGCCCAAAGTGGGAGAGATCAGCGGAATGGAATACGCCCGTGCCACAGAGGCGGTCGAGCTTGGCGAGCGCGAGGCGTGGCGTGTGCGGACCTGGATTGAAGATATGGTGACGGGCTGAGTGGGTAATATTGTGAAAAGCGCTATCCGTAAAGCTCTTGCCGCCAGCGTGATACCGATACTGCTATCCCTGTCTGGTGGTTCGGCTTCGGCCGCCACCGGCTGGCACGAATACAACTCGGAGCACTTTACGGTTTACTCCGATGTCTCCGAGCACAAAGTGCATCAACTGATGCGCGATCTGGAGCGCTTCCGGCGCGCGGCGCTGGCCTTTACCGGGCAGGAAGAACTACCGGAAAACCGTAACCTGCGGGTATTCCATTTTCGGGATACAGCGGAGTTCGCGCGCTTCTCTGGAGATCGCAAGATCGCCGGATTCTACCGCGAAACCTGGCAGGGGCCGATCATATTCTCCCGCGATGGCGATCACGGCATTTCCGGGTCCGGGTTGATCTTCCACGAATATGTCCATCACCTGATGCGCGAGCGCAGTGGCATGACCTACCCCCGCTGGTATGCGGAAGGGTTTGCCGAGCTACTGGCCAGCGCGGAACTGCAGGAAAAGAGTGTATTGATTGGCGGGGTTCCCCAGTGGCGACTGAGTGCCTGGGCCACAGAAGACCCGCTTACCATTGAACAGTTACTGGTTCCCGATCCTGCGAACCACGCCAGCGGCGACAGCGGCCGCTACTGGAACAACTACTATGCCAGCGCCTGGCTGATGACTCACTACCTGCAGCTGGGACATAACGCTGGTCACGAAGATTACCGCGGAGCCACGAATAATTATTTACAGGCGGTGGCTGCGGGAGAAAACCCGCTGAAAATTTTTCCCGAGCATTTCGGCAAACCGATTGGCGAAATCCAGCGGGAAATCCAGCGGTATATGCAGGACGACATCGCCCGCCATCGCTTGACGGTGCCCCGCTACGACTACTCCATTCCCCGTCGCGGCCTCACCAAAAACGAGCGCCTTTTTTTGCTCGCGGATGAAGCGGTGGATGCGGGCAACCTGAATCTGGCCATGGAATATCTGCAGCAGAGTGAAAAGCACGGACTCGGCTGGCAGGAAAACCTGAGCGCGATGGCCGTGGTCAAAGCGCGAGAAAAAAATTTTACCGTGGGCGAAAAAGTGATGGAGGAGATCGGTGAATACGGTCAGATCAGCCATCTCACCGCCGCCAATACCGCGCAGTTTCATCTGCTGAAACTGCAGTCACTTTCTGCGACGCGCAAGTGGAACGACGACGATTATCAGGCGGCGGTCAGATACGCAAAAATTGCAGTGCAGACGGGCCCGCATTACCTGCCGGGATATCGCACCCTGTGGACCGCCTATCAACTGAAAGGCAAAAGCGAAGCCGCGCTACAGATTATGCTGAGCGCCTATCAGCAGGAACCCAATCACCTGAACTTGAATGCGTCGATCGGTTTCTATCTGGCACACCTGGGGAAAAATGCCCTGGCCCGGGAATACCTGGAGCGTGTGGTGGCCTGGTCGCATTCACAGGATTTGCGCAGCAAAGCCGAAGATATTCTGCGCCGAACTAATTAGGGGGCTAGGTGATGGGCGAAGGTGGCGATGCTGGGTGTGGTCTTGCGAGACCGTCTGCGGCCAGGACGGCCGCAGCCGAGCCCCCAGAGATGGGTTAACGGGGGGGCGCCTAGCTCGTGTCTCGCAAGACCACACCCGGTAGCGACACCGCCACCGGGTGATCGAAAGAAAACCGGAGATCAGTGCACCCAGTGGTGCCGCTGCTGCTTCTCCTGAATCGCTTCCGCAGTCGGTGTTGGCATGGCACTTACCGGCAGGCGCTCGTGGAAAAACGCCAGGCGCTCCTCGCCATCCACTTCGTTCATGGTGGCCGCGTCGAATACCTTGCCGTTGATCACGGTGTATTTCACGTTTTCCGATTGGCGTAGATCTTCCAGCGGATTGCCATCCACTACGATGATATCCGCCAGCTTACCGGGTTCCAGGCTACCCAGATCCTTGTCCAATCCTAGATAGCGTGCACCGTCGATGGTACCCGCGCGGAAGGTTTCCCACGGGGTAAAACCGCCCTGCTCCATCATCCACAGTTCCCAGTGCGCACCCAGGCCCTCACGCTGGCCGTGGGCGCCGATATGCACGGTGACACCCCTGTCGCGCAACTGCTTGGCGTGGGCCGAAATATCCACATGGTTGTAGTGATGGTCCGGCGCCGTGGGGCGACGGATGGAGCGCGGGTTGACGATAAAGTCCGGGGTGAAACGGGTCAGGCGCTCGTTCTTCCACACCTCGGTGCGGTCGTACCAGTAATATTCGCCGGAGAGACCGCCGTAGGCCACCACGAAAGTCGGCGTATAACCGACACTGGTCTGTCCCCACATTTGCTGTACATCGGAATAGATGTTGGCGATAGGCAGTGAGTGCTCGACACCGGTATGCCCGTCCACAATCATGTTCATATTGTGCTGGAACTTACCGCCACCTTCCGGCACCACCATGATCCCGTGTTTGCGACCGGCCTCCAGTACCTGTTGGCGTTGTTCGCGCCTGGGCTGGTTGTAGCTCTTCACGGAAATCGCCCCCATTTCCTTCAGGCGGCTGACGTGGAACTCGGCGTCTTCGAGGCTGTTGATCTTGGCCTTGTAGCCGGGGCCCTTGGCGCCGTAGAGGATGGTGCCGGTGGAGAAGATGCGCGGCCCGTCGATGATGCCCGCTTTCTGCATCTCCGCGGCGGAGAAGATCTCGCTGCTGTCATTGGACGGATCGTGAATGGTGGTCACACCGAACGCCAGGCTGGAGAACAGGTTCCAGTTCTGCTGCGGAATGATTTCCTCGCGACCCTGGGCGCCATGGGCGTGGGCATCGATCAGGCCCGGCAGCACCGTCTTGCCGGTAACGTCGATACGCTGGGTACCGGTGGGGATTTCCACACTGTCACTGGCGCCGACCGCCACAATACGGTTGCCACGGAACAGCACCACGCCGTTTTCGATGATTTCCTGCTGCTCTTCCGCATCGCGCATGGTCACCACGGTGCCGCCGGTCAGCGCCACCAACTTGTCGCTGCTGGCAAAGGCTTGCGGGAAGCTGAGGTCGATACCCTCGCTCACCGGCTCCGGCAGCTCCTCTGGTGCGCCGTCCACAAACGAGAAGGCTTCATTTAATGCGCGCTGGTACAGTTTGGGACCGTGGGCCCAGCCCAGGGTCTGGCTGTCCGCGGACCAGTGCAGGTTCTCGCCGGCGCGCTTGGAGACCTGGGTCACTTTGACCGCGCTGGCATCGGGGCCGATGGACTCGGACTTGCCGGTGGGCATAAACGGCGCCGCATAGGCCTTGAAGTCCTGGGTGAAGGCTATCCAGCGGCTGTCCGGCGACAGGCGGAACGAGGTGATCTCGGCACCGTGTAAATGCTCGCGCTCGTCCTTGCCGTTGCGGTCCACACTTTTGAATACACGCTTGCCGCCGTCAGCGTGTACGTATTCGGAGAAGTAGATGCGATCGTTGTCGACGCCAAAGTGTGGCTCATAGCCAGTTTTGGCGATACGGCGCTGCCAGTCGCCATCGGCGTCCGCGAGATAGATGCCGGGCTCGAGGGAATATTCCGGGCTTAACAGATAGCCGCCGGTAAAGCGACGATAGGCCACAGTCTCCCCATCCGGGGAGAAGCTCGGCTCCACGTACAGGCCCGGTTCACTAGTGATGTTGTCACCGCGGCCGTTGCGGGCGGAAACCACGCGCACATGGCCCAGTTCCTCATCGTCCCAGGTCACATAGGTGATCTGGCGACCGTCCCGGGACCAGCTGGGGTAGAACTCGAAGTGATCGTTCTGGCGGGTCAGACGGCGACGTTCGCCGCTGTCCACGTCCTGTACATAGATTTTACCCAGTGCCTGGAACGCGATCTGATCCCCGTCCGGAGATTTCTGCGCCCAGCGGATCATCTTCACGTCGAACTCTTCCGGCGCCACATCCACCGGGAAACGCACCGCGTCGGCCACCTGCTTCTCGGTTTTGATATGGGCGACGATTTCACCGGCACCACTATCCAGGCTGCTGCCGTCGGCGGCAATGCGCAGGAACTTGCCCTTGCTCCACACCACCAGGGATTCGCCGTCCGGCATCCAGTCGTACTGCACATAGTTGCCATGGGAGCCGAAGGTTTCCTGCAGGTCGCGTTCGAGTCCGGCGTAGATCGGTTTCTCCAGGCCGGTTTCCAGGTCCTTCACGAACAGTGATGTGGTGAAGTCCTGACGGCGGATAAACGCCAGTTGCTTGCCATCCGGTGACGGCATTGGCGCAATGGCGCCGCCGGGGCCGGATACAAAGGTTTCTTCCTTACCGTCTTGCAGGTCGTAGCGGTTGATGGCGAAGATCTGCTGGGTGGAGTTCTTGTTGTACTCCCAAACGGTGCCGGCAGTGGTGTCGATGGCGTAATAGATGTAGCGGCCATCCGGGGAGAACACCGCGTCGGAGATGTTCTTCTGTGCGATCTCGCCGCCAATCCGCGCCTTGATCTGACGCCCTTCGCCTCCGCCGTGGTGGTACATCCAGATTTCACCGGCGGGGATACTGCGGCCGGA
Organism: Microbulbifer celer; assembly: GCF_020991125.1. NCBI lineage: Bacteria > Pseudomonadati > Pseudomonadota > Gammaproteobacteria > Cellvibrionales > Microbulbiferaceae > Microbulbifer > Microbulbifer celer. Next base: position 3,809,445 of record NZ_CP087715.1, read on the forward strand.
CATGAAACCCTTGCGCGCCACCAGGTACTGACCGTCGGGGCTCCAACTGGGCGCGTGTACCAGGTTTTCCTTCTCTGTGGTCAGCTGGCGCAGATTGCTGCCATCGCGATCCATCACCCAGATATTGTCGGCACCGTCGCGGTCGCTCACGAAAACGATGGATTGGCCATCGGGGCTGAAGCGGGGCTGGGTGTTCCAGGCGATTTCACCGGTGATCGCGCGCGCTTCGCCGCCGTTGATGGAAACCGCGTAGATATCCCCCAGCATGTCGAAAACGATGGTCTCACCATCGGGGCTGATATCCAGGTTACTCCAGGTGGTTTCGCGGGTATCCAGCGGAATGGATTTGAATTCGTAGGGCGGTTTGTTGACGTCCCATTGTTCGGCGTCTTTGTTGGTCTCTTCCGCCTGTGCGGCAAACGGCAGGGTCAGCGCAAAGCCGGCGCTACCGATCAGGCGCGCCAGTTTGCTGACCTGGGTCTTGTCGATCATGAATGGCTCCCGGGTGTGAGGGTTATCGTTATTTTATCGGCGACGCTTGTGGCGCGGCCGACTTTTTGGGTGGCATAAAAATGCCCGGATCCCGACCAAATTAACCGAAACCAGGCAAAACACAATGGATCTGCGCCGAATGGCGAAAACTCCGGGGTAAAGGCAGACGGCGGGATATCTCACTGTATCGATACATCCAACCATGGAATTCCCCTACTGATCATCTGACTAGACTGATTGCAGGGGCGCCGTTCCGGTGCCACAGGTGGAGCCGGTTATTACATGAGCCAGTCAGACGAAAACGATCGCCCCAAGAGCGACAGTGAGATCCTGCAGGAGCAGATGCAGGACAGCCTGCACGAGTACCGTCGCAACAACCGCTCGCTGTTTCTATCTTCTCTCGCCGCGGGATTGGAGATCGGCTTCAGCCTGTTCCTGATGGCGGCGTTTTACAGCCACTTCCATAACGGCAACAGTGAGCTGGTGGCGCTGATGATCGCCCTCAGTTATCCCATCGGTTTTATTCTGGTAATCATCGGCCGCACCGACCTGTTTACCGAGCACACCACCCTCGCCATCCTGCCGGTGCTCAGCGGGCGCCAGAATGTGCTGGGATTGATGCGGGTGTGGGGGGTGATTTACGCTGGCAATATCCTCGGCGCGATTCTGTTCAGTTTCCTGTTTGTGCAATTCGTCGGTATGACCGAAAGACTCGATGGTGGGATTTTTACCTACTACGGGGAGAAGTTGCTGGGAGACAACGGCGCCGGCCAGTTTGTGGGGGCCATCTTTGCCGGGTGGCTGATGGGGCTGCTGGGGTGGATGGTGGCCTCTTCCGCGGAAACCATCAGTCGTATGGCGGTGGTGGCCCTGATTACCTTCGTTATCGGTCTCGGGGGGCTCGCGCACTGTGTCGCCGGTGCGGTGGGCATTTTTTGCGCGCTGTTCAGTCCAGACGCGGCAGTGACCTTCGCCGACGCACTGAAATTCCTCGCCATCGCCACCCTCGGTAATACCATCGGTGGTTCCATCTTTGTCGGGCTGCTCAAGTACAGTTATGTGGTCAACGACGAGAGTTGAAGGCCGTTCCCGTCGGCAGCGACGGTTTCAACCAATGTACGAGGCGTCGGTGGTAAACACCACGTCGAACTCCTGTTCGGCAACGAATGCCGCCATACGCTCGGTGAGTTGTTCGCGCCAAATGTCTGCCTGCTCGATACCCGCGGTGCGGTGCGCTTCCCCCAATAAGATACGCGCATGGAGGTAGACCGAGCGACCGGTTTTGGTAATGCTAAGGGACCAGTCCTGCCCCGGAATATCGTGCATGGCATCGCGAAATGCGCGTCGGATCTTTCGCTGCACGTCAATCGGCGGCGCCGCCAGCAGCACTTCCATCAGGTTGCGAATCAGGATGCGCACCGGAACCGGCAACATCACCAGCACCATGATGATGACCATCCAGGAATCCACGTACGGCAACTGATCTCCGAGTGCCTCACCAAACTGCCACACCAGCGCAAAAGCAACCAGCACCACGCCACTAAGTACGCCGTCCATCATCCACGCAAACGAGTCCACCTCGATCAGTGTCGAACCGGTACGCCTGGCAATGCGGCGCAGTACCAGAAACACGGCCAGGCAGCCACTGCTGGCGATGGTGGCGTAAATCGTCGCCTTCCCCGCGTCCAGGGTGCGCCCGCCCTGATATAGCGCGGCAATTGCCGATGACAACGCCATCAGCATCACGCCCAGAATCACCATGCTCTGCAACACGTTGAACGCCGGTTCGAAGCTGGCGTAACCGAAAGGGAAGCGCCGGTCCGCGCTGCGTCGGATCAGTTGCGATACCAGCAGCATCACCAGCGACATCACAAAGCTCACCAGTGAGAACACACCGTCGAGAAAAATCGCCGCAGAACCGGTCCAGTGCGCGAAACCAAATCCCAATGCCGCCATTACCAGACAGCCGGTAATCGATAGCCAGAGGCCCCGTAATTCCATGGATGACAAGTTCCTGCGCAGCGTTTTGTTGAGGGAATTGTAAGAGAGGACAGCGAGATTCTAGCGATAAATGACGCGGGCTTCCCGGTGGTAACTTGTGGAGGTAGCGCAAAGTAGCGACAATTCGCAGCCATTTTTAGGTAATCAGCAGTCTCACCAGGGATCATTATGGCCATTGATATCGTCATCCTCGCCGCCGGCAAAGGCACCCGTATGCGCTCCGACCTGCCCAAGGTACTGCATCCCATCGGTGGCGTGCCCATGCTGGGGCGCGTAATCGACAGCGCCAAACAGCTGGGCGACGTGGCAATCACTGTGGTCATCGGTCACGGTGCCGAGCTGGTGCGCGAGCGCTTTGCCGACAGCGGCGTACAGTTTGTGGAGCAGACCGAACAGCTGGGCACCGGCCATGCCGTGGCCCAGGCGATTCCCAACTTCCGCCCCGGCAGTACGGTACTGGTGCTGTACGGCGATGTGCCGCTGGTGAAAACCGACACCCTGAAAGACCTGCTCGCTGCCTCCAAATCCGGCCCCGCACTGCTCTCCGTCGTCATGGACGATCCCAGCGGCTACGGGCGCATCGTGCGCGATACCGCAAATGCGGTGCAGGCGATCGTGGAGCAGAAAGACGCCGACGATGCCACCCTCACCATCCGCGAAATCAACACCGGCATCCTCGCCGCGCCTGGCGATCTGCTGGCCCAATGGCTGCCGGAGCTGTCCAACGACAACGCCCAGGGTGAGTACTACCTAACCGACGTGATCGCGCGCTCCGTAGGGGAAGGTATTCCGGTGACCGGCGTGATCGCCGCGGATCCCAACGAGGTAGCCGGCGTCAACAGCCGCGCCCAGCAGGCGGAGCTGGAACGGGCGCTGCAGCGGGAGCAGGCGGAAGCATTGATGACGGCGGGCGTGACCCTGTTGGATCCGGCGCGGATCGATATTCGCGGCCAAGTGGACTGTGACACCGATGTGTCCATCGATATCAACTGTGTGTTCGAGGGCGAGGTAAAGCTTGGCGCTGGGGTTCAGATCGGCCCCAACTGTCTGTTGAAAAACTGTCAGCTGGCGGCGGGCACCGTGCTCGAAGCCAACTCCATCGTGGAAGACGCCACGGTTGGCGAAGCCTGTACCGTCGGGCCCTTTGCCCGTCTGCGCCCGGGCACCGAACTCGCCAACGGCGCCAAGGTGGGCAATTTTGTCGAGACCAAGAAGGCGAAGATCGGTCTCGGCAGCAAGGTGAACCACCTGTCCTATATCGGCGATGCGGAGGTGGGTGAAGGCGTCAATATCGGTGCCGGAACCATCACCTGCAACTACGACGGCGTGAACAAATCCAGAACCACCATCGGTGACGGGGCGTTTATCGGATCCAACTCCTCGCTGGTGGCTCCGGTAGAAATCGGCGCCGGTGCGACCATCGGTGCCGGCTCCACCATTACCCGCGAAGTGAGTGCTGACGAACTGGCTGTGGGCCGTGGTAAGCAGCGCAATATTTCAGGTTGGCAGCGGCCTGCCAAGAAATCCTGACCCCTGATGGTGGGTGCTCTGTCATCGCTCCGGTGGCGGCAAATCACCGGGTGTCAGTTTTCGAAACCGCTGTGAACCCATCCCTGGGCGCTGCGGCGGCGACGTCCTGTCGCCGACGCTTTCGAAAACTGACACCCGGCACTTCGCCTTCAGTCCCCCTCCCTTTCTCCGTTAGTACGGTAGTACGGTTCTATCGAAGCACGACATCTGATGTGAAGGTGGAGCGCTGGGTATGGGGTTTCAGGAGCGTCGCAAACAGGATGTTTGCGCCGCAGCGTACATGGATGTATTCACCGCGGTCCTGAAACCCCATACCCAGTGATCCACCGCCACAGAGCGACAACAAAACGTACCCCGGAACCCAAAGCCACACACACACCGCCAGCTACACTAAAAAGCATCGGAATCAAAGGAATCCACGCCGATGCAGAAACCCCGCCTGCAACTTCAGGCCTCCTTCGATATCGCACGTCTGCAGTTCCTGGACAGACAGGGTCAGGCTACCCAGCCACTGCCGGAATTTGCCACCCCCGACTGGCTCACCCACTGCTACCGGCAGATGAACCTCGCGCGCATGGTGGATGATCGCGCCGTCAAACTGCAGCGCACCGGCCGCCTCGGCACCTATCCCGCAAGCCTTGGCCAGGAAGCCATCGGCGTCGCCACAGGCAACGCCCTGATGGCCGAAGACGTCTACTGCCCCTACTACCGGGAAACCGGTGCATTTCTCGAGCGCGGCGTGCTGATTGAAGAAATCCTCGCCAACTGGAGCGGCGACGAGCGCGGCCAGCATTTCCGGCACGCCCCCCACGACCTGCCCATCTGCGTGCCCATCGCCACCCAGCTGCTGCACGCCGCCGGCGTCGCCTTTGCATTGAACTATCGCCACCAGCAACACAACGAACCGTTACAGGTAGCCGTTGCCAGCGCCGGCGATGGCGCCACTTCCAAAGGGGACTTCTATGAAGCCATCAACCTCGCCGGGGTGTGGAAGCTGCCGCTGGTGTTTGTGATCAACAACAATCAATGGGCCATCTCGGTACCGCGCACGGCGCAGACCGCCACCCAGACCATCGCCCAGAAAGCCATCGCCGCCGGTATCCCAGCGCTGCAGGTGGACGGCAACGACCTGGTGGCGGTGGCCTGGGCGGTGCGGGATGCCATCCGTCGCGCGCGCAGTGGCGAGGGGCCGGCATTGATCGAGGCGCTGAGCTATCGCCTGTGCGATCACACCACTGCGGATGATGCCAGCCGTTACCGCAGCAGCGAGGAGCTGGAACATGCCTGGCTGTGGGAGCCGATCAAACGGCTGGATACCTATCTGCGCGCCCAGGGCCTGTGGAGCGATGCCAAACAGCAGGATATGGACCGCGAGCTGACGCAGATCATGGAGGCGGCGCTGGATCGCTGGGAGGCGCGCACGCCGGAGCCGGCGACGGCGATTTTTGATCATCTCTACAGCCAGCTGCCCGAGGCACTCTACGAACAGTACGACCGGCTGCGGGACGAACAGAGCGGGGGGCGGCCTAAATGAGCACAGAATCCGGAAATCAGGAAGCCGGTATCACCCTGGTGGAAGCGGTGACCCGGGCGCTCGCCTACGAGCTGGATCGCGATCCCCAAGTGGTGGTATTTGGGCAGGATGTGGGCGCAAACGGTGGCGTATTCCGGGCAACAGACGGTTTGCAGGCCAGGTTTGGGCCCGAGCGGGTGCTGGACACACCGCTGGCGGAAAACATGATCGCCGGTATCGCTGTGGGGATGGCCACCCAGGGGCTCAGGCCTGTCGCCGAATTCCAGTTTATGGGCTTTATTTATCCGGCACTGGACCACATCCTCAATCACGCCGCGCGCATGCGCAATCGCACCCGCGGTCGCCTCACCTGCCCGATTGTCTATCGCGCGCCCTACGGTGGCGGCATCCACGCACCGGAACATCACAGCGAAAGTACCGAGGCGCTGTTTGCGCATATTCCCGGTCTGCGGGTGGTGGTGCCCTCTTCTCCCGCCCGTGCCTACGGCCTGCTGCTGGCGGCGATCCGCGATCCGGACCCGGTGCTGTTTCTGGAGCCCAAACGTATCTATCGCGCGGCAAAACAGACGGTGGAGGACGATGGCGAAGCGCTGCCGCTGGATTGTGCCTTTGTACTGCGCGAGGGGCGCGATATCACCCTGATCGCCTGGGGTGCTTCGGTAAAAGAAACCCTCGCCGCTGCGGAGCAGTTATCCACAGAGGGCATCGAAGCGGAAGTGATCGACCCCGCCACCCTAAAGCCACTGGATATTCACACCATCATCGACTCCCTGGAAAAAACCCACCGCTGTGTGGTGATTCACGAAGCGGCGCGCTTCGCCGGCCTCGGCGCAGAGATCGCCGCGCAGATTCAGGAGTACGCCTTTGATCTGCTGGACGCCCCGGTACAGCGGGTCACCGGCTACGATACGGTGATGCCCTACTACCAGCTGGAGCAGATCTACCTTCCCGGGGTCGAGCGCATTCTCGCTGGCGCCCGCGCCGCGCTGGAATACGACGGTGGCCAGAAAACCGGAGGCCACGCATGAAGATCTTCAAGTTACCGGACCTGGGGGAAGGGTTGCCGGATGCGGTAATCCGCGAATGGCATATCGAGGAAGGGGAAAGTATTGCCGCCGACGCATCCCTGGTCACCGTGGAAACCGCCAAGGCGCTGGTGGAAGTACCCGCGCCCTGGTCCGGAGTGGTGGAGAAACGCTTTGGTGAGGCCGGTGACACCCTGCAGACCGGCGAACCTCTGGTGGGCTTTGCCGAGAGCGCTGTCGCTGATGACACACAAGCGACGCCCGGAGAAGAACAAACCCGCGATTCCGGCACCGTTGTCGGCCAGATCGAACAGGGCACCGACACCCTGCTCGCCGAAGCCCGCCCCCTGAATCACCGTCCCCGCACCGCCACCCCCGCGGTGCGCGCCCTCGCCCGCCGTCTGGGCGTGGAGCTCGATGACCTGCACCCCGCCGGCGCCCGCTTTAGCGAGGCGGAGGTGCTGCGGGCGGCGGCGAGGGCCCAACACCCTGCGGCGGCCTCTACTTCTGCGCAGCCACAATCATCGAGCAAAGCCGCGGAACCCAAAGGCGACCCGGCACGGCGCGCCATGGGCCTAGCCATGTCACGCTCCCGGGACCAAGTCTGCCCCATGACCCTGTGCGATGAGGCGGATATCAGCGACTGGCGCAAATCCGATTCCGCCACCCTGAAACTGTTGCGCGCCATCGCCGCAGCCGCCGCGGAATCCCCCAATCTCAACGCCCACTTCACCAGCGACCAACTGCAAACGCAATCTCCGGTAAATATCGGCCTCGCGGTGGATTCCCCCAAAGGCCTGTTCGTACCGGTACTGAAAGACGTGGAGGTGCAAAGCGACGACGAACTGCTCGCCGCCATCGAACGCTTCAAACAACAGGCCGCCGAGGGCGCCATCCCGCAGGACGACCTGCAGGGTGCCACCATCCACCTCTCCAACTTCGGTAGCCTCGGCGGCCGCTTCGCCACCCCGGTGGTGGTACCGCCGCTGGTATGCATCGTCGGCGTCGGCCGTCGCTACAAAGCGGTGCTGCCCCACAAGGGCAAAGCGCGGGTGCGGCGCCTGTTGCCGCTGTCCATCACCGCCGACCACCGCGCCGTCACCGGCGGCGAACTGGCGCGATTCCTCGTCGCGCTCAAAACTCACCTCACGGAATCCTGAATTGGGTTGGCATCTGATGTTTCGTTTCGCTATCATTAAATTACGAATCGAAAGTTATGCGCTCCCGCAGGTCTATGTCCAAACGCAACACCCAACAGCGCCGCCACCTGATACTGCAACAGATCAACGACGCCGGTGAAGCCAGCGTCGAAGCCCTCGCGCGCCAGTTCGAAACCTCGGAAGTTACGATCCGAAAGGACCTGGCCGCAATGGAAACCAGCGGCCTGCTCCTGCGCCGCCACGGCGGCGCCATCCCGCTTCCCCGGGAACTGGTGGCCGAAGACCCGCTGTCCGACACCAAACGCGCCATCGGCCGCACCGCCGCCGAACTCATCCGTGACCACAATCGCATCGTCATCGACTACGGCCGTACCACCACCGGCCTGATCTCCGAGCTCGATCGCAAACGCGGCCTCGTCGTCATGACCAACTCCCTGCACGTCGCCAACCAGCTGCGGGAACTGGAAAACGAACCCACCCTGCTCATGACCGGCGGCACCTGGGACCCCCACTTCGAAGCCTTCCAGGGCCAGGTCGCCGAACAGGTCCTGCGCGGCTACGACTTCGACCAGGCGTTTATCGGCGCCGACGGCATCGACCTCGAGCGCGGCACCTGCACCTTCAACGAACAGATCGGGCTCTCACGGGTTATGGCGGATGTCGCGCGGGAAGTCATCGTGATGGCCGAATCCAACAAGGTGGGAAGACGGATTCCCAACCTGGAGCTGAGCTGGGAAATGTTCGGCACCCTGGTGACCGACAGCGGTATCGAAGACAAGGTTTGCGCGCAGCTGGAAAGCAGAGGTCTGCGCGTAATCTGCGCGGATGTCTGAACATCGGCCTGAATAGAACTCTGAACTTAAACGCGAAGGTGGCGGTACCGGGTAAGGGTTTGCGAGACCTTCTAAAACAGGGATGTTTTAGAAGAGCCCCCATGGATGGGTTCACGGCGTGTCTCGCAAACCCTTACCCGGTACCGCCACCGCCACAGAACCAAAAAATGTGGCACGGAACCAAAATACCGAGGTAAGAAAAATGTGTGGAATCGTAGGCGCCCTGGGCCAACGCAACGTAACTGAAATCCTGCTGGAAGGCCTGCGCAGGCTCGAATACCGCGGCTATGACTCCGCCGGTGTGTGTCTCGTCAACGGCGACGGCAAACTGCAACTGCGCAAAACCCAGGGCAAAGTCGCCGACCTGGAATCCGTCCTCGACGACAGCCCCACCGCCGGCCAGCTGGGCATCGCCCACACCCGCTGGGCCACCCACGGCGTGCCATCGGACAAAAACTCCCACCCACACGCCTCCGGCAACATCGCCCTCGTGCACAACGGCATCATCGAAAACTACCAGACCTTGCGCGAAGAACTGATTCAGAAAGGCTACGAATTCCAGTCCGAAACCGACACCGAAGTCGTCGTCCACCTGATCAACGACCTCGCCCATAACCTCAACACAGACAACCGCGATTTACTGCGGGCAGTCACCGCCGCCACCGAAAAACTCGAAGGCGCCTACGCCCTCGGCGTCGTCTGCGCCGACGAACCGGAGCGCCTGGTCTGCGCACGTCTCGGCAGCCCGCTGGTGATCGGTGTCGGTATCGAAGAAAACTTTATCGCCTCCGACCCCATGGCCCTGCAACAGGTCACCGACCGCTTTATCTTCCTGGAAGAAGGCGACATCGCCGAAGTCACCCGCGACGGCATCGCCATCTGGGACAAAACCGGCGAAGAAGTCAGCCGTCCGGTGAACAAACTGCAAGGCGGACACGACGCCACCGACAAGGGCCGCTACCGCCACTACATGCAAAAGGAAATCTTCGAGCAGCCGAAAGTTGTGGAAGCCACCATGGCCGGGCGCATCGGCGAACACTCCGTTCTGTCCCAGGCGCTCGGCACCGCCGCCAACGAAATCCTGCCCAAAGTAAAACAGGTACAGATCGTCGCCTGCGGCACCAGCTATCACGCTGGTCTCGTCGCCCGCTACTGGATCGAAGACTGGGCCGGCGTCCCCTGCTCCGTGGAAGTCGCCAGCGAAATCCGCTACCGCAAAACCGCCGTGCGCCCGGGAACACTATTTGTCACCATTTCCCAGTCCGGCGAAACCGCAGATACCCTCGCAGCACTGCGGCAGGCCAAGGAGCTTGGCTACCTCGCCTCCATGACCATCTGCAACGTCCCCAACAGCTCCCTGGTGCGGGAATCCGAACTGCAATTGATGACCGAAGCCGGCCCGGAAATCGGTGTCGCCTCCACCAAAGCTTTCACCACCCAATTGGTCGCCTTGCAACTGTTCTGTATCGCACTGGCCAAAGCCAACGGCATGAGCAGCGAACGCGAAGCCGAACTGATCGACGCCCTGCATCAGCTGCCCAAACTAATGGAAAAATTCACCGCCCTGGATGCGCTGGTAAAAGCCACCAGTGAAGCCTTCGCAGAAAAAAATCACGCGCTCTTTTTGGGGCGCGGCGTGGAATATCCGATTGCGCTGGAAGGTGCACTGAAACTCAAGGAAATCTCTTACATCCACGCCGAAGCCTACCCCGCCGGCGAACTCAAACACGGCCCATTGGCCCTGGTGGATGCAGATATGCCGGTGATTGTGGTCGCGCCCAACGACGAGCTATTAGAAAAACTCAAATCAAATTTGCAGGAAGTTCGCGCGCGCGGCGGTGAGCTGTTTGTATTTGCCAGTCCCCAGGCCGGGTTCAAAAGTGAGACGGGATTGACCGTGGTGGAAGTGCCGGATGCACCGGAAAGCCTGCAGCCGATTCTGTACACCGTGCCGTTACAGCTACTTAGCTACCACGTTGCATTGTTGAAAGGTACTGATGTGGATCAGCCGCGGAATTTGGCGAAGTCGGTGACCGTGGAGTGAGTACCAACAAACACTAGACGTGGCGGAAAGCAACAAAGAAAAGCTCCATCGGCTATGGTAGAGTACTCCACATCCTGTCTTTGGGCTGATTATTGATAATCCAGATACGTTGTCGGCGGAGCCCGTATCCGGTACTTCAGGATCGTCGGGAACGGGTTGAACAATGCTGGATAGAATAGTCAGAGGATAAGTCTTTGGGGGTTTTACTGACCGGCCTGGTCATTTTGTTGGTTTTTGTTGCGCCCGCGCTGGCCATTTATCCAAGGCTGGTGGTCAGCCCGAAAGATTTCGTTGCAGCTCCATTTGTCAGTATTCTGGTTGTCATAGGGCTGTACTCCCTACTGAATGGCTTCGATATATATCGGGTCGGTGTCGTTCAGGCTGTTGCTGCAGTGCTAGTGCTCATAGCGGTTTATCGGGTGTCCACTATTCTGAAATCAGCAGAAGTGGACGTTAGGTGGCCCGCAAGCGAAAAAGCTATCCTCGTTATCGCCGCCGCTCTGGCATTTTACGTTGCTACAAAGCTCTACGTAGATGGATTTGTTTTTCATGACGAGATCTACAGTTGGAATTACTGGGCGGTTCAGCACTTTCTCGGCGAAGACATTGATTTCTCCAATACCCGCGCGCCTTATCCTCAGCTGTTTCCCAAGGTGCTTTCGTTTTCTTATATGGTAGTGGGATCTATCGAGTGGCAGGTGCCGGTGAAGACGGCGCTTGCTTGTATATCCTTCAGTGTTTTTTGTGCTTTTGGCCTCGTGATGAGCGAACGCTCTAACCGGGCTTTACTTCTATTTTTCCTGCTGTTGGTGTTCCTGCTCGAGGGTGTACGCCTTGATAATATTCTTGCGAACGGTATGCCAGACGCTCTTATGGGGTGTGCCCTGGTGGTATCAGTGTATTTCCTCGTGCGCTCCTGGAGCGAAGACGCTCAATTGAAGCTGGTGGCATTGAGCGTGGTCTGTGCTGTCGTTTCCGCACTCTCCAAACAACCGGGATTGCTATGGGCCGTGTTTTCGCTTCCCATCATTCAATCTATTCATACCTTTCGAAGCGGAGGTCAGTGGCGTCCATTTATGGTGACGCTTGTAGCACCTGTTGCCGCGATAACTTGGATGTTGACCGAGGGGGCGAATTTCCAGAAGAACCAAGGTGTAGTTGGGAGATCTTTCTCGGATCGGGATATTTTGGAGCAGTTAGATTTTTCTGTGAACCAGTATCTTTGGCAAGAGCCTGTGATTCTCGGGTTGCTTGCCGCTGCCGTTGCTCTCGCTACCTGGAGGCGTCGCGGTGTTTCGCTACTGCTCTTGTTCTCCATACCCTCGCTACTGAGTTGGTTTCTGTTTGCATCGTATGACATGCGTGCCGGTACAGCTGCGTTGCTGAGCCTTGGATTTCTCGTCGCCTATTGTGACTTTGGTCTGAGAGCTAAAGGGGTTACAGCTGTTGATTCCGGTAGCCTGCTATCTAGTAGCACTGCAGCGAAAAGTCGATACCTACTTTTAGGGTTTGCTGTATTGCTCGGTATTGGCGGTGGGATATCGACACTTAACAAAGCGCAGAAAAACGGTGAAAAATTCGCAGAAAACTTTGAACTGGAAAGCGCACCATTAAACAATATGGTGACCATGTTCCATGGAGATGGACAAGCCGTATACCAAGAGATTTTCAATCGTGGGCACGAAGTTCAATTGTGGACACCAACAGCCTATGTTTATGGCTTGTTTTATGGATATACCGGGGTGGCGCGGCCGCGTAACGGGTATAAATACAATCTTAAAAGCCTGCTCGCTGAGCTCCGTGAGCGAAGACCGGATTTTGTTACTGACTCTGGTAACCGGCCCGGTGGGTCTGCAGCTCGCGCATTGCGTAATTTAATTGGCAAGCGTTGCCCCAGAATGTTCAAAAAGATTGCAGGTCCGGAAAATCTGTACCGAGTTAATGTATACAAGCTGGATCAGAACTTGCTTGATAGTGAGTATTGCAAAGTATGAGTACTGACCTTAATTCATTTGCGATACTTATACCTGCCTTCAATCCAGACAGAGTGTTAATTGACCTTGTGCAGGAAATTCAGACGATTGGATTTCGTCACATATTGGTGGTTGATGATGGCTCGGAGAAAAATGAGATATTCTCCTATCTGAAATCTTCAATGGGGGCTGCCGTAATTGCCCACGAAGCCAATCGAGGAAAAGGCGCTGCGCTCAAAACTGGTTTTCGACACATATTAGAAAACCTGCCAGATAGTATCCAATCGATAATTACTGCTGATGCGGATGGACAGCATCTACCTGGTGATATACTAAAATTAGCGCGGAAAGCAATACAGGCACCAGAAAAATTTTATCTCGGAGCCCGTCGGTTTGATAGGAATATTCCACTTCGCAGTAAATTTGGCAATCGCCTCACTAGCATAGCGCTGGAAAAGGCAAAAAAAATCAGTCTTTCTGATACTCAGACCGGCCTCCGGTCCTATCCGCGGAAATTGGCGGATGTGGCAGGTTCCATTTGCGGCGAACGCTACGAATTCGAACTGAATTCCATTGTTACGGCGCAGGAAAAAGGTTTTATCGTTGATGAGGTTCCGATTGCTACAGTGTATATAGACGGAAATAAATCCTCTCACTTCAAGCCGCTGCTTGATTCATTGAGAATTTACGCGACTTTTTCTCGTTTTTTTCTCGTGGCTGTGAGCTCGGTTGTATTGGATTTTTTACTGTTTATCTTACTTTACGCCATCTCAAAAGATATTATTGTTAGTACCTTCTCAGCGCGCTCAATATCTTCCGTGTACAACTTTCTTTGCAATAAATACTTGGTATTTAAATCGTTTAATGGTGTAAAGGGATTTTTCTCAGAAAGTACAGGTTATTTTATTTTAGCTGCAATCGTGGCAATGATTTCCGGCGTTCTCGTGCGAGGCGTATACGAAACCCTAGGAGCGAGCGTCATCCTGACGAAGATTATGGTCGATGCGTTACTATTTTTCAGTAATTATTTTTTGCAGAAAAATCTAGTATTCAGGGAAGATGTGAAGTTTAGAGTTAAAGGATAAAATGAATAGTTTGGTTCTGAGTAAAATTTTTTTTACTTCTCCAGTTATCCGGAGTGGCAGAGTTGGGCGGCCAAAAAGCACCTCGCTGTCTGGCAACTTAGCGCTAAATGTACAGGGTGACGGTACTGATACTTTTCTGATTGACCCGATCGGTCACGGTCATACTGCGAGGTGGTGTCATCTTCTGGAGAATAGTTGTTCTCTGAAAAGTTCAGGTGAAAACTACCCTGACACATAGGGAAGTCGGTAACTGTCGAATAGAAATCGGTGCAGAGAATACCGATAGGAACCGGATAACGCATGGCGTGAAGGTGGATGCCCCTCCGTCACGCCAACTCAATACAGAAAATGAAGTATCTGTGGTTACTGTTTTACAAAGTAACTTCCTACCCTATTTTCAATTCCATCGGGCATCAAGGCTCCCCACTCTGTCAGAAGCGCTTTTGGTGTGGATTCGGACTGTCGCAGGGTAAAGAGTGGCTCGCCTACCTTGTAGACCTCAACACCATATATGTTTTTCACTTCTCCATTGCTATAGGAGTAAAATCGAATTACCGCCGTCTCGTCACTTCTTTCAGAAACGCATCGAATCAGGGTATCAGCCTGGTAGCCAGAAATAGCGACCTCACAGTGATCACTATTGAGCTTTAGTTGATATTCCATCGAGATAGCCGCCCCGCCGGGGTCCTCACCCAGATCATTGGTAAAGGTATAGGTTCCAACCCAATCCACACTGGACTGACACGCGGCGGTAAAAAAAAGAAGTAAAGCAGCTAAAGCTGTCATGATGAATGTTTGTGATACTGGTTTCATACATTTAACCGAAATAGCCTTCTTTGAGCCCTTTTTCATATTTCTGCCTTACTTTAATGGATATTTCTGCTGGCGTTATCTTGCCGTCTTTATTTTTATCAAAACCGGAGTTCTGTTCATAAGTTTTGGCTCCGCGTTGGAATAGCGCCTCTTCAGGATCTATACCAATTGCTGCTGGATAAAGTATCGCCAGATAAACATCTTCTAACGTTTTCAGCCTGCCTTTTCTCGGAAGAAAGTATCTCTCAACATAGTCGAGCTGTTTTACGGCAGTCATTTTTTCGAGCTCTTCCGTTGTCGTTCCCAGGTCTCTGGCAGTTCGAGGCATGAACTGAATTAAGCCTGTGGCACCGCTACCGGCAGCATTTTTAATCGAAGGGCTGAAGGTTTCTCCTGTTTCAAACGCCATACACGCCATCAGAAAATCTGGAGCTATACTGAGATTCCGGCAAATTTCCATAACTCTGACTTTAAAAGGAGTAGAAACTTTAGCGCCCCAGGCAATTTTACCATTGGCGGAAAAGTTGGGTGGAGCATTTGTATCAGGACCATTACGCGGTTGTGCGGGTTGTGATTCTCCGGCTAACCTGACCAGGTGACGCCATGTTTTTCCATTGATATCAATACGGCCATCGGGAGTGGAGAAACCCACCACACTCCTCTGGAAGTTCTTAATATGCGCGATGGTTTGGGGCCCCATTACACCATCTACGGCCAGTAATGCCCACGGGATTCGCACCACCCGATTTAATAGCGCTTGTATTAACCGTACATCGTCCGAAAAATTTCTACCTCGAACTCCGACTGATCCAGACAGCTTGATGAGATCCTTCAAATCCATCTCCTTAAAATTCATTGGTTGGTACGGCGGTACTAACAGTGGACCTAGGAGGTTTTCGCTTTCAAGCTAAAGTGGTACCTCCGTGCAAGTTGAGTTTAATTACGTAAAGTCCAGGTAATAATAATTTACAACTTGTTAAATTTTATTGCGGAGGTGCGGTAAAAATATCATCTGTAGTGATATTTGTTGCACTGAAACTTTATATTTTGTGCGCAAATCTGTTAAGGTCGCCGACGATTTTTCGTCACTTTAATTTGAGTGCCGAGAAAAAATACAATCGTTGGTCGGGCTGGAAGCCCAAA
This sequence comes from Microbulbifer celer, assembly GCF_020991125.1. NCBI lineage: Bacteria > Pseudomonadati > Pseudomonadota > Gammaproteobacteria > Cellvibrionales > Microbulbiferaceae > Microbulbifer > Microbulbifer celer. The sequence goes on from NZ_CP087715.1 coordinate 3,825,078, forward strand.
AAGCTACCTACACGGAGAGTGCAATGCCACGCGCTGTTTTCTTATTCCTTTCCCTAAGCGTTTCCCTGCTGCTTTCAGCCCAGCAAGCCTGGTCCGCCGACGGCCGCTCAGATTATGACCTCGATGACGATGGTTTAATCGAAATCAATGACTGGTCTGATTTAGATGAAGTTCGCAATAATCTGGATGGTGCTTCCCTCTATGGCAGCAGTGCCGGCTGCCCTGCGGATGGCTGTATCGGTTTTGAGCTGACCACAGATCTGGATTTTGACACCAATGGTGATGGGATTCTCGATGGCAAAGATACCTACTGGAATGAAGGCGAGGGCTGGTTGCCGATAGGCAGTAACGGCGCCAATGATTTCACAGGGGTTTTTCACGGCGGGGGTCACCTTATTCGTAACCTGATGGTTTCGCGCCCCTACACAGATTTACAAGGGTTGTTTGGTTTTATTCGCGGTGCGAGCGTAAAAGAGCTTGGGTTGACCGGGAACTTGACGAAAATCGAAGGTAACGGTTCAACGGGTACTTTGGCAGGCTATGCAGACTCTAGTCAGATAACAGCTGTTTTTGCTAGCAGTAATGTTACTGGCACTGGTGACGATATTGGTGGTTTAGTCGGCAATGCCAGCGACAGTGAAATTACTGCTAGTTATTTCACAGGCACCGTGAGCGGCGGTGAATTTGTTGGTGGACTGGTGGGGGCCAGGGCCGAGAGTATCACAGCCAGTATTTCGACGGCGTATGTTACCGCCGACCGCTTCTCGGGTGGACTAATTGGTCGGTGGGGGACAGTTAGTGCGAGCTATTGGGCTGTTGATGTTTCGGGGCAAACTGATGCTCACTATTCTGGTGCAGAAGCAACGCTGGCCGAACTTCAGTGCCCAACTAACACCGATAACACCACCTGCGCGGATGCCATTCTTTATGAAGGTTGGTCCAACTATACAGGCGCAGGAGGTAATGCCTACTGGGATTTTGGCAGCGATACCGAGCTGCCGGGGCTGCGGTTGCAAGGCAGTGTTTACCGCGATGGTGACGGCGATGGTGCCCATGAGGCAGATGACGCCTTCCCCGAGCACTTTGCGGCTAGTGTCGATAGTGATGGAGATGGCGCACCGGACGCTTGGAGAGGAGGGTGCGAAGTCGACTGCCAGTCCGCAAGTGGACTGGTGCTGGATCAGTTTCCCGAGACTGCGGCGGCCGCGGTTGATGCGGATCTGGATGGCTTGCCCGATCAGTGGAACGAAGGCTGCGACAGCGCCTGTCAGACCGCCTCGGGCCTGGCCCTCGATAGCCTGCCGAACGATAGCGACAATGATGGCATCAGCAATGCGGAGGATTACGACGACAATAATGACGGCATCGTAGACGCGGACGCCGACTCTGACGGCTTGATCGAAATTAGCAGCCTCGCTGAGCTGGATGCCATCCGACATAGCCTGGCAGGAGCAGGCTTGCGCTTAGTGGCCGATGGTGAATTAAATATTTCCGGTTGCCCGCATATTCCACACAACGGGGTTTTGCAGCAGCGTTGTAGCGGCTATGAACTGACCGCGGACCTGGATTTTGATACCAATGGTGATGGTGTTCTGGACAGCAATGACAGCTATTGGAATGAAGGTCAGGGATGGCAGCCGATCGGTGACAGTCTTGCCAATCCTTTTACTGCGGTATTCCATGGCAACGGCCACCTCATCCGTAACGTGATGAGCGCGCGCCCTACTACCGACTATCAGAGTCTATTCGGTTGTCTGGAAGATGCCACTGTTATGGATCTTGGACTGAATGGGCCCTTGATGCGTATTGAAGGTAATCGATACGTTGGCGGATTGGCGGGCGGTGTGCGCCGCAGCCAAATCTCTGCCGTTTTTGTTAGTGGCTTTATTCAGGGCAATACGATAACTAGTGGAGGTTTAGTTGGGTACGCGGTCGAGAGTGAGATCTCTACCAGTTATGTTACGGGTTCCGTAAGAGGAGTTGATGTTGTTGGTGGTTTGGTGGGGGTAAACGACGATAGCGATATCAATGCTAGCGTATCCACAGCATGGGTTTTCGGGAGTTCGCGCTCTGGCGGGCTTATCGGTTATGAAGAAGGCCGTCTTGGTGTCGTCAGCGCGAGTTACTGGGCTGAGGATGCGTCGGGCCAAACCTCTAGTAAAGGTGGTATCGGTGCCACCCTTGATGAACTTCGATGCCCCACCGGAGCGGATAACACCACTTGTGCAGATACCACGCTGTTCGACGGGTGGTCCAACCGAATAGATGGAAGTGGTAATACCTACTGGGATTTTGGTACTGATACTGAGTTGCCCGGCTTAGTGTTAAGCGGGACAGTGTATCGCGATGGTGACGGCGATGGTGCCGCAGATGCCGATGACGTCTACCCTGCAGAATTCGCCGGCAGTGTCGACAGCGACGTTGATGGCGCGATTGATTCATGGACCCCGGGCTGCGATGCCAACTGTCGTGCAGACAGTGGATTAACTCTGGATCATTTCCCGGATACCGCTGCAGCCATCGTGGATGCTGACTGGGATGGTTTACCGGACCATTGGAATGAAGGCTGCGATAGTGGCTGTCAATCTGCTTCCGGTCTGACGCTGGATAGCGCACTGAATGACACCGACAACGATGGCATCGTCAATTCTATCGATGACGATGACAACAGTGATGGCATCGTCGACGCGGATTCTGACTCTGATGGCTTGATAGAGGTTAGCACACTGGCGGAGCTGAATGCCATCCGGAACAGCCTGAGCGGTGGAGGTCTGCGTCTGGAGGCTGAAGGTGAATTAAACAGCTCGGGTTGTCCGTATATTGTTTACGATGGTGTGTTGCAGCAGCGTTGTCGCGGCTACGAATTAACCGCGGATCTGGACTTTGATACCAATGGCGATGGAATCCTCGATAGCAACGATACCTATTGGAATGACGGTGAGGGCTGGAAGCCGATTGGTAGAGATTACGAAAATGTATTCAGCGGGGTATTCCACGGCAATGGCCATGTTATCCGCAACCTGATGATCACGCGTCCCGATACGAATTTTCAGGGCCTGTTTGGGCATATCAGTAACGCCATCATCAAGGAACTGGGTCTGTCCGGTCCGCTGATGGCGGTAACGGGCCGTTATAACGTGGGTGGCCTGGCAGGTGTTGCACGCTATAGCCAAATCTCCGCCTCTTATGTCAGTGGCTCTGTAACCGGAACCGATGCTGCTATTGGTGGGTTAATCGGCTATGCCCCCTACTCTGAAATCAGTGCCAGTTTCACCACGGGCGCTGTAACTGGGGACAATGATGTCGGTGGTCTGGTGGGAGCGGCTTTCTACGGCCAAATCACAAACAGTATCTCCACGGCTTTTGTGTCTGCTCGACACTCTTCCGGTGGGTTAGCGGGTGACGTTTACGAGACTGCTGTCAACACAAGTTATTGGGCGGAAGACGCATCGGGCACAACTTCCAGTGATGGCGGCGGTACCGGCTTCAGCCTGGCGGAACTTCAGTGCCCAACCGCTGCAGATAATACTGTTTGCACAGACACCACACTGTTCGAGGGGTGGTCCGATTCAGTAGATGCAGACGGTAACACCTATTGGGATTTTGGCAGCAACTCTGAGCTTCCGGGTCTGCTGTTGAACGGTACGGTATACCGAGATGGTGACGGCGACGGTGCTGCAGATGCCGATGACCCCTACCCCGCTGAATTTGCCGGCGGTTTTGACAGCGATGGTGACGGTGCCATTGATTTCTGGACCCTGGGTTGCGATGCCGACTGCCGCGCAGCCAGTGGATTGATCCTGGATCAGTTCCCCGATACTGCGGCAGCCAGCGTGGATGCTGATTGGGATGGTTTACCCGATGAGTGGAACGACGGCTGCGACAGTGCCTGTCAGTCCGCTTCGGGTCTGACCCTCGACGACGATAACGACAATGACGGCGTGGCGAATGAGGTAGATGCCTTCCCGACCCATGCCGCCGCTGCTGTCGATGCCGACAATGATGGCCTGCCGGATGCCTGGCTCGACTCGTGCGACAGCGCCTGTCAATCCGGCTCGGGTCTGACCTTGGATGCTTCACTAAACGACACCGACAACGACGGAGTGGTGAACGACGAGGATGCATTTGTCGATAACGCAGCCGCGTCGGTGGATACTGATGGCGATGGCTTTCCAGACGCCTGGCTTGACTCGTGCGACAGTGCTTGTCAGTCCGCTTCGGGTCTGACCCTGGACGACGACAATGACGATGATGGTGTGGCAAATGAGGCAGATGCCTTCCCGATCCATGCCGCCGCTGCTGTCGATGCCGACAATGATGGCCATCCAGATGCCTGGCTCGACACCTGCGACAGCGCCTGTCAATCCGCTTCGGGTCTGACCCTGGACACGTCACTGAACGACACCGACAACGACGGCGTGGTGAACGACGAGGATGCCTTTGTCGACAACGCTGCCGCGTCAGTAGATGCCGACAATGATGGACTTCCAGACGCTTGGCTCGACTCGTGCGACAGCGCCTGTCAATCCGCCTCGGGGCTGACCCTGGACACGTCACTGAACGACACCGATAACGACGGTGTGGTGAACGACGAGGATGCCTTTGTCGATAACGCAGCCGCGTCGGTGGATACCGATGGGGATGGCCTGCCGGATGCGTGGCTCGACTCGTGCGACAGTGCCTGTCAATCCGCTTCGGGCCTGGCGTTGGACGACGATAACGACAATGACGGTGTAGCAAACGAGGCAGATGCCTTCCCGATCCATGCCGCCGCCTCAGTGGATGCCGATGATGATGGCTTTCCAGATGCCTGGCTCGACACCTGCGACAGCGCCTGTCAATCCGCTTCGAGCCTGACCCTGGACACGTCACTGAACGACACTGACAACGACGGAGTGGTAAACGACGAGGATGCCTTTGTCGGTAACGCCGCCGCGTCAGTAGATACCGACAATGATGGTCTTCCAGACGCCTGGCTTGACTCGTGCGACAGCGCTTGTCAGTCCGCTTCGGGTCTGACCTTGGATGACGACAATGACGATGACGGCGTGGCGAATGAGGCAGATGCCTTCCCGATCCATGCCGCCGCCTCAGTAGATGCCGACAATGATGGCCTTCCTGATGTGTGGCTCGACTCGTGCGACAGCGCCTGTCAATCCGCCTCGGGTCTGACATTGGATGCTTCACTGAACGACACCGATAACGACGGCGTGGTGAACGACGAGGATGCCTTTGTCGATAACGCCGCCGCGTCTGTGGATACCGATGGCGATGGTTTGCCGGATGCGTGGCTCGACTCGTGCGACAGTGCCTGTCAATCCGCTTCGGGCCTGGCGTTGGACGACGATAACGACAATGACGGTGTGGCAAACGAGGCAGATGCCTTCCCGATCCATGCCGCCGCATCAGTAGATGCCGATAATGATGGCCTGCCGGATGCCTGGCTCGACTCGTGCGACAGCGCCTGTCAATCCGCCTCGGGTCTGACACTGGACACTTCACTGAACGACACCGATAACGACGGAGTGGTGAATGACGAGGATGCATTTGTCGATAACGCAGCCGCGTCCGTGGACACTGATGGCGATGGTTTGCCGGATGCGTGGCTCGACACCTGCGACAGCACCTGCCAATCCGAATCGGGACTGACTTTGGACACGTCACTGAACGACACCGACAACGACGGTGTGGTAAACAGCGAAGACGCCTACCCCACCGATCCGGATCGTGCAGAAGATGAAGACGCGCCGGAAATGGCCAGCGTGCCGGAATCCATCAGCGTGGCCGCCACCGGCGAAACCACCCTGGTTACCCTGGATGTGGTGCAGGCCCAGGCGCATGACAACTTCGACGATCAGCTGGATTATCAGGTAGAGCTGGATGGCGAGGTGTTGGTGCGCAATGCCGAGCAGCAGGTATCGCTGCCGAGCGGCGCACTGACTCTGGACTGGGTGGCTGTAGACGATGCGGGCAACCGCTCCGAGCCCATGGCGCAAACCGTCAAGGTTTACCCGCTGGTGCGCTTCAGCCTGAGTGAATCTGTCACCGGTGAGCAGAACCTGGCAGAAGTGGCGGTCAGCCTGTCCGGCCCCTCCCCCGAGTATCCGGTTGCGGTACTGGTCGACTGGATCGAGGCCGACAGTGATGCCAACGCGGCGGACCTGGTCACCGAAGGTCAAAATGGTGTGGACCTCGCCAATCTGGGTCTCATCATCGAGTCGGCGGATGCACTGGAAAATGCGGTATTGGAAATCCCGGTCGCCGCCGATGATGAAGTGGAGCCGGATGAATACTTCACGCTCGAATTGAACTCGGCCTGGGCCGGCGAAGATGAACCCTTTGCGATGCCCATTGATGAGGATCACCAGCGCCATCGCATGACGTTCACCGATACCAATATCGCACCGACGGCGGAAGTCAGTGCGGTACAGGCTGGCGAACCGGGCAGTGTGTTTATCACCGATGCCGGCGAAGTGACGGTAACCGCCGAGGTGACCGACGTAAACGGTGGCGACAGCCACAGCTACCAGTGGTATACCGACGAATTGCCGGTGACCCCGGGAGATCAGGCATCCTTCACGTTTGATCCGCAGGTTATGTCCCAGGGGGACTACAGTATCCGCGTTGTGGTAACGGACGATGGCAATCCGATGTTGTCATCGGATGAGGTCACTTTCGAGTTCACGCTGGAAGAGGCGGAAGTCCCGGATGACGGTGGTAATGATGAAGGCGGCGCTGACGACGGTGATTCCGATGATGGAGATTCTGACGGCGGTCAGGATTCCGGTGGTGGTCAAAACCCGCCAAGCACGGGAGGCGGTAGCTCCGGTGGTTCCAGCGGTGGCAGCATTAACCTCTGGTTACTGTGCCTGCTGACGCTCGCCGGGCTGTGGCGCCGAAGGCTCATACGCTAGAAGAAAACGCCTTACCTCTTACTCCTTTGACGATAAAAGCCGGTGGTAGCCTCACCGGCTTTTTTGTTTGCCCTGTCCGGCTAATCCGCCGATGGCTGTTGGGGCTACCGGGCATTGAGTAAAGAAGAACTGAAACAGATCGAAAGCCGGGGCCCTGCTTCCGAACAGGGGCTGTCGGGCGGGCCTCAGAGATTCCCCAAAACCGCATCCAGCAATCCCGGAAAGCGCTTCTCGATATCTTCCCTGCGCAGAGAGTTCATATGCGTGGTCCCCACCCCGTAGGTGCACACCAGCCCGGAATCCCGCAGCACCCGAAAGTGGTGTGACATGCTCGATTTGGGCCGCCCGCCGTCCAGCTCGCCGCAGCTCGCCTCCTTGGTTTCCGCCAGCTTGCGCACTATCTCCAGGCGCACCGGGTCGCTCAGGGCGTAGAGGACACGCTCGAGTACGAAATCACTGGGGTCGGGATGCTTGAAAGGTCTCATGGGCCAAATTCTACACAAATTTGCCTTACGCCCATAGTTCCAATATTATCGAAATAACGAATCAACTGATCGATCATCCGATCAGTCAACCAACCAGGCAAGACAGGTGTATCTATGTCCGCGCTGTTCCAACCCTTTTCCCTGAAAGACGTCACCCTGCGCAACCGCATCGCGGTGCCACCCATGTGCCAGTACTCCGCCGTTGACGGGCGGGTCAATGATTGGCACCTGGCCAACTACACCGGTCAGGCCCGCGGCGGCGCAGGTCTGGTGATCGTGGAGGCCACGGCGGTGGCGCCCGAGGGGCGTATCACCCCGGCCTGTGCCGGTATCTGGAACGACGACTTGGCCCAGGCCTTTGTGCCTACCGTAGAGTCCATCAAGGCCCAGGGCGCGGTGCCGGGCATCCAGATTGCCCACGCCGGGCGCAAGGCCAGCGCCAACCGTCCCTGGGAGGGTGACGACCATATCGGCGATGAAGACCCGCGCGGCTGGCAGACCATCGCGCCCTCGGCGATTCCCTTTGGTGGGCATCTGTCGAAAGAGCCGCGGGAAATGACGGAAGAGGATATCGCCCGGGTGCAGCAGGACTTCGTGCAGGCCGCGCGCCGCGCCCGCGAGGTGGGTTTCGAGTGGCTGGAGCTGCATTTTGCCCACGGCTATCTGGCCCAGAGTTTCTTCTCCGACCACTCCAACCAGCGCAGCGATGCCTACGGCGGCAGTGCAGAAAACCGCAGCCGCTTCCTGCGCGAAACCTTTGCCGCGGTGCGCGAGGTGTGGCCGGAGAACCTGCCCCTTACAATCCGTTTCGGTGTGCTGGAATTCGATGGGCGCGACGAGCAGACCCTGAGCGAGTCCATCGACCTGGTCAAACGCCTGAAAGGCGACGGCCTGGATATGATCAGTGTGAGCATCGGTTTCAGCACGCCCGAGGCCAATATTCCCTGGGCGCCGGCGTTTATGGGGCCAATCGCGGAGCGGGTGCGCAGTGAGGCGCAGATTCCGGTATCTTCCGCCTGGGGTTTTGGAGAGCCGCAGATTGCGAATAATGCCGTGGAGCAGGGGCAGTTGGATCTGGTCATGGTGGGCAAGGCACACCTGGCCAATCCGCACTGGACCTATCAGGCGGCGCGGGAGCTGAAGGTAGATAAAGCCTCCTGGACTCTGCCCGCACCCTACGCCCACTGGCTGGAGCGCTACTAACATTACAATCAAATAGATCGTCCTGATCTATTTGATTGTCGCCCGCGAAATGCTGGAGCAGGTGCGTGAACCTGCTTGCATTTCGCGGGCTCGCGCCGGCCTACGGCCGCGGCGGCACATCCCTGTGCCGCTTTAATAACGTCTGCACGTACAAGAGAATCCGATATGCAAGCCTATTCCCTGCTCGATTTATCCCCGATCGCGGAAAACAGCGATGCGGGCCGCGCCCTGCGCAACTCCCGCGACCTGGCCCAACACGCGGAGCAGTGGGGCTACAAGCGCTTCTGGATGGCGGAGCACCATAATATGGATGGCGTGGCCAGTGCGGCCACGGCAGTGGCGCTGGGGTTTATTGCCGAGGGCACGGAAAAAATTCGCGTCGCCGCTGGCGGTGTGATGTTGCCCAATCACTCCCCCCTTGTGGTGGCCGAGCAATTTGGCACCCTGGCCGCGCTCTATCCAGATCGGGTGGACCTGGGGCTGGGGCGTGCGCCGGGCACCGACGGCGCTACCATGCGCGCGCTGCGTCGCGACCCGCTCCAGGCCGCAGACAACTTCCCCGAGGATGTGCGCGAGCTGCTTTATTTCTTCGAGCCGCAGAGGGATGGCCAGCGTGTGCGCGCAGTTCCGGGAGTGGGCCTGAAAGTGCCTGTGTGGCTGCTGGGTTCCAGCCTGTACAGCGCACAACTGGCGGCGGCGCTGGGCTTGCCTTTTGCCTTTGCCTCGCACTTCGCCCCGGCCATGCTGCAGCAGGCCCTGCATATTTACCGGGAGAATTTCACTCCCTCCCGCTATCTGGAAAAACCCTACGCCGCGGCGGGCATCAATGTTTTTGCGGCGGATAGCGACGAAGAGGGTCGGCACCTGATGACGTCCTTGCAGCAGCAGTTCCTGGCCCTGCGTCGGGGCACACCGGGCAGGCTTCAGCCACCGGTGGATAACCTGGAATCCGTCGCTTCAAAGTCGGAGCTGATGCAGGTGCAGCAGTCACTGGCGGAAACCGCGGTGGGTTCGCGGGAGACGGTGGCGGCCTGGATAGACCGTTTTCTGGAGAGAACCCCGGTGGACGAACTGATCGTCACCGGGGCCATTTACGATCATCCGGCGAGGCTGAAATCTTTCGATCTCGCCGCGCAGGTTTTGCGTGAGCGCCTGAGCTAAGAGGTTCAAACACGGTTGCAACATAACAGACCGATATTCTTAACCTAGCCGACATATCGTTACAAAAATCCCTGTTCACAATCCGACCCGGCAATTTACCGATAAAAACAGGGACCGATAATGTTGAAGACCATATGCTTACCCGGGCTCGCCCTGGGCTTGTCGCTGGTGGCGGGTGCAGCCCAAGCCAGCGACCTCATCATATCCGAATACATCGAGGGCAGCAGTAACAACAAAGCGGTGGAAATCTACAACGGCACGGGTGCCGCGGTGGACCTCTCCGCTTACAGCCTCCAGGTGTATTTCAATGGCTCCGATTCCGCCGGGGCCAATATGCCCCTCAGCGGCAGCCTCGCCGATGGCGATGTTTATGTGCTAGCCCACTCCAGCGCCGTACCGGAAATACTCGCTGTGGCGGATCAGCTTTACGGCGGGGGACTTTTCAATGGAGACGACGCGGTCGCCCTCGTCGGCCCGATCGGATACGTGGATGTGATCGGCCAGATAGGCACAGACCCGGGTAGCCAGTGGGGCAACGCCAGCATCGGTACCCAGAACCAGACGCTGCGCCGCAATGGCGATGTGACGCAAGGGCGCAGCGACGGTAGTACGGCCTTCGATCCCTCCATCGAATGGACCAGCTTCGGGCAGGATAACTTCGAGGATATCGGCCTCTATAACGGCAGTCCCGGTGACGGCAATGGAGACGGCGGAGATGAAGGCGGCGAAGATGAAGTCGTCGAGTTGGGTCAGTGCGGCGACGCCGCCACCCTGATCAGCGCAGTACAGGGCAGTGCCTCCGCCAGCCCTGTGGCCGGGGAGCGCGTGGAAATCGAAGCGGTGGTTACAGCCGATTTCCGGGACTCCGAAAACGGCCTCTCCGGTTTCTTTGTGCAGGAAGAAGACGGCGACCAGGACGGCCAGGACATCACCTCCGAAGGCCTGTTTGTGTACGACAATGGCTTCGACGTGGATGTGCAACCGGGAGATCTGGTGCGCGTCGGCGGCGTAGTGAGCGAATACTACGATTTCACCGAGCTCACAGAAATTGACGGCATCGCAGTATGTGGCAGTGGTTACAGCGTCAGCCCCGCACAGGTGAGCCTGCCATTCACCGACGCCGCTGAGGCCGAACGCTACGAGGGCATGCTGGCCGAGTTCGTGCAGACACTCACCGTCAGCGAGAACTACAGCCTCGGTCGCTACGGCGAACTGGTGCTCTCTTCCGGGCGCCTGTTTACCCCCACCAATATCGTGGAACCCGGCCCCGCCGCCCAGGCGCAACAGGCCGCCAACGATCTCAACCGACTGGTGCTCGACGACGGCTCCACCCGCCAGAACCCGGACCCCATTCCCTATCCGGCCCCGGGCCTCAGCGCGGAAAACAGCCTGCGCACTGGCGCCACCCTGGCCGGACTGCGTGGCGTGATCGGCTACAGCTTTGGCGCCTACCGGGTGCATCCGGTGGAAGAACCGCAATTCGCCGATACCAATCCGCGCAGCGCCGCGCCAGAACTACCCGGTGAGGGCAGCCTGCGCGTGGCCAGCTTCAATGTCTTGAACTATTTCAACGGCGATGGCGCCGGTAATGGTTTCCCCACTCCCCGCGGCGCAGACACCTTTGAAGAGTTCCAGCGCCAGCGCGATAAAACCATCAACGCCATCCTCGCAACCGGTGCGGATGTTGTCGGCCTGATGGAAATGGAAAATGATGGCTACGGCCCCGACAGCGCCATCGCGGATCTGGTGGAAGGTCTCAATACCGCCGCCGGCAGCGAAGTATTCCAGTTCGTCGACCCGGGTCAGGAACAGGTGGGCACCGATGCCATCGCCGTGGGTATCCTCTACCGCAGTGACAGCGTGGAACCCCTGGGCAGCGCCGCCACCATCGAAGGCTATCCCTTCGATTACGGCAACCGCCCGCCACTGCTGCAGGCCTTTACTGAAATCGCCAGCGGCGAAAGCTTCGCCGTCGCGGTCAACCACTTCCGCGCCAAGGGCAGCTGCCCCAACGACGGCAGCCTCAACGCTGACCTGGACGACGGCCAGGGCTGCTGGAACCAGACTCGTGTGGAAGCGGCACAGACCCTGATCGACTGGCTCGCCAGTGACCCTGCCGGCACCGGTGTTGAACGCACCCTGATCATCGGTGACCTCAACAGCTACGCCCGCGAAAACCCCATCACCACCCTCGCAGACGCCGGCTACGCCAATATGCTGGGACAGTTCCAGGGGGAAGATACCTACGGCTATGTCTACCAGGGCCAGGCCGGCTACCTGGATCACGCCCTCGCCAGCGCCGCCCTGGCGCCGCAGGTAACCGGCGCTACCATCTGGCATATCAACGCCGACGAGCCTCCGGTGCTGGATTACAACACCGAGTACAAGAGCGCGGGGCAGCTGGAATCCCTCTACAGCGCCAGTGCTTATCGCGCCTCGGATCACGATCCGGTGCTGGTGGAGCTGCAACTGGCATCTGAGGAGCCGGAACAGCCCGGCAATGGTGGCGGAAATGGCAATGGTGATGGCAATGGCCATAAAGAGAAGTGGCACTTTCTCGAAAAAATCAGATTGATATTCGAGTGGCTCTGGTCGCGCTGGTTCTGACCTGGCCTGATCGAAAACTCCTTAATAAGCGGGCTCTCTATGGGCCCTTTTTTTTATGTGGGAGATTTCTCCGCAGCTTGCTAGACACCTTCCCGCTGACGACTACTGTGTACTAGAGCAGAACCAAAACCGTCTCTGAGGTAAGGAAACCTTGTTAGAGCAATTAGACGCCGTGTTGCTGGCGCGTGTGCAGTTTGCATTTACCGTGTCGTTCCATTTCGTTTTTCCCGCCTTTTCCATCGGACTCGCGAGTTACCTGATGGTGCTCGAGGGATTGTGGCTGAAAACCGGGCGTGGCGTATATGCCAACCTTTACCGCTACTGGCTCAAAATCTTTGCCGTGGGATTTGGTATGGGTGTGGTTTCCGGGATCGTCTTGTCGTACCAGTTCGGTACCAACTGGTCGGTCTTTTCCACCAAGGCGGGGCCGATTATCGGGCCGCTGATGGGGTATGAGGTCATCACCGCATTCTTTCTGGAGGCGGGCTTTCTCGGTGTGATGCTGTTTGGTATCAACAAGGTGGGCAAGCGCCTGCATTTTTTTGCCACCTGCATGGTGGCCATTGGCACCTTTGTTTCCGCGTTCTGGATCCTGTCGGTGAACTCCTGGATGCAGACGCCGGTGGGGTATGAAATCAATGAACAGGGGCAGTTCATTGTCGGCAGTTCCTGGTGGGATGTGATCTTTAGTCCCAGTTTCCCCTATCGTCTGGTGCACACGGTGACGGCGGCGTATCTGACGACCGCATTCGCCGTGGGTGGTGTCGGTGCCTGGCATCTGCTCAAAGACCGCAACAATGTCGGTGCGCGCAAGATGTTTTCCATGGCGATGTGGATGGCGGTGATTGTGACGCCGGTACAGATCATCGCCGGCGATATGCACGGATTGAATACCCTGGAGCATCAGCCGGTGAAAGTCCTGGCTATGGAGGGCGACTTTGATCCCAGCCCGGATGGCGCGCCGTTGATATTGTTCGGTATACCGGATCAGGAAGCGGCAAAGGTGCACTACAAGGTGGCAATCCCCAAGCTGGGCTCGCTGATTCTAAAGCACGACCCCAATGCGCCCCTGCCCGGCCTGACGGATTACCCTCGGGAGGAGTGGCCTCCGGTAGCGGTGGTGTTCTGGTCCTTCCGCATTATGGTGGCGATCGGTATTGCCATGCTGGCGCTGGGGATTTGGAGTCTGATCGCACGGCGTGGCAAACGGCTGTACCAGTCGCGACCGCTGCACCGGGCTGCGGTGATGATGGGGCCGGCGGGATTTGTGGCGGTGATCGCGGGCTGGGTCACCACGGAAGTGGGACGTCAGCCGTATACGGTTTACGGACTGCTGAAAACCGCCGAATCCGCCTCGCCGCTGGATGCCCCCGCGGTGGCGGTATCATTGATCGCGTTTATCGTGGTGTACTCCGCTGTATTCGGTATGGGGGTTTACTACCTGCTTCGCCTGATGGCGAACCCTCCCAATCCCGGAGAGAGTGGGCTGCCCAATGTTCCGTCGCACGCCGCGGGGATTACGCCGGCATCCAGCCTGGACGTCGCTGCACCGCAACACGATGGAGGCGCCCATGGGAAGTCTTGATCTACCGCTGATTTGGGCGGGGCTTATCTGCTTCGCAATTTTTGCCTACGTCGTGCTGGATGGCTTTGACCTGGGCATCGGGATCCTGTCGCCGGTGCTGTCTCCGGGAGAGGAGCGGGACCAGGCGATCAATTCCGTTGCGCCGTTCTGGGATGGCAATGAAACCTGGCTGGTCATGGGTGGCGGCGGCCTGCTGGCAGTGTTTCCCCTTGCGTATGCCATCATCCTGCCGGCCACTTACCCGTTGATGATCGCCATGTTGCTAGGTCTCGTGTTCCGCGGTGCCGCGTTCGAGTTCCGCTGGCGGGATCCACGGCACCAGCCCCTGTGGGATCTGGTCATCACGGTGGGCTCAACGGTGGCTGCCCTCGCCCAGGGCATTACGATTGGCGCGATACTGCAGGGGATCGTGGTGGAGAACAATGCCTACGCGGGCGGTTGGCTCGACTGGTTGAGCCCTTTCAGTGTGCTTACCGGTGTCGCTGTGACCATCGGATATGCGTTGTTGGGAGCCACCTGGTTGATTCTGAAAACCGAAGGGGGGTGTCAGCGGCATGCCCACCGACTGGCATTTCGCCTTGGGATTGCCACGGTTGTCATGATGGCGGCGGTGAGCGCGGCGACGCCTTTCCTCAGTTACGACTACTGGACCCGTTGGTTTGCGATGCCCCAGGTGCTGCTTACTGCACAGGTGCCTCTTCTGGTGGCAATCTGTACCGGGCTCTTTTTCTGGAGCCTGAGAAAGGGCAATGAATTACTGCCTTTCCTGATGGCCCTGGCGTTGTTCCTGCTCGGCTTTGTCGGTCTGTGTATCAGCATTTACCCCTATATGGTGCCGCGTTCGATCACCCTGTGGGATGCTGCGGCGCCGTACAACAGCCAGTTGTTCCTGCTGGTGGGAGCTGTTTTCATTATTCCGGTCATTCTGGGATACACCGGCTGGGCCTATTGGGTGTTCCGGGGCAAGGTGGGTACGGAGGGGTATCACTGATGAGAATTGAAACCACGACGTGGAAGCGCCTCGGTTGGATGGTCGCTATCTGGATAGCGAGTGTCATGGCACTCGGCAGTGTTTCACTGTTGTTGAAGTGGTGGCTCACAGGCTAGCGAGCTGCCAGTAGCGAAGCGAGGCGAGCTGAAATCTGCACTCAGTTCAATAAACCCTTCATCGGTGATGCCGGCAATCTTTCCGTAGTTGGAATGGTGTGCGCGCTCCAGCTGCCTGTCGTCTGATGATTGGCGTCAAAATAAACACCAACACGGCCCGCTCACTGGTTCTGGCGCAATAATTGTGGTTTTCTGGCAGACAAACTGGATTGGCCGGAATACAGAATGCGCGAATCGCTCTTTTCGAGAAATTACTTCCCGTTTGCACTGGTTGCGGTGCTTGCCGGTTGCGGAGGGGGCGGTGGCAACAGCTCCGGTGTCGGTAGCGAACAGGTCGTTGAACCGCCACCACCGGCGTCTGAATTTACTGCGACGCCGCAGCAACTGCGCCAGCGGGTCGCCATTGAACGTGTACCGGCGACTATTTCCCGCGAGAACACCCCCCTGCTCTCTGGCACCTTCTTTGAATTCTATGGGCTGGCGCAGGAGCTCTATTACACGTATCTGCGCAAATCCGACTGGGGTTTCAACCCCCTCGATGTCCGCAATGGCGTATTTGACTGCCGCCACGGCGGCACTGTGGAGTTGCGCTTTTCCGCCGGCGACACGGTGCTATCGGCATTTTATTCCGACTGTGTAGAGAACCTGCCGGGTATTGATGGGTACACCACCCTTTCCGGTGCCGAGCGCCAGAGCGTTCTGGTGGATAAATCCGGTGAGTACCTGGTGCGCCAAGAGTACGACAGCTATCGCGTAGCCGTGGCGGGCGACAGCCTGACCATGGATGGTGTTATCGAGGTGACCGATTCCAGTGTCGACCTTCGCGCTGGCGATATACGGATGGATCTCTCTCTCAGCGACAGCAGCGGCTTCAATATACGTGCGCAAGACCTGCACTTCGACCTGTACCGGAACGATTACCGGGTGTATTTCGACAATGCGGTGGAAGCACTGTCCGGCACTCTGGCCTTCCCCGGTGGCAGTGCGGTGGTGACCGGTGGTGTGGCAGATCC
The DNA here is from genome assembly GCF_020991125.1 of Microbulbifer celer. NCBI lineage: Bacteria > Pseudomonadati > Pseudomonadota > Gammaproteobacteria > Cellvibrionales > Microbulbiferaceae > Microbulbifer > Microbulbifer celer. The sequence goes on from NZ_CP087715.1 coordinate 3,841,153, forward strand.
GGAAGATCCACTGGAAATCTATTTTGCCGGTGCCACGGAAGCCAGCGCCAGCGCGCTGGTGGGAGGGTATTATTCCGATAGCCTGAACGTGACACTGGGGTTTGACGGCGATGGCAATGGCCTACGGGACCAGACACTGTTCGCCCGCTTCGATGAATTCGAGGGGGAGGACTACGGTAGGGGGAACTTTGCTACCCCCCTCGCGCGCGGCAGTACTCTGCACCCGCAAAATGATGTGGCACAACAGGGGCACAACCGTGCCGCATTTGATGTGGCCCCGCTATTTCGCGATCCGGGTGCCAACCTGCTCGATTTCACCCTGACACTGGTCAGCGTCGAGGAAGTACAGGGTGAAGAGCTCTCCGATGCGCGCACCGAACTCGATGAGCCGGCAGAATATCAGCTAGAACAACGCCATGCCGGCAGCTACCTGCTCACTTCAGAAATCCAGAGCCCGTTGGTGGTGTATCGCTTTGAAGTGACGGCACAAAACGGCCACGGGGAGGCCAGCACCGAGCCACAAGTGGTGGAAGTGCCGGTCTACCGGGATCACGATGACGATGGTAAGCCGGATGTCTCCGATGGGGATATTGATGGAGACGGGGTGGACAACTATCTCGACCTCTGGCCAGAGGATCCCGAAGAGTGGGAAGACACCGACAGCGACGGCATCGGCAATAATGCCGATATCGACGATGACAACGACGGCGTTGCTGATGTGGATGACGCGCAACCCCTGGACTTCCTGTGCAGCATTGAAAGCGATACCAATGGCGAGGTGTGCCTCCAGCGCATATTGCTGCCAAGTTCCAACCCGGAGTACTGGAACGCGATTCGCGGACCGGAGTATGTCACCTATTTCAATAGCAGGATTACTGCGGAATCCTGGGGCTTTTTTCTGGCAGCGGACGGCGTTCTCTATTACTGGGAAGCCAGTCACGGAGAGCTGCAGCGCTGGGATACCAATACCGGCCATTTTCTGCAACCTCTGGAACTGAATGATGACTATTTCAGTGAAGGTTTTTTCTATGCAGACAACCGGCTGGTGATGGCGCCGTCGCAAAACACTGGCTACGTAATCTACGACACGCTGCGGGGAACGCAGGGGGTCAGCAGGTTTGACCTGGGCGGGGTGTTTGAGGAATCGATTTTTCTGGAGGGCGACCAGATTACCGCGCTGGGATTTGAAAATATGCGCTCGCTCGGGGTCCGCGATCAATCGGAATCCGCACTGGTTCTGGAATCTATTGAAGCGCACACCGAGGAGTATGTGGCCGTTGACCTTGATGGTGAGGTGCTCGACCGCCACACCAGCGAGATCCCGGAAGAATATGTTGACCTCGGCGGCGACATCACCTTCCGCACCAGTGCACTGGCCCCATTCTGTACCTGGGGCATGTACTTTGATGGGGAGACCGGCACGTTCACCGATATCGGCAGTGGCGACCCGGCCAGCGACCCCTGTACCAGCACATTTATCGATACAGGTGTCTGGCCGAGTGTGTCTGCAGATGGTGTGATCGCCCTGACCACTAAGGGAATTATCGATAGAAACCAGAATGTGGTGGTAGAAATTCCACACATGTCACCGATCAACACCGTCTGGAAGGGACAGGAGCTCTACCGGCTGACGGAAGAAGATCAACGCATCACACGCTTTTCTACCGACGGTACAGAGCTGGGATATATGCCCATTCCCGAAGGTTATCGTCACAGCCTGTTAAGCGCCGGGGAGTATCTGGTGTATATCGGTATCAGTATTGATGATGGACATGTACGGATACTGCGCTACGAGGAACAATAATCCAGGTTGCTACCTGCCCCGTTTGCCGCTGATGCGCGGGGCAGGCTTGAGTTGCGGCTATTTTTATTGGTTTGCCAGCGTCAACTCCGCGACCTCCACTTTCTCCGTTCTACTGGCGCCGCGCCCCAGCACTTTCGCAATCCACACACAAACCCCCGCACTGATCAGCAGCGCCGTCTGCATGCCAATCACCTGATGGAATCCGTTCTGCCACAGTTCGCCCATACGTGATCCGAACATGACCCAGTCGGCGATAACCGTGGCTACCAACAGCCCCGCAGTGGCCCACAGGGCAAGCCGCAGGAAGTGACGCTTGTGCGGAATGAAGAACGCCGTCGCTACCGTCAGCGCCAGCAGGGCACCAAAGCTGTAGGCAATCCAGTCTCCGCGGGCGGCGAGGCCGAGCGGCAGAATACGTTCCAGCAGGAAACCACCGGCAGTTGCCAGCACCACGCCGGCGCAGCCACCGAGAGTCAGGTTGGCCACCAGACTGATAGCGCGCGGACTGACGTTTTTCTGCAACGCGCGTTTATCCAGCCACAGCAGGTTCCCCACCACAATCATGCCGGCTACAGCCAGCCCCAGTAGCAGGTAGAGGATGCGCAGGTCGACACCGGCGAAGTTGCCGAAGTGCAGGCTGGCAATGACATCGAGGCCACTGCGTACGGCGTTGACGTGTTCGCTGTCGGCCCGGCTTACCAGGCTAGCATCGCTGACCCTGTAAAAACGCTCGATACGCTGGGCGAAACGGCTCTCGTCGGTGGCATAGGTCTGCAGTACCGCATTTTCATCACCGTAGTTATAAAAGCGCAGCATAGTCACTGGGGCGCCGGTTTCCTGCTCCAGGGTGCGCACATAGTCGAACGCCGGCTGCATATCCAGAGGTTTGCCCGCGGGTTTTTCGCTGATGATGGTGTAACCGGCATCTTCCAACATCGCATTCTGATCACCGTCGTACAGGAATACAGCAAAGGCGATTTGATATATCAGGGAGATATTGAAGATGACACCGGTGATCGCATACATCAGTCCGAACGGCAGGCTCATCACCCCGATCACATTGTGCATATCGAGCTTTTTATTGCGCTTGCTCTCGCTGCGGTAGAGGAAGAAATTAGCGATCAGTTTGCGTGCATGGATATAAACACCGGTAAACATCAGTACCAGAAAAATCAGTGTCACTACACCTACAAGGTACATACCGCCGGGCAGGCGCAGATCGTAGTGCAAATGCAGCAGAAAATCCGCGAGATAAAAGTCGTCCAGATCCGCCAGGGTCTCGCCGGTCTTGGGATGCACCAGTAACCTGGCTACCTGCTCGGGTCCCTCGTAACCCTCTTCCGGCAACAGGTCGATATACAGCTGGTGATATGGGTGGTGATCGTCTGCACGCACGATGGTGAGATGTTCCTCATTGTTCAGGCGGTGCTCTGTTAGCTTCTGCGTCACGATGTTTTCGATTGGCAGATCCGGTGCGCTTTTATCGATGGCGAAGTGTGGTGCCTGTGCCCAGGCCTGGATCTCGTGATGGAACAGCACCACGGAACCCGCCCAGAACACGATAAACAGCGCCACTGAGATGATCACGCCGAGCCAGCTGTGGGCTTCGATCAGGTTCTTGATACCGGCGTTTTTTTCACTCATGGGTTATCTCTTATTGGTCTTTACACGTTTGCCCTGGCACAGGGAAATAATCAGATGCCGGTCACCAGCACCACGCCGTTTACCGCGACGGAAACCGCCAGAAGCTTGAGGCAGTTCAGGCTGGCGCGTTTTGCGGAGCTCGCGTAGTAGCAGTAGGTCATTACCGCGGCCCACAGCACAAACGCCAGCAAAAGCCCGCTAAGTAAACGTGTGTCGACATCCAGCGGAAGCAGTTTCAGGTTCAGTGCCAGGCTGGTGGAGATGAGAAGTCCGAGGAAAAACCCCGCAAGCGTCTTGGGCCACATTTATCCGGTCACCATAATCAGGGAGAAAAGAACCAGGCCCATGGAACCCACCAGAAGCGGTCGCCCGGTCATATGCGCCGAGACCAGCACCAGGCCGATCCACACGCTCATGACCAGGGTCAGCACCAGCAATGCCGCGGAAAAGGGTGGGTAAATCCCGGCAAGAATGACCCACGCGAGCATCTGCACAGCGGCGAACAGTCCCCATGCCGGCTTGCGGGCAAACGGTTTTGCCAACAGTCGCTGGCGGCTGGAGGCCAAGTAGGTCAGCAGGCAGCCACCGAAGATCAGTGCTCCGGCAAGTCCTTTCAAAAGCTGTATTTCCATTATTTACGCACTTTTGTTGATTCTGATAATGGTTATCATTTGATTTCGCAAATGATACCATCCTGCCGCTTATCTCCCCAACAGCCTGTAGAAAAAACTTCGAACGTCCGCCAATTATCGTGAAGCGCACGCGCACGATGCGAGAGACGTGTTAACAACCGATAAGAATAGGCCGGTGTTGTTGGGCTCATTGGGTTTCTAATTTTTGGCTAAATGCTAATGGAGCAAACAATGTCAGCAAGGAATTTCACCTGGCACCCACTGTGCCGCGCCATTGCCCTGGGGTCGGGTATCGCACTTTCCGCAACCACTTTCGCTCAGGCTGAAGATCAAAACCGGACCGGTCTGGAAGAAGTCATGGTGGTCGGCCAGAAAACCGAGCGCTCGCTGCAGGACACGGTCACCAGTGTAAAGGTGGTGACCGCGAAGGAGTTTAAAGAGCAGAATATCAATGGCATGTACGATGTATTGGAGCGCACGCCAAATGTCAGCGGTGACACCACCGGTTTCAATATCCGCGGCATTGACTCATTCAGCGTATCCGGCGGCGGAAACAGCTTCCTTGCCAGCGTCTATACAGATGGCGCTCCCCTGCCCTACCGCGCCATCCAACAGGGCGGCTTCTCCACTTGGGATGTGCAGCAGGTGGAAGTGCTGCGCGGACCCCAGTCCACTCTTCAGGGCCGCAACGCACTGGCCGGTGCCATCGTCATGCACACCATCGATCCCTCCTACGAGTGGGATTTCCGTGGCCGACTGGGGCTGGGAGAGGAGGGCCGTGAAGAAAAAGCGGTGGCTTTCGGCGGCGGTCTGATCGAGGATCAACTGGCGGTGCGTGTGGCCGCTGAGCGGCGGGATTTTGACGGCTATATCCGCAACGTTACACGCGATGAGAACAGTGATTTCGAACAGGACGAGACGCTGCGGATCAAGGTGCTGGCGGAGCCGGATGCGCTGCCCGACCTGCGCGCCATGCTGACCGTGACCCAATCGGAGAGCGATTACGGTGTCGACTGGATCAACGCCGGCGCCGAAGATCCATTCGAAAACCCGCAGACCGATTTCAATGACCCTACCCGCGAATTCACCGATACCGATATGGCGGTACTGACGTTGGAATACGATCTCGGGCCCCACTGGAACCTGACTTCCAACTCCGCCTACAGTGATGTGAAATACGGCTACGAATGGGATGGCGACGCCACCCCGACGCCGGGCAATATCCTGGTGAATGATCGCGCTGACGAAACACTGAGCCAGGAACTTCTGTTGAACTTCGATTACCAGCGGCTTACTGGCGTGATTGGCGCGTATTACTCGGACCTGGAGGTCAACGAATACCGCGGCGGTCAGCAGGACATTACTTTCGCGCGACTGGGCGTGCCGACGCTGCTGGTAGCGCCGCCGGAGATGGGCGGTCTCGGTCTGAGCCAGGCCCAGGCTGAGGCGGTGCTGATACTCTATGAAGATTTCGATCCAGTAATCATTGTCGACGACACCACCTCCTATCAGGCCGTCAGCACCGCGGCGCTGTTTGGTGACCTCACCTATTCTCCCACGGAACAGCTGGATCTGTTCGCGGGCCTGCGCTACGACCGGGAGCGCCAGGAAAACGCTGCCGACTCCTCGATCGGCATCGTCAACCTCCACGCCATGCCGGACCCGGCCAACCCGGCCTTCGATCCGATGACCGCCGCGCTCGTCACCGGGATTAATGCGAGATTGTTGGGACTGGCGGAACAGGCCTCCGGCAACGAGCCGCTGGTGGACGAGGACTTCGAGGCGCTGTTGCCCAAGGCCGGTGCCAACTGGCACTGGAACGAAGATATTTCCACTAGCTTCACCGTGCAGAAGGGTTACCGTTCCGGTGGCGTGGGCACCAATATCGGCCGCGCCAGGACCTACAGCTACGATCCGGAATATATTTGGAATTACGAACTGTCGTTGCGCTCCCTGTGGATGGACGGGCGCCTGGCGGCCAATGCCAACCTCTTCTATCTCGACTGGAAGGACCAGCAGGTGAGCGTGCTGCTGTCTGGCAACCGCTACGATCGCGAGACAGTCAACTCCGGCAGTTCCCGGGTCAGGGGTATGGAGGTGGAGCTGTTTTTCCAGGCTGACGAACACTGGAGTGGCTACGCCGGCCTGGGCTACAGTGACACCGAATTCAAGGAGTTCCAGTTGGAGAGCTACGATCTGTCCGGCCGTGAGTTTGTCGGCGCGCCCGGCGCCACTGCCAACCTGGGAGTGACCTATCGCAACGGCGGCCTGATTGTGAACGCGAACGTGAATCACCAGGGTGACGCGCTGACCCTGGCGAACCCCTACACCGCCGGTCTGGCCGAAGACGATCCCCGCTTTGACCCGCACAATGATGAGCGCACCCTGGTGAATCTGCGTGCCGGCTACGAGTGGGACAGGTTCGGCGCCTTCCTTACCGTCAGCAATCTACTCGACGAGGAATATATCGTCAGCGCGGATACCGGCTACGGCTCCATGGAGCTGGGCCAGCCCCGTCTGGCCACCCTGCGTGTGGAAGCGAACTTCTAGATCGATGCCCGCAGTCTGAAAAGCCCGATAGGAGAAATCCTGTCGGGTTTTTTTGTGCATCCAGAGCTCCAATCGGCGCGTATCTATGGGCGGCAGCAATGGACTGTCGAGACTATTGTTTCATCTAACTACTGACACACAATGTACTTGATCGCGGTATAGCCGCTGGGGGCGTAAATGCGAACCCGCATGAAAATCTGTTCTCTATTGGCCGGTTTCGTAATGACTGCTTGCACCGGTGTGCCGGAAGGCATTGATCCCGTCGAAGACTTTCAGCTTAACCGCTACCTGGGCAAGTGGTACGAAATCGCGCGCCTGGATCACTCCTTCGAACGCGGCCTGAGTCACGTGACCGCGGAATACAGTCTGCGGGAAGACGGCCGTGTGCGGGTCATCAATCGCGGCTATTCTGCGGAAACAGGCGAGTGGGACGAAGCTGAGGGCAAGGCACTGTTTGTGGGGGACCAGAATGTGGGCCACCTGAAAGTGTCCTTTTTCGGACCCTTTTACGGATCCTACGTCATTTTCGAGCTGGATGACGATTATCAGTACGCCATGGTGGCCGGGCCGGATCGTTCCTATTTGTGGCTGCTGGCCCGGAGCCCGCAGGTGGATTCGAAACTGCGACAGTGGTTTCTGGCGCGGGCTGACGAGTTGGGTTTTGATACCGGAAAGATCCTGTTTGTAGAACAGAAAAACCCACCAGTTCCCGAATCCTCCTAGCGCGTTTTTCTATACTCCCTGTATCCGGTTTTTCACAGGGTGTGCGTGGCGTGACATTCATTCGTCGCAGGCAATTTCTTCGCTGTCAGCTGTTGGTGGGTGGCGGGTTACTGGCAGGGCCGATTTTGCCTGTTCAGGCACAACAGCCCGAGGTGAAAAATGCCGGGCAGCGCCTTGGCAAGTTTTTCACGCTGTCGCAAAACCTGCTGGCACCGCTGCCCATTCATACCCAATTGGATAAGCGGGTCGCCGCTCGCCTGCTGGTGATCCTCAACCGCAAATACCCCGACTTTCCGCAACAGCTGGACAAGATCAGCAAAAACCCCAGCGCAGCCGAGCAGCGGTTGCCGATTGCCCGGCACATAATCCGTGCCTGGTATACCGGGGTGATCGACGGCCAGCTGGTGACTTTCGAGCGCGCGCTGATGTATCGCATCGTGTCCGATGTACTGCCCGTACGCACCTACTGTGACGGCCGCCCGGGGGATTGGGCGAGCCTGCCGCAACCGGCCAACCGGGGAGTCTAGGGAATGGCGCGCAGGGAAGCGGATGTGGTCATTGTCGGATCTGGCGTGGCCGGTGCACTGGTGGCCAACGAGTTGGCCGCGGCGGGCCGCGACGTGCTGGTACTGGAGGCAGGGCCGCGTCTGCCCCGCTGGCAGACCGTGGAGCGCTATCGCAATCAGGCGGATAAAACCGATTTTATGGCGTGCTACCCCTCCGCCCCGTGGGCGCCACATCCGCAATACGGTGCCCACCGCAATGACTACCTGATTTCGAAGGGCAGCCACCCGTTCAACTCCCAGTATATTCGCGCGGTGGGCGGCACCACCTGGCACTGGGCCGCGTCCTGCTGGCGATTTCTGCCCAGTGATTTCAAGCTGAAAAGTCTCTACGGCGTCGGTCGCGACTGGCCAATTGACTATGACGACCTCGAGCCGTGGTATCAGCGCGCGGAACTGGAGTTGGGGGTCTGGGGCCCGGCGGATGAGGATCTCGGCTCGCCCCGTCAGCGCCCCTACCCCATGGCGCCGCTGCCGCTGTCGTACAACGAGGCCACCGTCAAACAGCGTATGAACGACCACAACCCCGGCTGGAACGTGGTTACCGAGCCGGTGGCGCGCAACAGCCGCCCCTATGATGACCGTCCCACCTGCTGTGGCAACAATAACTGTATGCCGATCTGTCCCATCGGCGCCATGTACAACGGTATCGTGCATGTGGAAAAGGCCGAGGCCAACGGCGCCGAGGTGATCGACAACGCGGTGGTCAATCGCATCATCGCCGAGGGCGATCGCATAGTGGCAGTGGAATATCGCACGCCCAAGGGCGAGGCGCATCGCGTGGACGGACAAACATTCGTGCTCGCTGCCAATGGCATCGAAACGCCGAAGCTGATGTTGCTTTCGCCGAGCTTTGCCCACGACCGCGGTATTGGCAACAGCTCGGATATGGTGGGCCGCAACCTGATGGATCACCCGGGTACCGGGGTGCACTTTTATGCCGACGAGGATCTGTGGCCGGGCCGGGGTCCGCAGGAGATGACCTCGGTGATCGGCTTTCGCGATGGCGGTTTCCGCAGCGAATACGCGGGTAAGAAGCTGCATCTTTCGAATATTTCTGCAGTGGATCGCGCGGCCCACGCAGTGCTCGCGCAAGAAAGCAGTGGCGATATTCCCGCTCTCAACCTGCAGATTCGCGAGCGCGCCGCGCGCTACGTAGAGTTCAACAGCTTCCACGAAATCCTGCCTCTGCCGGAAAACCGCATCCAGCCCAGTAAAACGGAAAAGGATGCCGCAGGTATCCCGCGACCGGAAATCACTTATCACATCGATGATTACGTGGTGAAAAGTGCCGCTCACACCCGGCAGACCTACGCCGAGATTGCCAGGCTGATGGGCGGCACCGAGGTCACCTTCGCGGACAACTTTGCCCCCAATAATCACATCACCGGCTCCACGATTATGGGCGCGCGGGCAGAGGATTCGGTGGTGGACAAAGACTGCCGAAGCTTTGACCACGCCAACCTGTTTATTGCCGGAAGCTCGGTGATGCCTACGGTGGGCACCGTCAATGTCACCCTGACCATTGCCGCGCTCGCGTTGCGGCTGGCGGATCAATTGATCCGGGAGGGTTGAATGGGTCCTGTAAAACGCGGGTTACTGGTCGCTGTTCTGGTTGTCTGCGGTGTCGCCGCGGCTCAGGAGGTCTGGGAGCATGCTGGCGCTGAGGCAGTCAACAAAGAGCTGAACAAACCGGGTTTGATCGACAGGGGGCGCTATCTTGCCATCGCCGGCGACTGTCAGGCGTGTCATACCCAGCCGGGCGGAACACCCTTTGCCGGTGGCCGCGCGATGGAAATCCCCCTGCTCGGCACCCTCTATACCAGCAATATCACCCCGGATTTACATCAGGGCATCGGTGGCTGGAGCCTGGAGGAATTCGATCGTGCCCTGCGCGAGGGCATCGGGCGCGATGGAGAGCACCTCTACCCTGCAATGCCATATGCATCCTATGCCAGAATCACCGATGACGATGTTCGCGCGCTGTATGCGTATTTTCTGTTTGGTGTGAAACCGGTGCATCAGGCACCACCGGAAAATGAAATCCGCTGGTTTCTGAAACCGCGCTGGCCGTTGATGATATGGAATGGTCTTTTCTTGCACCAGAAACCTTTTGAGCCAGACCCGGAACAGAGTGCCGCCTGGAATCGCGGTGCCTATCTGGTACAGGGCCTTGCCCACTGCGGTGAGTGCCACACCCCCCGCGGCGTTGCCTTCCAGGAAAAAGCCTACGATGAAACCGATGGTGGATACCTCGCCGGCGGTCCGATACTGGACGGCTGGGAGGCCTACAACATCACCCCGGATCCGGTGAGTGGTATCGGCCAGTGGACTGCGGATGAGTTGCGTCGATATCTCAAAACCGGCCATGTAAACGGCCTCGCCCAGGCCGGCGGCCCAATGGCGGAGGTGATTGAAAACAGCCTGTCGAAAATGACCGATGCGGATATTGATGCCATGGTCACCTACATTCGCAGCGTTCCACCGGTTGGCGGAAAAGCCAAAACCCCGCGTCATGGTCTGGGCGTGCCCGCGGACGGGGTCATTACCCTGCGTGGCAATCAATTCCATGAAGACATAGGAGCTGGTGGCGAAGATAAGGCCGATGGCGCTCGCCTGTATCTCGGGCTCTGCGCCAGCTGCCACGGCGTGGACGGTATGGGAAGTCGTGATGGCTACTATCCGTCGCTGGTCCACAACTCCACCATCGGTGCATTGAACGACAACAATCTACGTCGCGCCATTTATGACGGTATCCGCCGCACCGTGGATGGCCATGAGAAAATGATGCCGGGGTTTGGCGGTCAGATCAGTACCGTGGAAATGAAAGCCCTGGTCAAATATATCCGCGAACAGTTCGGGGCAGATCCGGCTCAATAGCGCTACCCACCCCCTTTTTACACTTTTCCTTCCTTATCTCCCCAGTGATGATCCAGATGCATATCCGGATCCCTCCGGTCTTCCTGCAGTGTCTGCAGCAATTGCTCACGATAGACCTTGGTCTGCGCCACGTGTTGGGACTCGTCGCGCCAGTAGGGGAACAGAGATTCCAGCATGCGCTGGTCGTGCTGTTTGAATTTGCGCGCGAAGCGCTGTGCCTGGTGGTAGGAAAGTCCCAGCAGTTGCAGGGCGCCGGCGCCGATTTCCAGCGCGCTGTCCACGGTTTCCCGGTAGATATGTTTTACCCCGGCTTCCATCAGCGCGTATTGGTGCATACGGTTGCGCGCGCGGGCGAGGATGGTGATATGGGGAAAGTGCTTGCGGATGCGGCTGACGATTTCCAGCGAGGCGGCCTGATCACTGAGGGTCAGGATCACAACCTGTGCGTTTTTCGCGCCGGCAGCGTGCAGCAGGTCTTCCCGCGAGGCATCGCCGTAATACGCCTTGATACCGTAGCGGCGCACCAGCTCCAGTTGTTCGGCATTGTGTTCCAGCAGGGTGGTGTCAAAGCCACTGGCATTGAGCAGGCGACCGGCGATCTGGCCGTAGCGGCCGTAACCGATGATGATCACCGGCGAACCGTCATCCTGAGGGGCCTTGTCGCTCATGTCCGGCTTTTGCGGGCCGGTAAAGAAGCGTGGCTGAATCAGCTGCTCGTAGGCCAGCAACAGCAGTGGGGTGGATGCCATTGACAGGGCAATCAGGGCGATCAGCAGGCTGCTTACGTCACCCGGTAAAACCTGATTCTGGCTGGCGTACGCGAGCAATACAAAGCCGAACTCGCCAGCCTGGGCCAGAGAAACGGCAAACAGCCAGTCTTCCCCCCTGGCCACGCTCTGCACGCGCGCCAGTGTGAACAGCACCGCAAACTTTACCGCGACCAACAGTAACAGCAGCCCCAGCAATAACAGCGGGTTCTGCATCACCAGATCTAGGTTGAGGTTGGCGCCTACGGCGAGGAAAAACAGCCCGAGCAACAGTCCCTTGAACGGCTCGATATCCGCTTCCAGCTCGTGGCGGAATTCACTGTCCGCCAGCACCACACCGGCGATAAAAGTGCCCAGCGCTGGCGACAGTTCCAGCCACGTCATGACTGCCGCGGCGCTCAGTACAATCAGCAGTGAACAGGCGGTAAACAGCTCGCGGGTGCGGGCGCCCACCACCAGCCGTAATAGCGGCGTCAGCAGATAGCGTCCGGCCAGCACCAGCGCGGTGATGGATATCAGCACCGCCGCGGCATAGGCCCAGCCCTGAAGCTTATCCGGATCGCCGGGACCCGTGTCTACTGTGGCCAACAGCGGCAGCAAGGCGAGGATCGGGATCACCGCGATATCCTGAAATAGCAACACACTGAACGCGTTGCGTCCGCCCTCGGTTTTCAGCAGCTTCTTCTCGGACAGTGACTGCAGCACGATGGCGGTGGAAGACAGCGACAGGATCAACCCCACTGCGGTAGCGCTGCGCCAGTCGAAACCGAACAGCACCATTGCCAGGCCACAGATGGCCGCGGTGGTGAGTGCTACCTGGGCACCGCCGGTGCCGAAAATGGAGCCGCGCAGTGACCACAACTTGCGCGGCTGCAATTCGAGCCCGATCAGGAACAGCATCAGCGCCACACCGAATTCTGCAAAGTGCAGCTCGTCGCTGGTATCCCCGACCAGGCCAAACACGTGCGGCCCGATCAATACCCCTGCCACCAGATAGCCGAGCACCGAACCAAAGCCGAGGCGTTTGGCCAGGGGCACGGATACCACCGCGGCGGCGAGAAAAATAACGGCTTGAATCAGATAATTGTCGTGGGGCATGGAAAGTTGTTTGTAGTGTTGTTATCGGAAATGCCGGGCCGCCCCGATGCCCGCAATCACACTGCGTCTGGTCAGTCTGGTGCGGCTTCTTCAGGTATATCTTCCGGCGCGGTGGCAGCGCGGCTGCGGCGGATCAGCGGTGCGATGGTGGAGCCCTGCACCACGATGGAGAAGACTACCACGCCATAGGTCATTACCACCCACAGATGTCGCAAATAGTGATCCTCATTCACCATGTAACCGGCGGGGATCGACATCGCCAGCGCCAGTGCCAGGCCACCGCGCAGGCCGCCCCAGATCAGAATCCGCTCGGTATACGGGTGGTACCGGCGACGGCGCTTCAGAAGCATAAACGGAATGCCTACCGCTGCGATCCGGCCCAGCAGCACGATGACGATTGCTGCCACCAGCAACAGATAGTCGATGGGCTTGAAATCGATGGTGATCAGGAACAGCCCTACCAGCAGGAACAGCAGGCCGTTCAGAAACTCCTCGGTGATGGCCCAGAAGTTGTCCAGCTCGTGCTGGCTCACCCGGGAAAAGCCCTTCTCGCGGGTAAAATTGCCAATGATGATACCGGCCACCACCATCGCCAGCGCACCGGAAACCTCCAACAGGTTGGCCGCGGCAAAGCCCGCGGTGGGGATCACTAGGGTCAGCAAAAGCTCGAGGCTGTGATCATTGGTGGAACAGATCAACCAGTGGAACAGACCACCAATGGCCAGCCCGAGGACAATGCCTCCCAGCGCTTCCTGAATGAACAGGTGTGAGATCGCCGGCAGCGTGGGGTCGGTGCCCTCAAATGCCAGCGCGTAAATCACTGCAAATACCACCAGGCCGAAGCCATCGTTGAACAGTGACTCGCCCTCTACCTGGATGGCAATCTGTTCCGGCGCCTTCATGCTCTTGATGATGGCGAGTACGGCGATGGGGTCGGTGGGAGAAATCAAAGCGCCGAATAGCAGGCAGTACACCAGGTCCACCGGCATGCTAATGAGGATGCACAACCCGTACAGCAGATAGCCCACTACAAAGGTGGAGATCAGGGTGCCGAAAATTGCCAGCAGCGTGATTTCCAGTTTCTGGTTGCGCAGCATCAAAAGGTCGATATGCAGGCTGCCGGCAAACAGCAGGAAGCCGAGCATGCCTTTCAGCAAAAGGTCTTCCAGGTTCATCAATGGCATCAGTTGTGCCACCCAGTCGCGCAACTCCACCACTTCGAGCTTGCCCAACCCGGTGACAATCAGGGAGAGCGCCAGGGCGCCGGCAGTAATGGCTATGGTGGTCTGGGTGCGCAGGACGTACTGATTGAGAAAACCGAGGAAAACCGAGATGGCGGCCAGTAAACAAAAGGTGTAATAGACTTCCATGCCTCGGCGGGACCTCAGTTTGGGATCAGCCTGTGGATACAGGTGGGGCAGGCACAGCCTGCCCCTGACGGCGACTACGGGTGGACAAGGCCACGGATTTAATCCGTGAGCGTGCCGTTATTGTAGTCGCGCACCGCCTGTTCGATCTGATCGCGGGTATTCATGACGAAGGGACCGTAATGCACCACGGGCTCGTTCAGGGGCAGGCCGTGCAGTAACAGCAGCCCAGCGCCCTGCTCTGGTGCAGTGTCGGATGCGCGCAATTGTAGCGACTCACCTTTTTCATACAACACCACATTGCCACCTTTTATCGCACCGTACTCGGTATCCAGCGCACCGGCGTAGATATAGGCCAGCACGGTATGTTCCACCGGCAACGCCAGATCCACTTTCGCACCCGGTGCGATACGGATATCCGCGACACTGGCCCGAGACGCGGCATCCAGCAGCGGCGCACTGACGGGCTCGCCGCCGATCTGCCATTCGCCCGCGATCAGGCGCGCGCGGGACCCGGCGTCATCCAGCGCCAGCTCGCGCACTTCTTCCGGCTGGATATCCCGCCACTGGGGTTTGTTCATCTTGTCCTTGGCGGCCATATTGATCCACAGCTGGAAGCCGTGCATGCCGCCCTCTCCCTGTGAAGGCATTTCCGAGTGAATGATGCCGCGCCCGGCGCGCATCCACTGGGCTCCGCCCTGGCGGATTGCCCCGCGATTGCCCAGGTGGTCCTTGTGTTCAAACTCGCCTGATAACATCAGCGTCAGGGTCTCGATACCCCGGTGTGGATGGGGCGGGAAGCCGGCAATATAGTCGTCCGGATTTTCCGAGCGGATCTCATCGATCATCAGGAACGGGCTGAAGTCCGGGGACTGAAAGCCCGCGACCCGATGGATCTTCACACCGGCGCCATCCGCCGATGGGTGACCTGCCACCACGCGCTTGACTGAACGTACGCCGACGTCGGAACTGCGATTGGATGTGAATTTTTGCATGGTTATGCTCCTCCGTTTACGGCAGTATAGGCCGATAAAATCGCCAGAAAATGGCAAATAATCGCAACTAATATTCGAACAGCTCGACAGATTCCCGAATCTGATCGCTCCAACTTCCACAACGAAACAACAGAAAGACCAAGGACAGTCTATGGCAAAGGTAACCCTGGAGCAGTGGCGCATGTTTCAGGCCGTGGTGGAGCACGGTGGTTTTTCCCAGGCTGCGGAAGCGGTGCACAAGAGCCAGTCTTCCATCAATCACGCGGTGCACAAATTACAGGAAAGCCTCGGCATTGCGCTGTTGGAAGTGCGTGGGCGTAAGGCGGAGCTGACCGACGCCGGGCGCGTACTGCTCAATCGCGCTGGCGGACTGCTGGATGAGGCGGAAGCGCTGGAATCGGTGGCGGAAAGTCTCGCCGCCGGCACCGAGGCGCGGCTGCGACTGGCGGTGGATGTACTGTTCGATTACGAGGCGCTGTTCAATGCGGTGGAGCGTTTCGCCGCCGAGTATCCCCACACCCGCCTGGAGATCCGCGAAACCGTGCTCTCCGGTGCCGAGGAATTGTTACTGCAACAGGACGTGGACTTCATCCTGTCGGCGCGGGTGCCCCAGGGGTTTGTGGGCGAGCCGGTGTCGCGGGTGAAGTTCGTGCCGGTGGCACATCCGGATCACCCGCTGCACCATCTCGGGCGCCCGGTAAACCGCGAGGATCTGAAGGCGAGCCGACAGATCGTCATGCGGGATTCGGCGCTCAAGAATCGTCAGGATGCCGGCTGGCTCGGATCTGACCAGCGGATTACGGTGACCAATGTGCACACCTCCATCGAGCTGATCGAGCGCGGCCTCGGGTTTGCCTGGCTGCCGGAGACGCGAATTCGCGACTCACTGTCTTCCGATCGCCTGTTGCCCCTGCGCACCGAGGAGCACTGGGAGCGGGAGGTGTCGGTATATCTTATCTACGCGGATCGGGATCGCGCCGGACCCGCGGCCTGCCTTTTGTTGCGGGCACTGCGGGAAGGCCTTCCGCCGATGGAATGAGCACAAGCCCGTTAGCGGTCAGATTCAGAAATTGAAGGAATACCCATGACCCGGAAACCCGACCAGATCAATTGGGGCATTATCGGCTGCGGCAACGTCACCGAAGTCAAAAGTGGCCCTGCGTTCAACAAGGTGGACGGCTCATCCCTGATTGCCGTGATGCGGCGCAATCGCGAAAAGCTGCTGGATTACGCCACCCGCCACTCGGTGCCGAAAACCTACGAAAGCGCCGAGGCGCTGATCCACGATCCGGATGTGGATGCGATCTATGTGGCGACCCCGCCCGGCAGCCACAGGGAGTATGCGCTGAAAGTGGCGGCGGCGAACAAACACTGTTGTCTGGAAAAGCCCATGGCGCTCAATTTTGCCGAGTGCCAGGACATCATCGCAGCCTTCGAAAAGACGGATGCACAACTGTTTGTGGCCTACTATCGCCGTTCGCTCCCCAGGTTCAACAAGGTAAAAGCGTGGCTGGATGCGGGCAAAATCGGGACCGTTCGACACATAAACTGGCATTTCTCCCGCCCGCCTTCCCGGGCAGACCTGTCATCGGCATACGACTGGCGAACGGACCCACAAGTCGCCGGCGGCGGACACTTTGTGGATCTGGCCTGCCACGGTCTCGATCTGTTCATGTACCTGCTGGGAGATATTACCGAGGCCCGCGGTATCGCGCGCAATCAGCAGAACCTGTACGACGCCGAGGATGCGGTATCTGCCTGCTGGGCATTCGGCTCCGGCGCCATGGGATCGGGCTTCTGGAATTTCGGTGCCCGGGAAAGTGTCGACGAGGTGGTCATTCACGGCAGCGAGGGCGCCATCCGTTTTTCGGTGTTTGATCAGCAGCCGCTGATACTGGATGCGACGGCCGGCTCAGAAATGGTGGAAATCGACCACCCGGAAAATATCCAGTACTTCCATATCGAGAATATGATCCAGCACCTCAAAGGTGGCCGCCGGCATCCGTCCCTGGGCACCGACGCCTGCAGGGTCTCATGGGTCATGGATCGGATTCTCGCGGGATCTCTGTAGTCCCCTACAGTTCCCGTGGCGGTGTCGCACCCGGCATCGCCACCTTCGCCCCGCCTTTCTCCGCCCTTTTCCGCAGGAGGGATAAGCGCAGCGCATCCTCCGGTTACCACGGTTAGCCTCCCAAAAAACCAACGGAAATTTCGGTGGGTTTTACCGAATAACTGCGATTTTAGTTTTGAGAAATCGAATTAAACTAATTAGCCGATCCCCAACATACACTTGCAGCTCTGATCTCTACAGAGGACGCAATCATGAACAACGGTGTGATGTGTGATTTCACCAAATTGATCGGACGTATTCTGATTTCGGTGATGTTTATTGTGTCTGGGTACAACAAGATAGGCGGTTATGCCGGTACCCAGGAATACATGGCCGCGATGGGCGTGCCGGGTTTCCTGCTACCGCTGGTGATCCTGCTGGAACTGGGGGGTGGCCTGGCGATTCTGTTCGGGTTTTTCACCCGCTGGGTTGCGCTGGCGTTTGCCCTCTTCTGTCTCGCGAGCGCGTGGCTGTTTCACAATGTGCCCGATGATCAGACGCAACAGATCATGTTTATGAAGAACATCACCATTGCCGGTGGCTTTCTGATCCTGGCCTGTGCGGGCGCTGGACGCTTCAGCTTTGATCACGCCCGCCACCGCCTGAAACACAAAAACTGATGAGCGATTTTGAGGAAATAGTATGGGCCTGTTAGTAAAAGGAAAGTGGCAGGATCGTTGGTACGACACCGACAAAAGCGGCGGTGAGTTCGAACGCGAGACGGCACAGCTGCGCAACTGGATTACCGCCGACGGCAGTGCCGGCCCCACTGGTGAGGGCGGATTTGCCGCCGAGGCGGGGCGCTATCACCTGTATGTGTCCCTCGCCTGCCCCTGGGCCCACCGTACCCTGATCTTTCGCAAGCTGAAGAGACTCGAAGACTTCATTTCTGTATCGGTAGTAAGCCCTTATATGCTGGAAAATGGCTGGAGCTTCAACCAAGACGAAGGTAGTAGTGGTGACGATCTTTACGGCAGTGATTTCCTGCACCAGATCTACACCCGCAACCGCAAGGACTACAGCGGCCGGGTGACGGTACCGGTACTGTGGGACAAACAGCGCGAATGTATCGTCAGCAACGAGTCCGCGGAAATCATCCGCATGCTCAATACTGCCTTTGATGGGCTCACCGGTGACGATCAGGATTTTTATCCACAGGATCTGCGCGGAGATATCGACGCCACCAATGCACTGGTGTATGAGAACGTCAACAACGGCGTTTACCGTGCGGGTTTTGCCACCAGTAAGGATGCTTACGAGTCCGCCTACCACCGTCTGTTCGAGGTTCTGGCACAGCTGGAGGTGCGGTTGTCAGACAACCGTTATGTCACCGGCGAGCGGATTACCGAGGCGGACTGGCGCCTGTTCACTACCCTGATCCGCTTTGACGCGGTGTATCACGGCCACTTCAAATGCAACAAACAGCGGCTGGCGGATTACCCGAATCTGTGGGGCTATGTGCGCGAGCTGTATCAGTGGCCGGGGGTGGCGGAGACGGTGGACTTCCACCATATCAAAACCCATTACTACGCCAGTCACAAAAACATCAATCCCACCGGCATCGTGCCGGTGGGGCCGGAGCTGGATTACGCCGCACCACACGGGCGCGGCAACTGAGCCGGGACGTGAATCGGAATCTCAATCAGGCGGGCAGCTCGGTGCCGTAGTCAAAGGCCGCGAACTCCTGCTGGTAGAGATCTCCTGTCAGCGCAATCAGGGCATCGTTGTGGTACTGGCGCAGTTGTCTGGAGGCGCCGGTCTTCGGTCAGCTACTCAATAAACTGGTCGAAGGTAATAGCGTTGCTCGGGCGCTGGGCAAAAATCAAGCACACAGGAGTTGTAAACCATGAAGCTTTTTTATACCCCCGGCGCCTGCTCGCTGTCACCGCATATTGTGGCCTGCGAAGCCGGTATCGATATCGCGCTATGCAAGGTCGATCTGAAAACCAAACAGACCGAATCCGGCGGCGACTACACCGAGGTCAATCCCAAGGGATCGGTGCCGGCACTGCAGCTGGAAGGCGGTGAGATCCTCACCGAGGGCCCGGCGATCATCCAGTTCCTGGCGGAGCAGAAGCCGGAGAAAAGCCTGGCGCCGGAGTACGGTACCCTGCCCCACTACCGCCTGCTGGAGTGGCTGAATTACATAACTGCCGAGGTGCATAAGTCGTTTGTGCCCCTTTTCTGGAACGGCGCCGAGGAAGAAAAAGAGCGCGCTAAAAAGATTCTCAACCAGCGCTTCCAGTTTATTGAAGATCACCTCAGCGGGGATTATCTGCTGGGGGACGATTTCAGCGTTGCCGACGCCTATCTGTTCACTGTGTACAACTGGTGCGACAGGGTTGGTGTGGATACCGGTGGTTGGCCAAAGCTCAAGGCGTTTGCCGAACGCATGGCCGCGCGGCCCGCTGTGAAAAAGGCGATGAAAGATGAGGGGTTGATCTGATCCGGGGCTGATCTGAAGAGAAACCCAGGGTTGGCCCTGCTATCGCCGCTCTTCGATTTCGATTGGGCTTCGCGCGCGCGCCACAAACAGGGCCATACAGAGTGCGGCGACGGAGCATGCCAGCATCCCCGCCGCCACGGGAATCAGGGTGCCGGTGTGGAAGCTGTTCACCAGTCCTCCCAATACCCCACCGGCAATAAACAGCGACGCGCCGTACAGCGCGTTGGCGGTACCGCTGATCCGCGGGAAAAACTCGAGATAGCAGGCGGCACTGTTGGGGGTGATGATACCGATACTGCCCATCGCCAGTACCAGCGGCACCATCCACGCCAGCAGCGACTGATCCTGGCCGAAGTACAGGGTGCTGACCAGCAGTAGTACGCAGGCACACATCTGCAGCGTCATTCCCACCAGCAGAATCTGCCGCGGCTCGAAGACTTTCAGCAGGCGGATATTCAGCTGCACCATCAACAGTAGTCCCAGCACGCAGCTACCAAACATCAGCGGGAAATTCGCCGACGACACGCCGAAATGCTCCATAAACACAAACGGCGCGGTGGTGATGTAGATAAACATACAGCCGCTCACCAATGCCTGCCCGAACAGGAAACCCAGTGCCCGTGGGCAGCGGAAGATCTGACCGTAACCGCTGAACATGGTGCGCCGTGCACTTTTCTGACGGCGCGCGCGGCGGAACCCGGATACAGTTTCCGGCAAGATGACGCGCACCAGAATCATCATCAACAGGGCGTATATCAGCAGGAAAATGAAAATCGCGTGCCAGTCGCCCAGGGTCAGCAGGGAGGAGCCGATCATCGGCGCCGCCATGGGCGCCACCAGCATCATGGTGGCGATCATCGACATGATCCGCGCCGCCTCGCGACCGTGATAGAGGTCGCGCACGATGGCACCGCAGATCACCGTAGCAAAGCCGCCCCCCACCGCCTGACAGAAGCGTAGCGCCACCAGCAGCTCCACGTTGTTGGCAAAGATGATCAGCGCGGTACTGACAATGAAAATCCCGAGGCCGATGGTCCCCACCAGTATCCGGCCCCAGCGGTCCGACAGCGGCCCGCCACACAACTGCCCCACGGCAAACCCCAGCAGGTAACTGGACACGGAGTGCTGAACCTGCGCCACCTCCACACCCAGGGCGATCGCCATCGCCGGGATGGCAGGCAGGTAGGTATCGATGGCAAACGGCGTCAGCGCTACCAGTGCAGCGAGACAGGGTGCGAGCCAGCGCGGTGGCTTGCCTTCGGCATTGAGCAGATTTGGCGACATAAAAACTCGGATACAGCGGGGAGGTGCGGACCCGGCCTGAACAAGGATAGACTTTGTGCAGGCTTTGGGTGCCGCGGCATGTTAACGGGCGCGAAGGGGCGATTCCATAACAACGGGGGATTTGTTCGCGCAGCAGACTACTGTGTAGGATCAAACAGCAATTCATCGCCGATATAGAGCGATTGCCAACGGGGCGGGCGCAGTTCGAGACTCTCATCTGACAGCTTGCGCTTCAGCACCTCGAACGTTTGATCGAAGCTGCGCCCGGAACTTGAGAGGCGCTGCCAGCGACCGCCTTCCCGATAAAACACGGTAGTGGTCAGTTGCCGGTTGCGGTACAGGGAAAACAGCAGCACTTCGTCTTCGCCGTCACCGTCCAGATCCCTGCGCAGCCATACGCAATCGTTATCGCGCAGGCATGTGCGGCCAATGTGTCGGACGTTAAAGTTCTCAGGCAGGGACGCGCCTGCGGGCAGTACCTCGATATTGCGCAGTTGCTTTGCTTCGCTGTCTTCGCGCAGGGGGTTCTGCCGGTGATCAAAGGCGTTCAGTCCGGGGTCCATCAGGGATTGTATATAGCGTGCGATTTCCGGGTTCTGCCGGATGATCGTTTCCTGCTCCAGTGAGCGCAGGGTGTCGAGACCGGGGCGGCCGAGCTTGTGGCGCAGAAAGTAGAAGTCGAACTCCGCCAGTTCGATCTTGCCTTCGAGTAGCCGTGACGCTTGATTGTCGGCGCTGATTTTCCAGAAGTTCAACAGCGGGGACTGGGTGATCAGGCAGATCGCCAGTATCCAGAAGGCCAGCCCGGTGTTGATACGTCGCAGCCATTCCGCCCACTGCCCGCCGCGGCGCAGAATCGAAATACTGTAGGTCAATGCCAGCAGCGCCAGGGTCAGTGCCACCACCATTCCCCACAGCCGCTCGGGGGTCCAACCGTATTGCTGCACACGCAGGAACAGTCCGTACAGCGCGAAGGCGGCATAAAACGGCGTGACAATCAGGGCCAGCAGCAGAACCCGGTTGATCCACAGCGGGTAGCGCTGGAACGGAAACTCATCCTGGATTACCCCATTGGTGAAGAAGAACAGCAGCGCCACCAGCCACAGCAGCAGTACACTGCCGCGCCCGGTATCCCAGATGGGCTGCAGGCCGGTAAATGGCAGGGTGGCGAGAAACACGATGGTGAGTACCGCCAGCAGCGGCAGCAGTGCCACCAGCATGGTGCGCAGCAACCGTTTCAATGTCAGTACAAAACTCTGCTGCGAGCGGAACAGGATCGCGCCGCTGCCCGCCACCAGCCAGGTCACCGGATAGAAAAACCAGTCCTCGCCAAAAAGCTGGTGAAAAAAATCGATGCCCACCAGCTTGAACAGAGCCTGCCACAGATACAGGATCATCCAGAAGATGGCGGTGAATACCAGCGTCAGCCCGGCGGTGAGCGCATTGTCCCAGGAATAGTGAAACAGCGACGGGTAATCCGGGCGGGTCAGACGTTCCCGGCCGACGGCGCTGGCGCGTAGCAGGAAAGCGACGATAAACGTGGCGATGCCGGCGGTAACGGCCAGTTCATGGGGCCAGCCACAGTTAAAGGTATCACTCGGGGTACATTGATAGCCGCGGTAGCCGGCCACCAGCGCCAGCAGCGCGGCAAATGCGGTGACAACCCACCAGGCATGGCGGGCCAGTCGGGGGGCGATGGTGAGGATCACCAGCGGTGGAATCGCGATTACCAGGGTGTAGCTTAAGTACAGCCACACCGGCGACCAGCTCTCTGCCGCCGGCAGAGCTTTCAGTAGATAGAGCGCGAGCCCCTGGATCAGGGCGGTAGCAAGGATGGCCTTTCGATTACCGCTGGACAACGGCGAAGGCTCTGCGGTTGAGACTGAATCTGTGTCGCTTCCCTGCATACACCCTGGTTCCGGTTAGTGTTAGTGCTTTTCTTCCCGCAGGTTGTACAGCCCCTGCTTGAGTTTCAGCAGGTGTTCCTGCAACTGCGGTCCCTTGCGTTGGGCGACGCCGATGGCGAGCACATCGATCACCACCAGATGGGCGATGCGGGACGACAGCGGGGTATACAGCTCTATATCTTCTTCCACGTCCACTTCCAGCGGGATGCTGGCCTTGCGGGTCACCGGCGAGCCACTGGGACCGAGTCCGATCACCGTGGCGCCCTGGGCCTTGGCCATATCGATGGAGCGCAGCAGCGACGAGGTGCGCCCGCTCTGGGAGATGGCCACCACCACATCACCGGGGTGCATGCTCATGGCGGACATGCTCTGCATGTGATGGTCGGAGTGGGCCGCGGCGGCCAGCTGCAGGCGGAAGAACTTGTGTTGGGCGTCAGTGGCGACGGCACCGGAGGCGCCGAAACCGAAAAATTCCACCCGGTTGGCGGCGGCGATGGCGCTGACCGCGGCTTCCAGCGCACGCGCGTCGATCTTGTCGCGCACGTTCAACAGGGTGTCGACCGTGGAGTCAAATACCTTGCGCTTGTACTCGGCGATGGTGTCGGTTTCGGTGACTGCAATCTGGCCGAAACTGGGGCTGGAGGCCAGCTGCTGGGCGAGGTTGAGTTTGAATTCCTGGAATCCGGAGCAGCCGACGGCGCGACAGAAACGCACCACCGTAGGCTCGCTCACCTGGGCCTCGGTGGCTAGGTCGACGATGCGCATATGGATGATTTCGTCGGGATTGGCGAGGATGAATTCGGCAACTTTGCGCTCCGATTTGCGCATGGAACTCAGTTGCTCGCTGATCTTCTGCGTGACTTCCGCTGGCTTCACGACACTACCTTCTATGGTTCAAGCTGTGCAGTTTAGCGGCACAGGCCTTCGCTGGCGAGTATTGATGCGACGATGTCAGACGCGAAGGAGCTGATGCCGGGTGAACCTTTGCGGGACCGTCTGCGGCCAGGACGGCCGCAGCCGAGCCCCCATGGATGGGTTTACGGCGTGTCCCGCAAAGGTTCACCCGGCAGCAGTTCCGCCACCGCAGTGGGATGGTTATCCTGTCGGATGGATTACCAGAAAGCATCCACCATTCCCTCCGGCTGACACCAAAAACCTGTTTATATGAACAGGTAACCCACGATTCCTCTGATACAATCCCCGCCCATGGACGTATCAGAACTCTTAGACCCCCTCAACGACGCCCAGCGCGAGGCCGTAGCCGCGCCCCCGGGCAACCAACTGGTTCTCGCCGGTGCCGGCTCGGGCAAGACCCGGGTGCTGGTGCACCGTATCGCCTGGCTGATGCAGGTGGAGGGGGCCTCCCCCTACTCCATTATGGCAGTGACCTTCACCAACAAGGCCGCGCGCGAGATGCGCGGCCGGATTGAAGAGCTGCTGGGGGTGAACACTTTCGGCATGTGGGTGGGCACCTTCCACGGCCTCGCCCACCGCCTGTTGCGCGCCCACTGGCAAGAGGCCAAGCTGCCGCAGAACTTCCAAATCCTCGATTCCGACGACCAGCTGCGCCTGATCAAAAGGGTGCAGAACGAGATCGGGCTGGACGAGAAGAAGTGGCCGCCGCGGGAGACCCAGTGGTGGATTGGCGCGCAGAAAGACGAGGGCATCCGCCCGCAGTATATCCAGCTCACCGGCGACCCCTGGCTGCAGACCATGGTGGGTATTTACACTGCCTACGAGGCCGCCTGTCAGCGCGCGGGGGTGGTGGATTTCGGCGAGTTGCTGCTGCGCGCGCATGAGCTGTTGCGTGATAACGACGGCATCCTCGCCCACTATCGCCGCCGCTTCCCGTTCATCCTTGTGGACGAATTCCAGGACACCAACACTATTCAATACGCCTGGCTGCGCCTGCTGGCGGGGGATGAGTGCCGGATCACTGCGGTAGGCGATGACGACCAGTCGATTTACGGCTGGCGCGGGGCCAAGATCGAGAATATCCAGCACTTCGAGGCGGACCTGCGAGACGTGCAGACCGTGCGTCTGGAGCAGAATTACCGCTCCACCAGCACCATCCTCAATGCCGCCAACGCGGTGATCGCCCACAACACCGGGCGTCTTGGTAAAGAGTTGTGGACCGAGGGTGACAAGGGTGAGCCGATCTCGCTGTATTCCGCCTACAACGAACAGGATGAGGCGCGGTTTATCGTGCAGCGGATCCAGGATTGGGTGCGCGAAGGCAACCGCCGCGACAGCGTCGCGATCCTGTACCGCTCCAATGCGCAGTCGCGGGTGCTGGAAGAGGGGCTGTTGCGGGAACAGGTACCCTACCGTATCTATGGTGGTCAGCGCTTCTACGAGCGCCTGGAGATCAAGAATGCGCTGTCCTATATGCGCCTGATCACCAATCGTCACGACGACACCTCCTTCGAGCGCGTGGTCAATACCCCCACCCGCGGTATCGGCGCGCGCACCGTGGACCTGGTGCGGGAATTCGCCCGCGAGCACGGCAGTTCCATGTGGGACGCCGCCGCCAGGATGCTGCAGCAGAAAGTGCTCGCCGCCCGCGCCGGCAATGCGTTGGCCAACTTCCTCAACCTGATCGACACCCTGGACGAAGAGAGCACCGACAAGACCCTCGAGCATATCGCCGAGCTGGTGGTGGAGCAGTCCGGCCTGATCGAATTCCACGGCAAGGAAAAAGGCGAGAAAGGCCAGACCCGGGTGGAGAACCTGCAGGAACTGGTGAGCGCCTGCCGCTCCTTCGACGGCGTACCCACCGCAGATGCCGATGGCGAAGCGGTGGACGAGGAAGAGATCCCGCTGATCAACCAGTTCCTCGACAGCGCCGCGCTGGATGCCGGCGAAGGTCAGGCAGACGAGTTTGAGGATGCGGTGCAGTTGATGACCCTGCACTCCGCCAAAGGCCTCGAGTTCCCACTGGTGTTCATGGCCGGAGTGGAGGAAAACCTGTTCCCGCACAAAATGTCGGCGCAGGAACCGGGCCGCATGGAAGAGGAACGTCGCCTCTGTTACGTGGGTATTACCCGCGCAATGCAGAAACTGTATATCACCTATGCGGAAAGCCGCCGCCTGTTCGGCAGCGAGACCTTCAACAAGCCGTCGCGCTTTGTAAGTGAAATCCCGGTGGAATACGTGCACGAAGTGCGCCTGAAGAGCGAAATTTCCAAGCCGCTGTTCCAGCCCAACTATGGAAAGCTGGGAGGAGGCATCAACCCCTACTCCGACGCAGCGCCCGAATTCGATGATGACCTGCCACCGCTGGCCCTGGGCGGCCGTGTGGAGCACGCCAAGTTCGGCGAAGGCACCGTCACCCAGTTCGAAGGCAACGGCCCGCGCGCGCGGGTACAGGTCAACTTTGACGATGTGGGCAGCAAGTGGCTGGTAGTATCCATGGCCAAGTTGCAGCCCCTATAACACAACGACCAAAACGTCATCCCGGCAAACGCCGGGATCCAGTAAACCACCGGGGCGGGCGCAATCATAAATCCACGCCCTCCACTGGGTCCCGGATCAAGTCCGGGATGATGGAATAAACAAAGAATAAAAATCAAAAAAGACATGAAAAAAATAAACTGGTATCCCCCCGTCATTCTCGGCCTGCTCGCACTGCTGGTATTAACCTTCGGCGCGCTGGTGGTTTCCCGCTCCGATCAGGAGCACACCGTCACTTCTATCGAGAATGCGGGCCAGAAAACCTTCGAATGGAAGCTGGTCACCACCTGGCCAAAAAACTTCCCCGGCCTCGGCAGCGCGCCGGAACGCTTTGCAAAGAAAGTGAATGTCATGTCCAACGGCCGCCTGAAGATCAAGGTCTTCGGCGCCGGTGAACTGGTACCGGCGATGGGCGTATTCGGGGCGGTTTCCAGTGGTGCCGCCCAGGTGGGCCACGGCGCGGCCTATTACTGGAAGGGCAAGGTGCCGGCGGCACAGTTTTTTACCGCGGTGCCGTTTGGCCTGAACGCGCAGGAAATGAATGGCTGGCTGCACTATGGCGGTGGCCTGGAACTGTGGGAAGAACTCTACGCACCGTTTGACCTGATCCCCATGGCCGGCGGCTCCACCGGGGTGCAGATGGCGGGCTGGTTCAACAAGGAAATCAATTCCGTCCAAGACCTGCAGGGGCTCAAAATGCGTATCCCCGGTCTCGGCGGCGAGGTCCTGAACCGCGCCGGCGGTACCGCAGTCACCATTCCCGGTGGCGAACTCTATACCGCCCTGCAGACCGGTGTGATCGATGCCACCGAATGGGTGGGCCCCTACAACGATCTCGCCTTCGGCTTCCACCAGATCGCCAAATTCTATTATTACCCGGGTTGGCACGAACCGGGTTCGATTCTTGAAATCCTCATCAACAAGACCGCCTTCGAAAAACTCCCCGAAGACCTCCAGGCCATTGTGCGCACCGCTGCCCGAGACGCCAACCAGGATATGCTCGACGAATACACCGCGCGCAATAACCGCGCATTGAAAGAGTTGGTGGACGAGCACGGCGTAGAGCTGCGGCGCCTGCCGGACGACGTGATTGCGCACCTGAAGAAAATCAACGCGCAGATCATGGCCGAGACTGCCGCGGAAGACCCTCAGTTCAATCGAGTCTACAAAGCCTTCAAGGAATTTGAATCACAGGTGATCCCCTATCACCAGATCAGTGAAGAGGCGTATTACCAGACCCGGGAGCGGGATGTGCAGTGATGAGGGGCTGGCCATCCAGGTGTAGAGACAACAAGACTCCATATGCCTGGATGCCGCTATGGTTCTCGATAGATTGATATATCTCGCTTACGGTTCGGAGTTTTCCGCCGGTATCGGAATAAATCTTACCAACACCAGCTTGTAAACCAGCGCACCGCCAATCAGCGTAAACAGCATATAACGTCCGGCCAGCCCGGAAGTGGCAACGCTGACATTCATCAGCATCGGCAGTATGCCGATACACGCAAGCGTCAACACCACGGCACCGATACGGATCAATCCCTGATAAAGCTTGCTGCGGGTTCTGCGGGCAATGGCGAGGCCCGCGTAAAAAACGATGGTACAAGTGGCCGCGATTATGGCTGCGTTCAAGATCATCGACTTCTCCCTGTCATAAAAATTGCTGTGCGTTGATGTGTATTCTTCCGCCGAACGTGGACTGCCGTCAAATTGGTACGGATTTACCAGTCACCTGGTGTTTCTGGGGCTATCGCGGTCCATATGCCGCCAGAAAACAGCGCATATTAAAATTGACTCTGACACCGTTTTATATTTTTGACTTTAGCGGTGAGAGATTTATATTCGACTGGATTGTGGCGCGTTCTGGTTGCGCTGCATCATCATTTTCAGGGTATTCATTACAATGCTGCGCAGATTGCTATTGTGCATTTTTCTGGCAACTTTCCCGGGTTATTTGTTTGCTATGTCTATTTTGGATACAGGTAAGGTTTGTACATTTTCCGGTATTTCCGGCGTGATTTTATTTGAAGGCAAGCCGGTTTCCGGTGCTCGGGTTATCAGAACCACTGATTTCCAGAAAAAGAAGCAGGATGAGACGGTAACCGATAGTGAAGGGCGCTTTGAACTCCCCCCTATCTTTGAGCGGCACATTGTCAATTTACTGCCACAGGAGTTTGTGGTCGGGCAACTGATCAATGTTTCCTTTAATGACGAGGAATTCAAAATCTGGTCAGGAGTCAAGCGCAAGCGGGAAGAGAATGCAGAAGCCAGGGGTAAGCCCCTGGTGGTTGTCTGCGAACTCACGCAAGAAGATGAAGTCATCAACGTGGACAGGCAACCGTTCATCACCAAATGTAAATGGGATGTGGTTCCCGACGTCAAGGAAGATATTTTTTAATTATGAAACTGACACCAACACAAGCAGCCAGTCTTTCCAATCAGGTATATGCCCTGACGAAGTTCCCGATTCTGGAAGATGCGATTAAGCATCTGAACCATGAGTATGGCGGTCACCTGTGCTTCTACGAAGAAAACATGTTGAAGGGTAAAACCGGAGGGCCGGCGTTTATCAAGGTGAGAACCGCGTTCGGTTTTTTGCTGGTGGGGCAGAATAATCTGAAAGGTAATGCCTTTGTGCTGTTTCGCGGTACTCAGTACCTGGCAGACTGGTTGACCAACCTGAATCTGACCCTGTCACCTTCGGCGAATGGACAACCGGTACACGATGGCTTCAACAAGGCCTTCCACTCGATGCTGCCGCAGATCCGCCCCTTTGTCGACTCGTTGCCGGGGGGCACACATGTTCACTGCCTCGGTCACAGCCTGGGTGGTGCACTGGCGACGATCGCCGCCGAATGGATACAGAAAACGACCAATCATCAGCCAAAACTGTATTCATTTGGCAGCCCGCGAGTGGGCCTGATTGGCTTTTCCGAGCAGTGCACCAAGCTGCTCAACGATGAGAATATTTTCCGTGCTTATCACCGTACCGATATTGTCCCCTGTATTCCGATCTGGCCTTTTGTACACACACCGAGTACCGAGCGGGACTTCTTCCTGCCTTCGCCGGGGTTGATACCCTGGAAGACCTACCACGATATGGCTCTCTATCAGGATTCCGTAGACAAAAAGTGCTGGGAGGATATACAGGCAATGAGGCCGGCCGCGAAAACCGATAGCGGTATCGAGGCCTGGCTGAAGTCCAAGGCGATTGTCGGGCAGACCATGTCGGCGATCGAATGGCTGAATGACGCGATTATTTATGTAGTCAAAAAGTGCATGGAGTATGCGGGCCGGGTCATCAACTTTACCGCAACCACTTATTTCACCCTGATGGATCAGTTAGCCATGATTCTGCAGAAGGGGGTGGATATGTTGAGCACCGGCGTCAGCCTGGTGGTGTTGCTGGTGAAGAAAATCATGCAATTTCTGGGTATGGGAACCGCGCCGGATTCCGTCAATGTGAGCCAGGACTTTCTACGTAATCTGTTGATGAAGCTCTCGAGCAAGGTCAACGACATCAGCAAGCAGGCGCTGAGTGCAACCCTCGCGGACGGGCGTGGCATCTGATCGACACCCGCACCTTGGTATTGAAAAAACATTCAAAGACCGGGGGACAGGCTGATAAAAAAGGGGCCTTGCGGCCCCGAAACAAAGCACTGGGGTTTGGATGAGTGGAAGGAGAATCAGAAATCGTAGGCATCAGCCCCCGCTTCTGATGGTTTTTCTTCCGGCTTGTCTGCCACCATCACTTCGGTGGTCAGCATCAGTCCGGCGATGGAACCGGCGTTCTGCAGTGCAGAGCGGGTCACCTTGGCCGGGTCGATGATGCCGAATTCCAGCATATCGCCGTAATCGCCAGTCTGGGCGTTGTAGCCGTAATTGACCGGTTCGTTTGCGCGTACCTTGTTCAGTACAACGCTGCCTTCGACGCCGGCGTTGCCGACGATCTGGCGGAAGGGTTCTTCCATCGCCCGCAGGGCGATATTGATACCTACCTGCTGGTCGTCATTGGCCCCTTTCAGGCCGCCTTTTCCGTCCAGACCGCGCAGGCTGTCCGCCACCCGTACCAGGGTCAGGCCACCGCCGGCCACGATGCCTTCTTCTACCGCTGCGCGGGTCGCGTGAAAGGCGTCATCCACCAGATCTTTTTTCTCCTTCATTTCCACTTCGGTGGCCGCCCCCACCTTGATCACCGCAACACCGCCGGCCAGTTTGGCCACGCGTTCCTGCAGTTTTTCCTTGTCATAGTCGGAACTGGAGGCTTCGATCTCGCCGCGGATTTGCTGCACACGGTTGTCGATGGCCGCTTTGTCGCCGGCACCGTCCACCACCACGGTGCGGTCCTTGCCGATCACTACCCGCTTGGCACTGCCCAGCTGCGCCAACTGTACGTTCTCTAGGGTCAGGCCGACTTCCTCGGCAATCACGGTGCCACCGGTGAGGATGGCGATATCCTCCAGCATCGCCTTGCGGCGGTCGCCGAAGCCCGGCGCTTTGACCGCCGCCGCTTTGAGAATCCCGCGCAGATTGTTCACCACCAGAGTGGCCAGTGCCTCGCCTTCGATATCCTCGGCAATGATCAACAGTGGGCGACTTTCCTTGGCGGCCGATTCCAGGATCGGCAATAGGTCGCGGATATTGCTGATCTTTTTGTCGAACAGGAGGATGTAGGGGTTATCCAACTCCACCTGCATCTTTTCCTGGTTGGTAACGAAGTACGGGGACAGATAGCCGCGATCGAACTGCATGCCTTCCACGACTTCCAGTTCGTTGTGCAGGGATTTCCCCTCCTCCACGGTGATCACGCCGTCGCGTCCCACTTTCTCCATGGCCTCGGCGATTATCTCGCCAATATCTTCGTTCCAGTTTGCGGATACGGTACCCACCTGGCGGATGGACTTGGTGTCGTCGCAGGGCTTGGACAGTTCCGCCAGCTCCTCCACAGCGGCTTTGACCGCGGTGTCGATGCCGCGCTTCAGGTCCATCGGGTTCATGCCCGCGGCGATGGCCTTGTGGCCTTCGCGTACCAGGGCCTGGGCCAGCACGGTGGCGGTGGTGGTGCCGTCACCGGCAATATCGGCAGTTTTGGAGGCGACCTCTTTCACCATCTGCGCGCCCATGTTCTGGAACTTGTCTTTGAGTTCGATTTCCTTGGCCACGGACACGCCGTCTTTGGTTACCCGCGGGGCACCAAAACTTTTGCTCAGCACCACGTTGCGCCCCTTGGGGCCCAGGGTGGCTTTGACGGCATCGGCCAGAATATTTACACCGGCCAGCATGCGCTCGCGGGCGTCTTCGGAAAACTTCACGGTCTTCGCGCTCATGCGGCTTTCTCCTGTTGTTCTGTCTGTTCGATTACGGCGAGGATGTCGGACTCCTTGACGATCAGATAGGTCTCGCCGTCGTGTTTAATCTCGTTACCGGCGTACTGACCAAACAGCACCCGGTCTCCCACCTTGACCGCCAGCGGTCGTAGCTCGCCATTGTCCAGCGGCATGCCTGTGCCCGTGGCAATGACTTCTCCCTGGGTGGGCTTTTCTGCGGCCTTGTCCGGAATGACGATGCCACCTTTGGTGGTGGTTTCGGCGGCAAGGCGCTTCACAACCACCCGATCGTAGAGCGGTTTGATACTCATCGGATTTCCTCCCAATAAGCATATGGATGTTCAAAAGTTACAGTTGAAGGTGCAGGGCGTCGGCGGACGCCGCCCCTGACAATTCGCAAAATAGGAGCGGATGGACGGTTTTCAAGAGGGGAATATCGAGATTTTTTATAAAAATTTTTTATAAAAAACGCAGTCAAAAAAATAGAATCGGGATAATCCCGGACTTATAGTTTCAGTGTTGCAAAAGGAAATGGAGGAGCAGATGCCATCTGTATCTCAGACCACCTTTGAAAACACGCTCGCAGACTTTTTCCGTGAGCGCCTGCAAACCGAGGCCGACAACGTGACCCCGCGGCCGCGGGAAGACACTCTGTGGTATCTGGGCAACCTGTTGGCCCGCTTCGGGGATAGTGATCAGGTGTTCAGCTATGATCGCGGCGAGTTGGGCATGCGTCCCCTGGCCCTGCTTTATCGTGACGCGCTGGAGGAGGGCAACCCCCACCACCGCTGTCTGATCCTGCGTCAGCTGGGTGACCTGGCCCTGTTTATGGGTGCCCTTTTTCCAGAAAGCTACACGCGCCGCGGCATCAGTCGTGATTACTTCGTGGGCATGGGTGGCGGTGCATATGACTATCTGGGGGAAAATGCCCGCCACAACCGACGCCTCTTCAGCGAACTGTCGCGACGATTCGTGCGTTTGCTGGAGTTGGTGGCGGCGGTTTGCGACCGGGATCGGGTATTCGACAACAGCGATGTGTTACAACTGTTCCGCCGCTGGCGGGAAACCGGTGATCCGAAACTGGCGGCGCAGTTGCGCGCTTTGGGGGTGGTGTTACCGGATTCCGGCAGTATGCATTGACGCGGAACTCGCTGTAAAAAGGCACCCGGATCAGCATCAACCGCCCCAATTGTGAGGATCGCAGAAATATTGCTGGTGTAGCGACTCAGGGCAGCGGCCGCGTGCGCCCGCGATCGTCGATGGCGACAAACACAAATTCGCCTTCGGTCACTTTCACCTGTTCGCCGGTATCCACCCGGGTCAGCCACACTTCCACCATGGTTTTGATGGACGAGCGCCCTACTTCCACCGCCTCGGCATAGCAGCTCACGGTGGAGCCTACGGTGACCGGGCGCAGGAATACCATGCTGCCGACGGCGACGGTGGTTACACGGCCGCGGGCAATGCTCTGGGCGAGGATGGCGCCGGCCACGTCCATCTGTGACATCAGCCAACCGGCAAAGACGTCACCCTGGGGATTGGTGTCCCGGGGCATGGACTGGGTCTGCAGGGTCAGGGTACCGCTGGGTTGCGGTTCTTCATCAATGGCGGACATCGCAAGTGCTCACAATTCTTAGATTTATTGGACCCGACGGGGCGCAAACCGTCTTTCTGTTTCGTCTTTCCATTTAAGGTTGTCCGCGGTCGGGGTGGCGCATTCTAGCACAAACTGGGTACTAATTAGCCAGCGCAGGTCGTGCAAATTTCCCAGATTTGGCAGCATAATCTGCGCCAGTCGGGCGGCGGTATGAATAGGGATAGACGGTCATGCCGTAACAGACAGTTGTCTGTTGCCCGGTGCTCGCCTAGACTCGCCCCCATGCGTGGACTGATCCTGACCCTGTTCCTGTTGTGCTTTTCCGCCCAGAGCCTGGCTCTGGCGGTGGCCGGTGCCTGTGACCATCAGGGCGCAGGGGACAGTGGCATGACCATGCAGTTGGACATGTACTCCGCCATGGAAGCGGGCCAGGACGCCGGCCACGGCCACCACGATATGCCCTGTTGTGAGGACGCCGAGGGTCCGCAGAACGGGGACCATAAAAATCTGTGCCAGCTGACCTGCGCTGCAGGCGGCTGTGGTGCCGTCGCGTTTGCCAGCCAGGACTGGCAGGTTCAGCCCGTGCCCGCGGGCACCCTGTTCCTCCCTATTTCACCCTCTCCGCTCGCTGCTTCGCAGCGCAACCTGTTGCGCCCTCCCATCGGCGCCTGATGCCCAGTTCGCCGCCACCACCTCTGGTGTCCGGCTCGCAATAACCGAGTATCAGACAGACAGGATTTATCCATGGGAATTGCCCTGCGCGCCCCGGGACGACTGCTCCCGGCGCTGCTGATTGTGTCCGCCGCACTGCCGGCGTGGGCGCAACTGAACCTGGAGAGCGCCGTGCAACTGGCGCGGCAACAGGATCCACACACGGCCGCCGCTTATGCCGGCGCCGAGGCCGCGGCGGAGACCGCGGTGGCCGAAGCCCAGTGGGCGGACCCGACGCTCCGGCTGGGGATCGCCAGCCTGCCCACCGACAGTTTCGCCTTCGACGATCAGGCGATGACCCAGAAAGTGGTGGGGATCAGCCAGAAGCTGCCCCGCGGCGACTCTGCCACGCTCGCCGGTGAGCGCGGTGCTCACACCGCCGAGGCCGGATTTGCCGACGCCGCGGCTCTGGACTTGGCGCTGGAGCGCGATGTAGGCCTCGCCTTTCTCACCCTCTCGGAACAGTTGCGCGTGCGCGCGCTGCTGGCAGAAAACCGTCGATGGATGCAGGAGCTGGTGGGCTACAACCGCGCGCGCCTCGCCAGTGCCCAGATCCAGTCCCAGCAGTTGTTGCAGTCGCAGTTGGCGCTGGCGCGGCTGGACGATCGCATTGCCGAAGTCGACGGTGAGATCAATCGTGCCCGCGGTGTACTCAGCCGCTGGGTCGGCGCTGCGGCGTGGGGGGCGGTGGATGCGAGCGAACCCGCGTGGCGGGATACCCGCGACTGGCTCGCCGCCCAGGTATTACCCGTGCCGCTGACGCTGGTGGAGCAGCACCCCGCGGTGGCCGCCAGCAATGCGCGGGTGGCGGCTGAGCGGGCCAATGTGGCGCTCGCCCGAGAGGCGTACAAACCCCAGTTTGGTGTCGACCTGAGCTACGGCCAGCGGGAGCGGACGCCCACCAGCGACGGCTCGGATTTCGCCAGCGTGACGATTTCATTTGACCTGCCACTGTTCCGCGAGAACCGCCAGGACCGCCGGCTTGCGGCGAGCCGCGCACGGGAGAGTGCGGGTATGTTGCAACGCCAGAACCTGCTGCAACAGCTGCACGCCGAGCTCAATGGCGCCGTGGCCATGGCCCAGAACCTGGATCGTCGTCGCAATGAGTACCGCACTGAACTGCTGGCGCAGGCGGAAGCCACCGCCGATGCGGTCCTCAAGGGTTACGCCAGTAATACCGCGGAGCTTGACGCCGTCATCGACGCGCGTATGGATGCCATCGAGGCGCAGATCAGCGCCGCAGAACTCACCTACGGCTACTTCCGCGCGCTGGCGCGCATTCGCTATTTCCGCGCCACCTCCACCGACGCCAACAGCAAATAATCAGCGGTTACCGAAATGAACAACAAACCACGCCTGTCCGCCCTCGTACTGATCACTCTGCTGGCCGGGTTTCTGATTGGACGCCATCTGTCTGACAACCACGACAGTCAGACCAGTGCCGATGGTGAAAAGAAGATTCTTTACTGGGTGGCGCCCATGGACCCGAACTTCCGTCGCGACGGCCCCGGTAAATCCCCCATGGGGATGGATCTGGTTCCGGTGTACGAGGGCGAAGAGGATCCATCGGCGCCGGGCACCGTCACCATCTCACCGCAAGTGGAAAACAATCTCGGTGTGCGCACCGCGCCCGCGGAGAAAGGACCCGTGGCCACCGCGGTGGAGACCGTGGGCCTGGTACAGCTGGACGAAGACAGGCTGCACCATGTACACACCCGCCTGAGCGGCTGGGTGCACAAGAGCTGGGTCACCGCGGTGGGTGATCATGTGCAAAAGGGTCAGCCGCTGGTGGCCATTTACTCCCCGGAACTGGTGAAGGCCCAGAGCGAACTGGTGGCGGCGCTGGAGAGCGGCAATCGCACCCTGATCGAGGCTACCCGCGCGCGCCTGAACAGCCTGGGAGTGCCGGCGGAACAGGTGCGCGAAGTGAGCCGTTCGCGCAAGGTCAGCCAGACCATCACCCTGTACGCCCCCTCCGACGGCTACGTGAACGAGTTTGCCGCCCGCGACGGCATGTATCTCACCCCCGCCACCACCCTGATGAGTATCGGGCCACTGCAAACCGTGTGGGTGGAAGGGGAGCTGTTTCCCAAGCAGGGCGCTCGGGTAAAGGTGGGGGACACCGCCACCCTGCAGGGAGATTTCGCTCCGGGTCGCACCTGGACCGGTGAGCTGGTGCACATACTGCCGGATCTGGATCCGCAAACCCGCACCCTGCGGGTACGGGTGCAGGTGGACAATGTGGACAAATCCCTGCGCCCGGGCATGTTTGTGCGCCTGCAACTTGAAGGCCCCAAAGTGGACACACTCAGTGTGCCGCGCAGCGCGCTGATCCGCACCGGCGAAATGGATCGGGTGGTGATTGCCGAAGGCGGTGGTCGCTATCGTTCCGTGCGGGTGCGGGCCGGTCGCGAGCTGGGCGAGCGGGTGGAAATCCTCGACGGTATCGACGCGGGTACCGAAGTGGTCACGTCGGCCCAGTTCCTGCTGGATTCGGAATCCAGTATCAGCGCGGACCTGGACAGAATTGGTGGCGAGTACGCAGACCAAGGCCGTCAGGGAGCCGCTAAAGCCACCACCGCCTGGGCGGAAGCGCGGGTGCTCAGCATGCCTGATGACAACCACTATGCGCGCCTGGAGCACGGCCCGGTGCCCGAATGGGACTGGCCCGGAATGGTGATGGGGTTTTATGTTGCAAAAGCCGCACAACCGGCGTTGCGCGCCGCATTGGAAAGCGGCGCGGCGATCCGCGTCGAAATGCGAGAACGGGAGGACGGCAAGTATGAGGTGATTGCTACCCGCGCGGTGGCCAGTGGCGCCATGAATCACGGTGAGATGAATCGCGGCGAGATGGATCACTCGCAAATGGACCATTCACAAATGGGACATGGGGATGACCGGGAGCCGCAGAAATGATCGTACGTATTATTCACTGGTCCCTGCACAACCGCGCGCTGGTGCTGATTGCCGCAGTGGCGCTGGCTATCGCCGGCCTCTACAGCCTGCGCCACACTCCCGTCGATGCACTGCCGGATCTCTCCGACGTGCAGGTGATCGTGAAGACCAGCTATCCCGGCCAGGCGCCGCAGGTGGTGGAGGACCAGGTCACCTACCCGCTGACCACCGCGATGTTGAGTGTGCCCGGTGCGCACACGGTGCGCGGCTATTCATTTTTTGGTGACTCCTTCGTTTACGTCATTTTTGATGACGATGTCGACCTGTACTGGGCAAGATCCCGGGTACTGGAATATCTGAGCCAGGTCGCCCCGCGCCTGCCCGCCGCCGCCAGCCCGGAGCTGGGGCCGGACGCCACCGGCGTGGGCTGGATCTACAGCTATACCCTGGTGGACCGCACCGGTCAGCACGACCTGGCCCAGCTGCGCTCGCTGCAGGACTGGTTCCTGAAATACGAGCTGCAGACCCTGCCGGGGGTTTCCGAAGTCGCCACCGTCGGCGGCATGGTGAAGCAGTACCAGGTGCAGGTGGACCCGCTGCGGCTGCGTGCCTATGACCTGACCCTGGCACAGGTGCAGGCGGCCATTGAGCGCGGCAATCGCGAATCCGGCGCCTCGGTGGTGGAAATGGCGGAAGCGGAGTACATGGTGCGCGCCAGCGGTTATATCCAGAGCGTCGAGGATCTGCCCCAGCTGCCACTGATGGTGAGTGAAAGCGGCACCCCGCTGCTGCTGCGGGATGTGGCGGATGTACACCTGGGGCCACAGATGCGTCGCGGCCTGTCGGAACTCGACGGCGAGGGCGAGGCGGTGGGCGGCGTGATCGTGATGCGCTTCGGCGAGAATGCCCGCGCGGTGATCGACCGCGTGCGCACCCGGCTCGACGAACTGCAGCACAGTCTCCCCGAGGGGGTGGAAATCGTCCCCACCTATGATCGCAGCGAACTGATCGACAGTGCAGTGGATAACCTGTGGCACAAACTGCTGCAAGAATTCATCGTCGTGGCGTTGGTGTGCGCCCTGTTCCTGTTCCATCTACGGTCTTCGCTGGTGATCGTCATCAGCCTGCCGCTCGGCATCATCGGCGCCTTTGTAGTGATGCGTCTGCAGGGGATCAACGCCAACATCATGAGCCTCGGCGGTATCGCCATCGCCATCGGCGCCATGGTGGACGGTGCCATCGTGATGATTGAAAACCTGCACAAGCACATGGAGCGCAACCCGCTCAACGATGCCAGCTCCGATGAACAGCGCTGGCAGGTGGTCGGCGAGGCGGCCAGCGAGGTGGGCCCGCCGCTGTTTTTCAGCCTGCTGATCATCACCCTCAGCTTCCTGCCGGTGTTCGCGCTGGAAGGTCAGGAAGGACGGCTGTTTGCGCCGCTGGCCTACACCAAGACCTATGCCATGGCAGTGGCCGCCGGTCTCGCCATCACCCTGGTGCCGGTATTGATGGGTTATCTGGTGCGTGGTCCGATCAAGCCGGAGCAGGCGAATCCTGCCAACCGCGCGTTTGCCGCCGCCTATCGCCCGGCGCTGGAACTGGCGATCCGCCACCCCGTGTGGGTAATCGGCGTGGCGCTGGTACTACTGGCCAGCAGCCTGTATCCCCTGTCCCGCACCGGCAGCGAATTTATGCCGCCGCTGGACGAGGGGGATCTGATGTATATGCCCAGCACGCATCCGGGGATTTCCATTGGCAAGGCGCGCGAACTGCTGCAGCAGACCGACAAGCTGATCAAGCAGGTGCCGGAAGTGGCGCAGGTGTGGGGCAAGATGGGCCGTGCGGAAACCGCCACCGACCCGGCGCCGCTGACCATGGTGGAGACCATCATCCGCTTTAAACCCCGCGACCAGTGGCGCGAGGGTATGACCCCGGAAAAACTGCGCGCAGAACTGGACGCAGCGGTGCAGTTGCCGGGGGTGACCAATGCCTGGGTGATGCCGATCAAGACCCGTATCGACATGCTCGCCACCGGTATCAAGACGCCTGTGGGTATCAAGATTGCCGGTGCCGATTTACACCAGATTGAAAAAATCGGCACCCGCCTGGAGGGCCTGCTGCCCGAAGTGCCCGGCACCGCCTCGGTATTTGCCGAGCGGGTGGAGGGCGGTCGCTATATCGACATCGATATCGACCGCACCGCCGCCGCCCGCTACGGTCTGAATATTCAGGATGTGCAGACGGTGGTCGACACCGCAGTGGGTGGTAAAAAAGTGGGTGAGACGGTCGAGGGGCTGGAGCGCTACCCGATCAACCTGCGTTATCCACAGGCTTGGCGGGACTCCCCCGAGCGCCTGCGCGAATTGCCACTGGTGGCACCGGACGGCACCCACCTGACCTTGGGAAATGTGGCAACCATCGCCGTGCAGAGTGGCCCGCCGATGATCAAGACGGAAAATGCGCGGCCGAATGGCTGGGTGTATATCGATATCCGCGACCGGGACCTGGGTTCCTGGGTGGCGGAGGCGCGGGAACTGGTGGCCAATAATCTGGATTTGCCGCCCGGTTATTCACTGGCGTGGTCGGGGCAGTACGAATACATGGAGCGCGCCCGCGAGCGTCTGGGCCTGCTGTTGCCACTCACCATCGGCATCATTGTGTTGCTGTTGTATTTCAGTTTCCGTCGTGTGAGAGAGGTGCTGATCATTCTGGGCACCCTGCCGCTGGCCCTGATCGGCGGCTTGTGGCTACTGTACTGGCTGGGCTACAACCTGTCGGTGGCGGTGGGGGTGGGTTTTATTGCCCTTGCCGGGCTGGCGGTGGAAATCGGCGTGATCATGCTGGTGTATTTGAACCAGGCCTGGCAACAGACGCTGGCGGATAGTGAGGTGGCGGGCCGCAATCCGACACTTGATGACCTGCGCAATGCCATCCGCAGCGGTGCGGGCCAGCGTATGCGACCGGTACTGATGACCACCGCGACGGTGTTTATCGGCTTGATTCCGGTGATGATCGGCAGCGGTGTGGGTTCCGAGGTGATGCAGCGCATTGCTGCACCGATGGTGGGCGGCATGGTCAGCGCGATGCTGCTGACCCTGATGGTTCTGCCGGCGGTGTATTACCTGTGGAAAGCCCACAGCCTGCAATCCACTTAACCTGCACCCCGCTTCTCTCCACTTCGCCCGGTGGTGTTTTTGCTATGGCGCGGTGGATTGTTGTGAGCCCGCAGTGAACTGCGGGCTCAGTCGCGCCATCATCAACACGTTGGCGAGCTTCCCTGACTTGAATGTGGCGAACCGCCGCTCACCCTCTTTTACGAATCCGACTTTTTCATACAGTGCGATCGCCGAGGTATTGTCAGTGTGCACTTCCAGCTCCACCCGTATCAGGTTCAGCCAGTTATCCGCCTGATCGAGCGCCTCTTGCAGTAGCATTTTGCCGATGCCGCGACCGTGGGACGCCGGATGAACGGCAATAGCCACCGATGCCAGGTGCCTTTCGCGCTGCTTGTGCGAAATAAACAGCGTGACGTGGCCGAGCACCCGATCACTGTCGATCGCCACCAGCGTATAGTTGTTCGATTCGTAAAACAGGCTGTTTACCGTATCCGAGCTCATGTACGGGAGTTGTGAGGTGTTTTCAGAGACAGAGTTGAAGCGGTAAATCTCTGTCAATTGTTCTGCGTCCGAAGGTTCCAGACGTCGTATTTTAATGCTCAACGGATTTCCTTTATGGCTCGAATTGAAATGGCTGATGATAGTGGGTTTCTAACGTCGCCTTGCAAACCCGTAGGGTGGATAAGAGCCGACGCATACACCCTGCTCCGGCAGGGTCCAGTTTACAGTGTGTTCGGCAGCCAGGTCGCCAGCGCAGGCCAGACTGCCAACAGGCACATAACCAGCAATTGAATAAAGATAAATGGCACTACGCCACTGTAAATGGCCCCGGTGGCCACCTCGGCCGGCGCCACACCGCGCAGATAGAACAGGGCAAAGCCGAACGGCGGGGTCAGGAACGAGGTCTGCAGATTCAGCGCAATCATGACCCCCAGCCACACGGGGTCCAGCCCCATGGCCAGCAGTACCGGCCCCACGATGGGCACCACCACGAAGGTGATCTCGATAAAGTCGAGGATAAAGCCCAGCAGGAAAATCACCAGCATCACCAGTAGCGTTGCACCGACGACGCCACCGGGCAGGCTGTTGAACAGGTTGGTAACCACTTCCTCCCCGTTGAATCCACGGAACACCAGAGAAAACAGCGAGGCGCCGATCAGGATCGCGAATACCATAGCTGTCACCTTGAGGGTGCTCTGCCCGACCTCGCTGGCGCGGGCCCGGTTCAGTGCACCGCGTCCCCAGGCGAGAATGCCGGCCCCCAGTGCGCCCACGGCGGCGGCTTCGGTGGGAGTGGCGGCACCGGTGATGATGGAGCCGAGCACCAGTAACATCAGCGCGATGGGGGGGAACAGGCTTTTCAGGATTTGCAGC
Source organism: Microbulbifer celer (assembly GCF_020991125.1). Taxonomy (NCBI): domain Bacteria; kingdom Pseudomonadati; phylum Pseudomonadota; class Gammaproteobacteria; order Cellvibrionales; family Microbulbiferaceae; genus Microbulbifer; species Microbulbifer celer. Next base: position 3,882,396 of record NZ_CP087715.1, read on the forward strand.
AGATCCACATCTTCCGCACGCGTCCGTCCCACAGTGGACTCGCGGCGGACGACAAACAGCAGGTAAATGATGTAGGCCGCCACCAGCATCAGGCCGGGAATGATTGCACCCACAAACAGGTCGCCCACGCTCACCGGTTTGGGATTGAAGATGCCCTGGGACAGCTGTGCCTGCTGATAGGCGTTGGACAGAGTATCCCCCAGCAGTACCAGCGCAATGGACGGGGGAATGATCTGGCCGAGCGTGCCGGTGGCACAGATGGTGCCGGTGGCGAGCTTCGGCGAGTAGCCCCGGTTCAGCATGGTGGGTAGGGACATCAGGCCCATGGTGACCACGGTGGCACCAACGATGCCGGTACTGGCGGCGAGCAGCGCGCCCACTACCACCACCGAGACCGCCATGCCGGCGGGAATGCCGGAGAACACCCGCGCCAGGTTGACCAACAGTTCCTCGGCAATGCGCGCCCGCTCCAGCATCACGCCCATCAACACGAACAGCGGCACCGCCATCAGGGTGCCGTTTTGCATGATGCCGTAGAGTCGATCGGGAAAGGCTTTCAGCAGTTCTGCATCGAAAACACCACCGACGATACCGAGGCCGGCGGCGATCAGCGCGGTACCGCCGAGGGTGAAGGCCACCGGGTAGCCGAACATCAGTGCCGCGCACACGGCGACGAACATCAGCAGCGGGATCAGCTCCATCATACGTTCACCTCCCCGCCCGCTGTGCTGGGCGCCTGTCGCAACATGGGTTCCGTTTTTGCCCGGTTGGTCGGCCTGACGTCCTTCGTATCGGTCGTACCGGCCCCGAAACGGCGCTCCCCGGCTTCCACCTGCATCAGCGTGTGCAGGGCGCGGGCGAACTGCGCAATGCCCTGCAGTCCCAGGGTGATGGCGGCGAGCGGCATCAGGCTCTTCAACAGGTAGACCCCGCCGAGGCCATCCGCGCTGCCACTGGCCTCGCGCACCGCCCAGCTGCTGGCGGCAAACTGCCAGCTGCCAATGGCGATAAACGCGCATACCGGCAGCAGGAATACCAGACAACCCACGGCATCCACCCAGGCTTTGCCGCGGGTGGACATATTGCGATAGAACACATCCACTCGTACGTGGGCACCGCTTTGCAGGGCGTAAGCGAGACCGAGCATAAAGGCGGTGCCGTGGAGATAGATCACCGTGTCCTGCAGGGCCAGAGAGCCATGGTCAAATCCATAGCGCAGGATCACCACCAGGCTCTGGGCCAGTACCATGGCGAGGGTGAACCAGCCCAGGGCGCGCCCGGTGCTGGCGGAAAGGCGGTCGAGGCCATTGGCGGCCCGCAACAGAAGGATCATCGTTTTCTCTGTTTTTTCTCTCAGCGTTCTTATTGTTGTGATCTTTGCCTGATGTAATGGCGGTGGATCCTGTTATTGGTCAGAAAGCGTACCTCCTTGTCTCAGCGGGCGCCAGCGGCGTGATATCAGCGCTCGACAGCGCCCCGGCTGGCCACTCGGATCAAAGAACAGCGTCTTGTCATCTTTTTGTAACCTTCCATTCATAGAATCCTCACCAACTCAAAATGCATACGCTTCGCGCAATCAACGAACACTGGAGATTCCAATGACCAAGCGCTCTGTAAGCAAGAAAGTCCTGGCCCCGGCCCTGGCGGCTCTGACCTTCGCCGCTTCCAATGTGGCCCTGGCCGCGCGCGATCACATCAGTATCGTGGGCTCGTCCACCGTGTACCCGTTTACCACCGTGGTGGCCGAGCGTTTCAGTCGTGCAACCCAGTACAAGACCCCGGTGGTGGAATCGACCGGCACCGGCGGGGGTATGAAGCTGTTCTGTCAGGGGGTGGGCGAGAACACCGCCGATATCACTGGCGCATCGCGTCGCATCAAGCAGTCCGAGCTGGATATGTGTAACGGCAACGGCGTGGACGTGGTGGAAGTGCTGATCGGTTACGACGGCATTGTTCTGGCCAATGCCCGTGGCGAAGCGCCCTTCGAGCTGTCCCGAAAAGACATCTTCCTGGCACTGGCCAAAGACGTGCCCAATCCGGATGGCTCCGAAACCCTGGTGCCGAATCCGTATAAAACCTGGAAAGATGTAAACCCGGCACTGCCTGCCCACGATATCGAAGTGTTGGGCCCGCCCCCGACTTCCGGTACCCGCGATGCGTTTGCCGAGCTGGCGATGGAAGGTGGCTGTAAAAAATTCGACTGGATCGCGGCCAAGAAGAAAGAAGACAAGAATGCCTACAAGGCAATCTGTCACAACATCCGCGAAGACGGTGCCTACGTGGAAGCCGGTGAAAATGACAACCTGATCGTGAACAAACTGGTGGCGAGCCCGAAAGCGCTGGGTATCTTCGGTTTCAGCTTCCTCGACCAGAACGCCGACAAGGTGCAGGGTTCCCTGATCGAAGGCGAGGCGCCGACGTTTGAATCTATCGCCGATCAGGCCTACCCGGTATCCCGTCCGTTGTACATTTACGTGAAGAAAGCCCACGTGAATGTGGTGCCGGGTATCAAGCAGTTCCTGGCGGAGTTCACCAATGCGCGCGCCTGGGGCGATGAGGGTTACCTGGCCGACAAGGGCATGATCCCGCTGCCCACCGCCAAGCGTCAGCAGGTGGCCACCGATGTGCGCAAGCTGAACGCCCTGAGTAACCTCGCGGCCAAATAAGCCCGCACAGATAAAATGCCGTAAATGGAATTACCGGCCGGGCCTCCTTTCTTTAGCAGGGGCCTGGCCGTTTCCATATTAAAAGGCCGCGCAAATCCGGATAATGCCCGGCCAAACCGATAACCGAGCGAATCGATGCAGACCTCTACCCTATTCGCCCTGCTGCTGTTGCTGATTCTGGTGGCTTATGGCACCGGCTTCAGTCGCGCCATCAGCACTGCCCGCAGTCGCGGCGGTATCCGCAGTCTCGCCTCCCTGCCGACTTATTATGGTGTACATACCGCGCTCTGGTGCGGTCTGCCGGCACTGGTGATACTCGCCACCTGGCTGATCTTTGACGATGCCATCATCCGCAGCCTGGTGATGGGCGGCATCGCCGATCGACCGCAATCGATTTCCGGTCAGAACCTGCTTTACGCGCAGATCCAGAATCTGGCCAGTGGCAATCTGGTGGGGGAGTCGACGCCACAGATCCAGGCTGCCGCCGAGCGTCTCACAAGCTTGCGTAACAGTGGTCAGTGGCTGCAGACCGCGCTGATCCTGATTCTCGCCACCGGTCTCGGCGCCTTTGCGCTGTTGCGGATCTCGCCGCAGATGCGCGCGCGGGAAAAGGTCGAGAAGGTGTTGCGGATCATTCTGCTGTTCTGCGCCTGCGCCGCCATCTTTACTACCGTCGGCATCCTGCTGTCGGTGCTGTTTGAGTCCATCCGCTTTTTCAATCACGTGCCGGTGACCGAGTTCCTGTTCGGGCTGCACTGGAGTCCGCAGATGGCACTGCGGGAAGATCAGGTGGGCTCCAGCGGTGCTTTTGGCGCGGTGCCGCTGTTTACCGGCACCCTGATGGTTTCCGCCATCGCCATGTTTGTGGCGGTGCCGGTGGGACTGATGTCGGCCATTTATCTGGCGGAATACGCGAGCAACAGGGTACGTGCCTTCGCAAAACCGCTGATCGAGATTCTCGCCGGTGTACCCACCGTGGTGTACGGCTTTTTTGCCGCGCTCACAGTGGCGCCGTTTATTCGCGATCTGGCACAGACCGTGGGGCTCGAAGCTTCCAGCGAGAGTGCGCTGGCGGCGGGGCTGGTGATGGGGGTGATGATCATCCCGTTCGTGTCCTCCCTGTCCGACGACGTGATCAATGCGGTGCCGCAATCCATGCGCGACGGCGCCCTCGGCCTCGGGTCCACCAAGTCGGAAACCGTGCGCAAGGTGGTGATTCCGGCCGCGCTGCCGGGCATTGTCGGCGGTGTGCTGCTGGCTGTATCGCGCGCGATTGGTGAAACCATGATTGTGGTAATGGCCGCGGGTCTCGCCGCCAACCTCACCGCCAACCCGCTGGAATCCGTGACCACGGTGACGGTGCAGATCGTGACCCTGCTGGTGGGCGACCAGGAGTTTGACAGTCCCAAGACCCTGGCCGCATTTGCCCTCGGTCTGATGCTGTTTATCTCCACCCTGATTCTGAACTTTATCGCCCTGCACGTGGTGAAAAAATACCGGGAACAGTATGACTGATAGTAACCAGATTCAGATGGACCAGCGCGAAGTGCGCCGCCGTATCGAGGCGCGCCTGGCCAGTCGTCATTGCAAGGAGAAGCTGTTTCGCGGTCTCGGCATTGCCAGTATCGCCTTCGGTGTACTGGCGGTACTGGTGCTGTTCACCGATATCATCAGCAAGGGTTCCAGCGCTTTTGTGCAGACCCAGATCCAGCTGCAAGTGACCTACGATCCGGCGGTGCTCGGCATCGACACCGTGGACGAAGAGAGTCTGCCCTGGGCCAATTTTGACGGTGTAATCCGCGCGGCGCTGCGGGAGCGCTTCCCCGAGGTCACCAGCCGTCGCGACAAACGTGCGTTGTACTCTCTGGTATCCAACGGTGCCGGGTTCAATCTGCGCGCCCGACTCGAGGACAACCCGGATCTGCTGGGCAAGACCGAGACTGTGTGGGTCACGGCGGACGACGATGTGGATACCTACTTGAAAAGCCTCTCCAAAACGGAAGATGGCTTTCTCGGCCGCACCTCCGAGCAGCAGCTGGGCTGGATCCAGTCCCTGCGCGACAGCGGTGAGATGGAAAAACACTTCAACACCACCTTCTTCACCAATGGTGATTCCCGCGAGCCGGAACAGGCAGGTATCCGCGCGGCGCTGGTGGGCTCTCTGTACACCCTGCTGGTGACCCTGGCGCTGTCTTTCCCCATCGGTGTGGCGGCGGCGATTTACCTGGAAGAGTTCGCGCCGAAAAATCGCTGGACCGACCTGATCGAGGTAAATATCAACAACCTCGCCGCGGTGCCGTCCATCGTGTTCGGCCTGCTGGGGCTGGCAATTTTCATCAACTTCTTCGAGCTACCGCGTTCGGCGCCCTTGGTCGGCGGTCTGGTGCTGACCCTGATGACGTTGCCGACCATCATCATTTCCAGCCGCGCATCGCTCAAATCCGTGCCGCCGTCCATTCGCGAAGCGGCCATGGGCATGGGCGCCTCGCGCATGCAGGTGGTACTGCACCACGTGCTGCCACTGGCGATGCCGGGCATGCTCACCGGTGCCATTATCGGCATGGCCCAGGCGCTGGGGGAAACCGCGCCGCTGCTGATGATCGGCATGGTGGCATTTATTGTCGATGTGCCCCACGGCATTACCGACCCATCCACGGTGTTGCCGGTGCAGATTTTCCTGTGGGCAGACAGCCCCGAGCGCGCCTTTGTGGAGCGTACCTCCGCCGCCATCATGGTGTTGCTGGCGGTGCTGATCACCATGAATACCTGCGCAGTGTGGCTGCGCAAAAAACTGGAACGCCGCTGGTAACGCCAGTGAATGCTAAGATGCGACACGAGAATTAGAGCCATGAATACCATGACCCTGAACACCACCCAGCCGGACGCGGCGGGTGAGGATGCCTCCTCCAAATCGAAAGGCAGTGCAAATGCAGCGGAGTCCAGTGCAGTGAAAGCCAGCACGGCCAATGCCAGTACCGACGTCATCGAGACCGTCGGTCACCCGTTTTGCGATGACGCCAAGCTGCGTATGCGCAACGTGAACGTGTTCTACGGCGAGACCCAGGCCATCCACGATGTGAGCCTGGATATCGGCCGCAATCAGGTGGTGGCAATGATCGGCCCGTCCGGCTGCGGTAAATCCACTTTCCTGCGCTGCCTGAACCGCATGAATGACACTATCGACACCTGTCGTGTCGAGGGTGAACTGAGTCTGGATGGCGAGGCCATCTACGGTCCCAAGGTGGATGTGGTGCCCCTGCGGGCGCGGGTGGGCATGGTGTTCCAGAAGCCCAACCCCTTTCCCAAGACTATTTACGAGAATGTGGCCTACGGCCCCAAGATCCACGGCATTGCCAGCCGCCGTGCGGAACTGGACGAGATCGTCGAGAACAGCCTGCGTCGCGCCGGCCTTTGGAACGAAGTCAAAGATCGCCTGGACAAGCCGGGCACCGGCCTCTCCGGTGGCCAGCAGCAGCGCCTGTGTATCGCCCGCGCTATCGCCGTGAGCCCGGAAGTGATCCTGATGGACGAACCCTGCTCTGCGCTGGACCCCATTGCTACCGCGCGTATTGAGGAGCTGATCGACGAACTGAGTGAAAACTATACCATCGCCATCGTCACTCACTCCATGCAACAGGCAGCGCGGGTGAGCCAGCGCACCGCCTACTTCCACTTGGGCAAGCTGGTGGAAGTGAATGATACCGAGACCGTGTTCACCAATCCGCAACACGAACTGACAGAAGCCTACATTACCGGCCGTTTCGGCTAAGGTTGGGGGAGCCCACAAAAGATTATGGAAATGCATTTCGATCAACATATCTCCCGCCAGTTCAACGAGGATCTCGAGAGCCTGAAAACCGAGATGCTGGAAATGGGGGGCAAGGTCACCCGTCAGGTGGCAGATTCGGTAGAGGCGCTGGCCAGTGCCGACAGTGAGCTCGCAGAAAAAGTCCTCGTGGTGGAGGAGGAAATTGACCGCGCGGAAATGGAGCTGGACGAGCACGCCACCCTGATCATTGCCAAGCGTCAGCCGGCGGCGTCGGATCTGCGCATGGTGATGTCCGTGATCCGTATAGCACGGGATCTGGAACGGGTGGGTGATGAGGCCAGCAAGATCGCCAAAATGGCCATCGCGCTCACCGACGAAGGCACTGCCCCTCGCGGTTATACCGAGATCCGTCATATCGCCAATGCGGTGCGCAAGATGCTGAACGACTCTCTCGATGCATATACCCGCTTCGATGTGAAATCAGCCATGGAAACCCTGGCGGAAGACGAGCAGGTGGATATGGATTACCGCAGTGCGGTGCGCGAGATGATCACCTACATGATGGAAGACCCGCGCAGTATTTCCCGGGTGATGAACGTGCTGTGGACCCTGCGCTCACTGGAGCGTATCGGCGATCATGCCAAGAACATCTGCGAACAGGTGGTGTATCTGGTGCAGGGTGCCGATATCCGCCACGGCAACGAGCAGAACCTGCGATAAAATTTCGGAGGACGGCAAACGTCGCCGGAAAGATTTTTACCAAAGGCCGCATTCGCGGCCTTTCTTGTTTTCATAATACCGAATGGCAAGCGAAATTTTTTTGTCGATTTCGTGCCTGAATATGCTGTTCAGCATTGGTTCAGCCCCCCGCCTGCAGACTGCCCGCAGCTTGTAGGGGAACTACTGTTCTCCCGCGCTAATTGGGACAGCAGTCTCAAAAAATATTTTGATTGCGGTGATCAAACGTTCTGCTAGAATCCGCGCCGCATTGCCCCCGGGCAATACGTGGGTACGGGGTTCGCTGGTACGAGCGTACAGATTTAATCGCGTACAGATGTCACAAAAACAGGGAATACTTCCATGAAGTTCAAGTTTGCAGCACTTCCGCTGATGCTGGTTTCTGCCGTTGCTTCCGCAGAACAGTACAATTCTTTCACCGATGTTGATTACACCGCTGCCGATTACGGCAGTACCGACGTGGATACTCTGAGTTTTCAGTCTCAGTACTATTTCGGCGCTCTGGAAACGCTCGGTCCACGCAAAGAGTTCAATTATATTCTGCCGGTTTCCAACCTCTACGGTGGCTTCGACTACGAAGATTACACTGGCGGCGACAGCGACTCTCTGCAAATCGGTGGTGAATACTTCACTGGTCAGTGGAAGCTGTTCGGCGAGTTGAATGATGATGACTCCACTAACACTTATCGCGCGGGTGCCGGCTTCCTGTTTACCCCGAACTTCCTCGCCGAAGTAGAAGCGAAAAAAGTGGAAGACGAAGACACCGAACTCTTCATCCGTGGTAAATACAACCACCAGTTGAGCGGTACCGACTACATTGGCTTCACCGCTGAAGTGGACGACGAGTTTGACCATCGCAGTGTTTCCTCCAAGTATTTCACTGCCCTGTCTGCGGGCCGTTACTTAACTGCAGAAGTGTCTCTGAACGACAGTGACAACTCTGACCTGTACTGGGGCGGTGAAGTAGAATTTTACTTCGACCAGAACACTTCCGTCGGTGCAGCTTACGATGAGGCTGAAAATTACCAGCTCCATGCCACCCACTTCTTCAACCGCAACGTTGCGGGCAAGCTGGCTTACGGCTCCAACCGCGATTTTGACGAACTGGATGTGTTCAGCGTCGGTGTAACCGTTCAGCTGTAATTTCCTTTACGGAAATCACGCACAAAAAAAGCGGGCGAATTTCTTCGCCCGCTTTTTTTGTGTCTGGAGAATACCGGCCAATTATCCCTTGCTACCCAGCGCCTGCATTCGCGCCTGGGCCTTGGTGGCAATATCCCCTTCCGATTGCGCGGCAATCTGGTACTGGCTCAGGGCATTCCTGGTGTTGCCCTGCTTTTCATACACCTGCCCCAGATAGTAGTGCGCGTGGGGTGTATCCAGGTATTGCGTAGAGCGATTCAGGTCGCGCTCGGCGGCAGTGAAGTTTTCCAGTTGCGCATTCAACATGCCGCGCATCAACCAGTTGGAAAACAGGGTCGGGTTTTTCTGTACCGCGGTCTGGTAGGACTGGAGCGCGGATCTGTACTGCTTCTGTTGCGCCAACAGGTCTCCTTCCAGAGCGTAGAATGCAGCTTCCTTCGGCTGCTGTTTCTGCGCCTGTCGTGTCAGTTGCAGGGCACTGGCGTAATCCTTTTTGCCGATGGCCGCCACCGCGGCGTCGTAACTCTTGTAGGCATCGGCGTCCTGCTTCAGCTGCGCAATGGCACGCTGGTACTGCGCGCGATTGGTGACACCGGAGGGTAACTTTTTCGCATATTTGATATTGGCATCCACTCGCGCCTGAGACGGCGGGTGGCTGGCAAACAGTGCATCCAGTCCGCCGGACTGACGGCCCTTGGAGAGTTCCACAAACTTCTTTTGCAGGTCCACGGCGCCGGACGGATCGTATCCGGCGGCGGCCATATACTTCATGCCGTATTTGTCCGATTCCAGTTCATTGTCGCGACCGTACTTGGCGATATACGCCGAGCCACCGAACTGGCTGCCGAGGGAAACCAGGTCCCCATAGGCGGTGTTCTGGGTGGTGGCACCGAGAATGGCGACGCCGGCGCCGAGGATCTGCTGCTGGGTCATGGCGGCGGCGGAGTGCCGGGCGGCGGCGTGGACGATTTCGTGCCCCAGCACCGCTGCCAGCTCCGCTTCATCCTCCAGCAGTACCAGCAGGCCGCGGTTGACCGCAATCTTGCCCCCGGGCAGCGCCCAGGCATTGGGGGTGGAGTTGTTCAGTACCACGAACTCGTAGGGCAGATTGGGTTGGTCGGAGACGCGGGCCAGCTTCTGTCCCACGCCGCTGACATAGTCCTGCAGTGCCGGATCTACCAGGTATTTGCCCCCCTGGGTCTGCTGGGCCTGTGGATACTGCTTGGCCCCCAGCGCCACTTCCTGGCCCTGGGACATCAGTGTGAGCTCTTTCTTGCCGGTGACCGGATTGACCGAGCAGCCGCTGATGCCGGTGGTCACAACAAGGGTAATGGCGGTGGCCAGCAGGCCGGATTGGATTGATCGCGGAAACATGATCCCCTCCCTGTATAATGTTCGGTTAGATCCGGGCTCGGGTAGCGGACAGCGCCTCCTCCGACCGGGAATTTGAGATTATTGTACACAACCAACACCCGATGCAGGGGGGAGCGAGGTTATGACGACCGCACTGCAGATTATCGAATTGTTTGCCGGCATCAATCCGGACGGAGAGCCGGTGGTGGAGCGGATGCAGGTGAAGGTCAACGAGGACGACAGCGTACAGTTGGTGCGTTCTCCGGCGTTCATCAAGGGCATTGCCAGCGGCGATACCATCAAGGTCAACCGCGAGGACCCGGAAAAGCCCACCTTCGAGCTGGTCAAGCGCTCCGGCAACCTGGCGGTGCGGGTGTTTTGTCGCGGCGACAGCACCAAGCTCTCCGACCAGCTCACCCCGCAACTGGAAAAGCTCGGCGGCGAGCTGGATATGGAGAGCCCACGCCTGCTGGTGTACAGCATCCACGTGAGCTGCGGGTTCGCCGAGATCGAGAAAATCCTCAACAGCGCCTGCGACGGTGCCAACAGTGTGTGGATTTACGGCAATGTGTACGATCCGGTGGATGGCCAGACGCCGCTAAACTGGTGGCAGGACATCCTCAAGCCGGAATAAAGCCACTGCGCGAGCGACTGGCGGCGCCCGGCGGTGCTGGTGCGTCAGCCCGGTCCAATGCTCACGTACTGAAGTGCGCTCCGGCGGCGACCACCAGCCACCCGCCCGCTACGCTTTATTGGCCCTTTTCGCGCGAAAAGATTTTTTTAGAGTAAGCCGTATGCTGATTGTTATTTCCCCCGCAAAAACCCTCGACTACGAGAGCGAGATCCCCGCACTGGACGCCACCCAGCCGGATTTCCTCAAGGAGTCCGCGGCCCTGGTCAAGGAGCTGAAGGGGCTGAGCCCCCAGGAGATCTCCAGTCTGATGAAGATCTCCGACAAGCTGGGGGTGCTCAATTACGATCGCTTCCAGAGCTGGAAGCGCCCCTTCACCTCGCGCAACGCGCGCCCGGCGGCGCTGGCGTTCAAGGGTGATGTGTACACGGGCCTCGCCGCCGAGACCATGAACAAACGCGACTTCGCCTTTGCCCAGAAGCACCTGCGTATGCTGTCGGGCCTCTACGGTCTGCTGCGTCCTCTCGACCTGATGCAACCCTACCGGCTGGAAATGGGCACAAAGTTCGCTAACAGTCGCGGCAAGAACCTGTACGAGTTCTGGGATGGCAGGATCACCGATGCGCTCAATGCACAGTTACAGGCCCTGAAAAGCAAACAGCTGGTGAACCTCGCCTCCAACGAGTACTTCAAGTCGGTGCAGGCAAAAAACGTGCAGGGGGAGATCATCACCCCGCACTTCAAGGACTGGAAAAACGGCCAGTACAAGATGATCAGTTTCTTCGCCAAAAAAGCCCGCGGCATGATGACCCGCTGGGCCATCGACAACCGGGTGAAGAAGGCCGAACAGTTGCAGGAATTCGATACTGCCGGCTATTACTTCAGTGAAGAACACTCCAAAGGTAACGACTGGGTGTTCCTGCGCGATGAACAACCGGCCTGATCATGGGTGTGGATAAGCTGCGAGACGCGCCCTCCACCGCGCGCAATCGCGATCCGATCTGCGAACACCTGCAAAGGCTGCTGGCGGATAGTCGCCATGTGCTCGAAGTGGGCAGTGGCACCGGCCAGCACGCGGTGTATTTTGCCCCGCGCCTGTCGCACCTCACCTGGCAGACCTCCGAGCGCCGCCAGAATCTGCAGGAGGTACAAGCCTGGCTGGCCCACAGCCCGGCGGATAACCTGCCGGCACCTCTGGAACTGGACGTCACTGGCGCTTGGCCATCATTGCAGGTGGATACCGTATTCACTGCCAACACCCTGCATATCATGCCTACCTCCGCGGTCGAAACATTTTTCCGGCGATTGCCGGAGGTGCTGCAACCCGATGGCCAGCTGATCGTTTACGGTCCGGTGAAAATCGAGGGTCAATATATCGGTCCTGGCAATGCGGATTTTGATGTCTGGCTGAAGCAGCAGGAACCTCACCGTGGCATCCGCGACCTGGAGTGGCTGGATCAGCTGGCCGGTGAACAGGGCCTGACCCGGGTGGAAAACAATTACCTGCCGGCCAACAATCAGTTGTTGGTCTGGCAGAAGCACACTGAGAATACTTATTGACGACGACAGGAGCGCCCTATGCCCCCATGGTTTGAAGCTACGATATCCATTATTTTTGCTGTTGCCGCGGTGTTTTTCTTTGCCAAGTACCGCGAAGCCGCCGGCTCGCTGCATGAATCCGAGCGCATGAAACACAAGCTGTCCAAAGACCTGGACCGCTACCGCGATATGCCGCAATTGCGCGCCCTGCGCGATGGCCTGATCGGCACTCGCAACCTGCCGGTAGACGACGAGGGCCGCGAGCATCTGCTGATCCGCAATGGCGAGCAAAAGCTGGTGCATATCACCGTGCACAAAACCGTTGCCGAAGTGGACGACAGCAGCGACGTCACCTACCGCGCCGGTGGTGAAGAGCGTCGTCTGCAGGAACTGGAATAACGTCCGCTTCCTTTGCCCGTCTGTTTCCCGCCGCATCCGGGGCAGCATGCAAGTGCTGCCCGATTTTCACTCTATTTGTCGTCTTTATGTGCAAATATGCATAATCCCCGATGAAAATAGCCAAATAGGGCCATAGTCTTCCCGTTCCTGATTGTGTAATTTGGCGCCGCCAATAATGAGAATAAATGGCGACGAAAGCTTTTATACAATTATTTCATAGGGAACAGGTCGATCATGTGGACCAAAAATCAAATTGCCAGTGCTATTGCCGCCGGCGCCATTATTGGGGCGGTACCGGCCAGTGCTGAAGTGTTTTCCGGTCGGGGTAGTGCCATGGCTGGCGCGGGTGTGGCCGGTGGCGATTACACCTACAGTGCGCTGGTAAACCCGGCGACGGCCACCAATTTCAAAGAGAACGATGATTTCGCGATTACCTTCGATTTCGGCCTGATCGCCAACGATCAGAACGAGTTTATCGATACGGCGGAAGATCTGACGGATTACATTGATGAACTGGACGGACTGCTCGCCGACCAGAGTAGTGCCGATTACATACTGGACTCTCTGCGCACCCTGGACGACTCGCGCCTGACCCTGGACGCCGGTGCGCAATTGACCCTGGCGGTACCGAATAACTTCGTTTCCGGCATGCTCTATGTACGTCAATCTGCCTTTTTATCCACTGAAGTGTCCCTGGCGGATTCGGATGTGGAGCTGCTGAGCAATTTCGGCGAGCAATACTTTGATGAAAATGACCTTGAGTCCGCGGCGGGCGCTTTCGGCTACAGTCTGCAGGAAGTGGGCTTTGCCGCTGCGCGGGAATTCACCTTCGGTGGGTATCGGGTTTCCCTGGGGGCAACACCAAAGTATCAGTCTGTAGAAACCATCGAATATATCGAAACGGTTGCCAACTTCGACAATGACGATTTCGATGTGGACGACTACATGCTGGACCACAGCAACTTCAATATTGACTTCGGTGCGACCATCAACTGGGGTCAACTTCAGGGTGGCCTTTCCGTGCGCAATACCCTGGCTCAGAAATACGAAACCCTGAGCGGTATGGAGATTCAGCTGGATCCGCAGGTGACCGCTGGCGTGGGGTACACCGGGGAGGTTTTTACGGTGCTGGGTGACCTGGACCTGAACGCTGTGGAGTTGTTCGACGGTGCCGGCGAGGTACAGATTGCGCGCCTGGGTGTGGAGGCGGATCTGTTCGACTGGGCTCAACTGCGGCTGGGGTACCGCCACGATCTGCAGGACACCTACGACGGCGCCTTCACCGCCGGTATCGGCTTCTCTCCGTTTGATGTGGTGCAGTTTCACCTGGCGGCCACTCAGTCTTCCGATGATACACTGGGTGCCGCGCTGCAGTTCGGGCTGGATCTGTAACTGGGATGTAGCTGCAGGTTCGCGAGATCTGAACAGGTTAAGAAGGGGCTTCGCGCCCCTTTTTTATTGCCATGCAAACCCCGCCGGGTCCTGAAGCTCAGGCGGAACTGGCGGCAGTAATTTTGTGCGGTGGGAAGTTGAGGGTAAAGGTACTGCCCTGCCCCGGAGTACTGGCAACACTCATGTTGGCGTTGTGGCGCAGCAGCACGTGTTTGACGATGGCCAGACCCAGGCCGGTGCCGCCACTCTCGCGGGAGCGTCCCGCGTCCACCCGGTAAAAGCGTTCAGTCAGGCGCGGGATATGCAGGGAGTCGATACCGATACCGCTGTCTGCCACCGAGTAGTGCCCGCCGCTGTCATCGGTATTCCAGCGCAGCTCGATGGGGCCGCCGTCCGGGCTGTATTTCACGGCATTGAGGGCAAGGTTTGCAAACGCGCTGTGCAGCTCTCCGGCGTCGCCGGTAATAGTGCAATCTTCTTCACACGACACACTGATCTGATGGCGATCGCCACTCAATGAGCGCGCCTCACCGGCTACCCGTTCCATCAGCTCGCGCACGGAAACCCTGTCCCGTCCACTGTCGCGTTCGGATGTCTCCAACCGCGCCAGCAGCAACAGATCATTCACCAGGCTGGTCATGCGCACCGTCTGCTCACTCATCTGTGTCAGCGGGCGCTCCCAGTTCCTCGGCGCCTGGCCGCTGCCGGTGAGCGTTTCCAGATAGCCGGCAATCACCGTCAGCGGCGTGCGCAGCTCGTGGGAGACGTTGGCGACAAAATCCCGGCGCATCTGCTCCAGATTGTGCAGACGGGTCACATCCCGCACGATCACCAGCGCCTCGTCCCGGCCGAAGCGGGTGACCTCCATTTGCAGGATACGGGTATCGTCACCCGGTGCGGGCAGCGTAATCGGCTCGCGGGAATCGTTATCCTGCCCCAGCATGCGCTGATGTACGTGATCCACAAAACGTGGATCGCGCACAAAGTTCACCAGCGGCTGGCCGGCGTCATCGGACTGTAAGCGCAGCATCTGTCCGGCAGCGGGATTCCACCACGCCAGATTGCCTTCATCCTCAAGCGCCACAATACCCTCGCGCAGGGCACTGGTACTGTCCTGAACCCGGCGCAGCATGGCGTGGAGTTTCTGTTTTTCTTTGCGGTGACGCCGCTGCAGGCGGTAAAAATCGTCGGAGATATCCCCCCATACGCCAAAGCTGGTGGGCGCGGGGCCGCGGCGGCCATTGGCGAGCCAGCGATCAAAGCGGCTTTGCTGCAGGAGTACCCAGATCAGGTAAACCGCAAGCCCGGCACACAGCGCCAGCCACCAGTGTCCGGTGGTAATACCGACGATGGTGGTGCCCAGGGCGATAACGATAAAGCGGGAAAACTCGCCAATACTGCGATCGAGCATGCTGGTCGGGCCGTCTGAATATGTTAGGCGAAGCGGCAGCGCCTGGAACTGTGCGCCGATCTTCGCGCGAAGGCCGGGTGCCGGGTATTTATTTTTGAAAGCGTCAGCGACAGGGAAGTATTCACAGCGGTTTCAAAAATAAATACCCGGTGCCCGGCCGCCACTGGGCTCTCTAGGGAGCATGAACCTTGTGTAGGTAGGATTAC
Organism: Microbulbifer celer; assembly: GCF_020991125.1. Taxonomy (NCBI): domain Bacteria; kingdom Pseudomonadati; phylum Pseudomonadota; class Gammaproteobacteria; order Cellvibrionales; family Microbulbiferaceae; genus Microbulbifer; species Microbulbifer celer. The sequence continues at coordinate 3,897,643 of NZ_CP087715.1, forward strand.
ACCCTTTCCACGGTCTGTACAGAGAAGCGGTAGCCGGTGCCGCGTACGGTCTGGATATAGCGTTCGTGGCCGTCGATAGTGAGGGCTTTGCGCAGGCGGCGGATATGTACGTCTACGGTGCGCTCCTCCACATACACGTTGCCGCCCCACACGTGGTCCAGTAACTGCGTACGGGTATAGGCCCGTTCCTGATGGGAGAGGAAAAAGGTCAGCAGGCGAAACTCCGTCGGTCCCATATCCACCGCATCGCCATTGATGGTCACCCGGTGGCTGATCGGATCCAGCACCAGGCCACCTGCCGTCAGCGGCTCTTCCGGTGTGCTCGGGCCCGCGCGGCGCAAGACCGCTTTCAGGCGCGCCACCAGCTCCCGGGGAGAAAACGGTTTGGTGATGTAATCGTCGGCGCCGGTTTCCAGACCTTTGATCTTGTGATCTTCTTCGCCCTTCGCGGTCAGCATGATTATCGGGATCGCAGCGGTCAATTCATCCCGCTTCAGGCGGCGTGCCAGTTCCACTCCGGAAACATCCGGCAGCATCCAGTCCAGCAGGATCAGATCCGGCTTCTCGTCGATGACCAGCGAGTGGGCCGCCTGTGCGTTTTCTGCCTCCAGACAGCGATAATCCGCCATCTCCAGCGCCACGCGCAGCATGTCCCTAACCGGGGCTTCATCGTCGACTATCAGAATCGTCTTGCTGTCCATCTGCCTGCCATACCCTAATTGCTGGTCTGAATTCGAACTGACTTTTTAGAGTGGCCATTAAACGTCACTTTAATGACAAATATATGACAGACGCCGGTCGATCGCGAAAAGAGACCGTAAAAAGAGATCGTGAAAAGGAGCCTGAAGTTCGTTCACTGGAGCAGGAAGTGAAAAAATATTCCCGAAAATACAGCCGCGCCGACCCAGTTGTTATTCAGGAATGCCTTGAAGCAGTCGTCCCGCTGACGGTTTTTAATCAACCACTGTTGGTAGGCGAACAATCCGGCGGCTGCCGCGACGCCCACATAGTAGAGTGCGCCCAGTTCCTGACGCCCACCGAGCATCAGCAGGGCAAAGATCACCATGACCTGCAGGCAGCCGGTCATGGCGCGGTCCATCTCTCCAAACAGGATGGCAGTGGATTTGACCCCGATCTTGAGGTCATCGTCCCGGTCCACCATGGCATAGAAGGTGTCGTAGGCCACGGTCCACAGCAGGTTGGTGGTAAAGAGCAGCCACGCCACCGGGGGCACGCTGTTGTTCACCGCGGCGAACGCCATTGGAATGCCCATACTGAAGGCCGCCCCCAGCACCACCTGGGGCAAGTGGGTGTAGCGCTTCGCGAACGGATAGCAGAACGCCAGTGCCAGCGCCGGCAGTGACAGCAGTACAGTAAGCCGGTTGGTGGTAAGCACCAGCAGGAAGGCGAGTAGCATCAGGCCGGCGAATAATAGCAGCGCGCCTTTGGGCGTTGCCGCGCCGGTGGCGAGGGGGCGCTGGTGGGTGCGTTTTACGTGACCATCAACATTGCGGTCGGCAAAATCGTTGACCGCACAGCCGGCAGCGCGGGTGAGGATCACCCCGAGGGTGAAGACCATAAACAGGTGGACACCCGGCCATCCTTCTGCGGCCAGCCACAGCGCCCACCAGGTGGGCCACAACAGCAACAGGGAGCCGATGGGGCGATCGAGCCGTGCCAGTTGCCAGTAGGGTAACGCCTGGGGCCAGCGTTGCTGTAATTGTTGGCTGATCAATTGCATATCCTCACGGGCATCAATACTTTACGCGCCACGTCTGCTTATCGGGGCGCGCAGGTCGCGGGCGGTGTCTGGGGATTGAAACTGTTGAGAAAGGTTTCTGCAACCAGCAGTGGTTTGTCCTTTAGCCAGAAGGTGGAGCGGCGCCCCCAGGCTCGTGTGGACATTTCGGCGAGCTCGTCGATGGCGCAATGGGAATTGCGCTGCAGCTGGTTGAGCACGATGGGCCCGCGCTTCATGTCGGCGCGGCTGAACAGGAGTTCACCGAGCGGGCGGCTGTCGAGGTTGCGCAGGTGCCGGAGTTTGCCGCTGACCGAGCGTTCCGGTAACACGCTGCGGGCGTAGACCCAGGGCTGGCCATGGCCGCACAGGAGGACTTCGCGCACCAGGGCGAGGGAGCGATCCCGCAGGTTGAGGGCCCGGCGTTCTTCGAGGCGCGGTTGCTGCCAGTCCTGATGCAGGATCCTTACGCTGAACTCGCCATTGCTGAAATCTTTCAGGGCGGCAGTAAGGGAGCCGGGGTGGATCAACCAGGGTACGAGGTTTTCCGGCGGTACGCTGCCGTACAGGTTTTCCAGGGGCTGGGGGTGCCAGTCGCCGACCGGAAGATAGGGAGACTCATAGGGGGAGTGGTACAACGTTGACTCCGCGCAGGTGCAAAAGCGTTATTGTACCCGACGGCGGAGTGAGGTGAATGGGATCGACTTTGCCGGTGGCGCGCCCTGCCGATATAGTGTCGGTCAAATCGGGGGTGGTGATTACCACTGCGGTATCGAAACCTTCGCTCGTAACAGCAATAGGCTGATAGAGCTCGCACAAAATAAACATTTACCAACAAGTATTGGTATCAGTAACAGGACGGACCATGGGGCTTACCAAAAAAATCGTATTGGCCATGATCGCGGGTATCGCGGTCGGGCTGCTGCTCAATTTCCTCAATACCAGCCAGCTTCTGGGCGAGACGGTAAGCGGGCTTATCAATAATTACCTCACCACCGGACTATTCGATATCGTCGGGCGTATCTTTATCGCCTCACTGAAGCTGATGGTGGTACCGCTGGTGCTGGTATCCCTGGTGTGTGGTGCCTGCGCTCTGTCCGAAGGCAGCCGCGTGGGGGTGTTGGCTGGCAAAACGTTGCTGCTGTATCTGCTGACCACGGCCGCGGCGATTACCCTGGCTCTGGTGCTGGCGCTGGTGATTCAGCCCGGTGCCGGTATGGAGGGGATGGCCAGCGATGCGACCTTCGATCCGCAGCCGTCGCCGCCGCTGTCAGAGGTGCTGGTGAACATTTTCCCCACCAATCCGGTGGATGCGATGGCCAAGGGCAATATGCTCCAGATCATCGTATTCGCGCTGCTGATGGGGTATGCGGTATCCCGCAGTGGCAAGCCAGGCCAGCGTATTGCGGGTTTCTTCAATGATCTGAACGAAGTCATCATGCGCATGGTGGGGGTACTGATGGTGTTTGCCCCCTATGGTGTATTTGCACTGTTGGCAACCAAGATTGCGCAGCTGGGGCTGGATGCCATTGTGCAGCTGATGAAGTACTTCCTGGTGGTACTGAGCGCGTTGCTGCTGCACGCTTTCGGGGTTTATTCCATTCTGTTGAAACTGCTGTCCGGCCTGAGCCCGCTGAAACTGATCAAGAAGATGCGTCCGGCGATGGTGTTTGCCTTCAGCACCGCGTCCTCCGCGGCGACCATTCCGGTAACGCTGCAGACGGTGGAAAAGCGCCTGGGTGTGGATAATAAAGTGGCTTCGTTCACGGTGCCTCTGGGTGCCACGATCAATATGGATGGCACCGCGATCATGCAGGGCGTGGCGACGGTATTCATCTCTCAGCTCTACGGTATCGATATCGGCCTGATGGGCTATCTGACGGTGATCCTGACCGCAACCCTGGCTTCCATCGGTACCGCCGGTGTGCCGGGTGTGGGCCTGATCATGCTGGCGATGGTACTGCAGCAGGTCGGCCTGCCGCTCGAGGGCATTGCAATTGTGATGGGTGTGGATCGCCTGCTGGATATGGTGCGTACCGCGGTCAATATCACCGGTGATTCCGTAGTGACGGCGATCGTGGCCAAGAGTGAGGGTGCGCTGAATGTGGAGCGCTTCAACGATGACAACTACAACAGCGTAGTTGCCAATGAAGAGGACGCTTCGCGCACCGCATAGCACGCATTGCTGGTGCCCTGAGAGTTTCTTGTGAGACACACACAGAAAAGGCGAGTCGGTTGATCGGCTCGCCTTTTTATTTGCCGCCCGACTTTGCTTGCTAATCTACTTTTGTCTGCGGACCTACTGGCTGGTGCATCCACCTGCCTCACAAGCTGCCGCAATCACAGTTCTGCCATCGCCCGTAATTGGTCGGCTTCCAGATTGTCCTCCATGGCGTCCATCAGCTCTTCCACCAGTGCTGAAAGCGCACGCTCGATGGCTTCTCCGGTGTTGTCGTCGCTGTCGCCGCTGTTGCGCCGGGTTCTAATCCGGTACTTGCTGCTGATCTCCAGCTCGTCGACATCTATATGGTGCTCGCGCAGATTGTTGCCGGCGCGGTTACTGAGCTGGTAGCGAAATTCGCCGGCTATCACGACGACGCCTTCCTCAATATCGTAGCCGCCTTTGCTTTGCATCCTGACGAGGTGTTTGATCACCTTGATATCCAGGCTGTTCCCCAGCTCCAGGATACCGTCATCCTGCACCAACGGAATATCCTCATCGTCGAAATGCGCTTCCAGCTCCCGGGCCAGTTCGCTGTGCAGGTGTTGGGTGTACTTGCGCACTGCCTGCTGTTTGATTTCCGACAGGCCGCCACCATTGCTGGCCTGAGCGAGCAACAATTGCAGATTGGTGGTGGAGATCGATACGGGAATATCGAGTGTGATTTCGGTCGCGGCGATATTCAGGCTGGGTGCGCTCTCATCTCCCCCCCAGAAACCCTGGGCAAGGGCGCTCAAAGGCTGAAGACTCAGGCACAGGACACCTGCAGCGACCGCAACGCTGCGATGTTGAAATATTCTCATCATCGTTCCCTGTAATTTATTTTATTGGAAGGGATCGGGCAGCGCGGTGTGTTTTTCCACGCATTATTTGTGTAATTAAGATGACAGACTGCCATTGTTCTCCGAGCCGGGCAAAAATTTTAGTGACTTGTGCGTCAGTAGGGGTCAGTTTTGTGCGCTATATCCGGCGCGGACGCTGGTGATGGGGTAGCGGGGCCGCAGTGCGGGTTCAGGGTATCAAGGGCGGATGTCAGCGCGGGGATACGCGAAGTGACGGAGGGGCACTCGTGTGGAACTGACGCGCGGTACGTCAGGAATCCGGCGCAACATGAACATGGCAGCCCGCTCAGCTGCGGTTAAGCTCGCGCAGGCTGTCCGCTTCGAGGTCGTCTTCTATCCGGTCCAGGAGTCGCTCCGCCAGCTCCGCCATCAAGGTCTGCAGCTGCTCGTTGGTATTGTCTTCGCTGGGGCGGCCGTCATTGGGCGTTTTGATTTGGTAGCCCTGGCGCAGGCGTAGGTCGGCAATATCCACCCGTTTTTCCCGCAATACGCGACCACTGGGACTCTTGAGGCGCAGGTGATAATCGCCGCTGGCGGTGAGCCGGCCACGCTCCAGCTCGTAGTCGCCCGAACTGCGGATATCGTTCAGTTCTTTGGCGATCGTAAGATCGACGGCACTGTGCAGAGTCAGCGATTGATTGTCGGTGATCAGGGGGACTTCCTCGTCAGTGAGAAACTCCCGCAGGCGGGTCTCAAGCTCCGTGCGCAGCTGGGCGATAAAGTGCGCTTCGGTTTTTTCTTTTGCTGCGCTCAGGCTTTTACCGGCGGCCGCCTGCGCCAACAGCGCTTCCAGATCATTGCCATGCATGGGCACGTCCATGACGATTTCTGCCTGCGCCAGGGTGATGTGCGGCAATGGCGTTTCATCGCCTCCGAAAAAACCCTGTGCCGCGACCGGTGCCGCGAGCAACGGCGCAATCAGGAAAGTACCGGTCAGGAAGGCACCGGTAAAAAGCGCCTTGGGTGAGAACAAGAGAGAGAAATTCTTACCGAATACCGGAAACATGTGCTGTGACCCTGAAGTTCCCCATGAAGAATACGGCCGCGACGTTTGCGTCGGAGTCGGGCCTGACTTGGCGAGAGATTAATGTGCGGGGTCAGGCTGCCACTAGCGGCGCGGATGCGCAAAATTATTCGTGACCGGATGTGACCTTTGAGTCATCGGCGGGAGGATTGAGAACCTGTTGCGTGGAGATGGGGAACTGGGTCGCAATTTACACCACTTTCGCTACCTTTCTGCGCGGACCGGGCGTCGATCATGCCTCTGCATAGCGGGGCTTGTTGTGCAGCCAGCGACGCACAATGGCACTGCGAGTCGCGGCATCCAGCGCGGGCGCCGCGGCAATTTTCTGAACCCGGGGTAACAGGTGCGCATCCCGCTGCAAATCGGCAATGCGGTGCTGAATCTCTCCGGTCTGACGGGTGCCGAGGATTTCGCCCGGGCCGCGCAGCCGCAGGTCTTCCTCGGCAATGGCAAATCCGTCGGCGTGGCTGCGCAGTGCCTGCAGGCGCGCGCGCCCGTTGGCCGAAAGTGGCGTGCTGTACATCAGTACGCAGTGGCTGGCAATGCGGCCGCGCCCTACCCGGCCGCGAAGCTGATGCAGCTGAGCAAGCCCCAGTCGTTCAGGGTTTTCAATGATCATCAGGCTCGCATTGGGCACGTCCACGCCCACCTCGATCACGGTGGTCGCTACCAGCAGGTCGACTTCGCCGGCCTTGAAGGCTTTCATCACCAGATCCTTGGCGGCGGGTTTCATGCGCCCGTGTACCAGCGCCACCCGCACCCCCTCCAGGGTTTCCGCCAGCTCTTCGGCGGTGGATTCCGCGGCCTGGGCCTGCAGGGTTTCGGACTCTTCGATCAAGGTGCAAACCCAGTAGGCCTGGCGCCCCTCGCGCACTGCGCTCTGGACCCGCTCCATCACCTCAAAACGGCGCTCGTTGGAGATGGCTACGGTATTGATGGGTTGCCGCCCAGGGGGCAGCTCGTCGATCACCGAACAGTCCAGATCGGCAAACGCCGACATGGCCAGAGTGCGGGGGATGGGGGTGGCGGTCATGATCAGCTGGTGCGGTTGGGTGCGCAGGGTACCGTCGGGGCCGGATTCGACGCTGCCTTTCTCGCGCAGCTGCAGGCGCTGGTGCACACCAAAGCGGTGCTGTTCGTCGATGATCACCAGTGCCAGGCGATGGAAGTCCACGCCGTCCTGAAACAGGGCGTGGGTGCCCACCACCAGTTGTGCGTCGCCACTGGCGATCAGCGCCAGCTGCTGGCGGCGCTCGCTGGCTTTCATACTGCCAGAGAGCCAGGCAACGGTAATGCCCAGAGGCTCCAGCCAACCACAGAAATTGATCCGGTGTTGCTCGGCGAGGATCTCCGTCGGCGCCATCACCGCGCACTGGAATCCGGCGCCAACGGCCTGCAGTGCCGCGCGCGCTGCCACCAGGGTTTTGCCCGCCCCCACGTCGCCCTGCAGCAGCCGCATCATCGGGCGGGATTGGCTGAGGTCGACGGCAATTTCCCGCCCCACCCTTTCCTGGGCCCCGGTTGGGGAAAATGGCAGGCGTGCGAGGAAATCCCGCTCCAGTGCTTTTGTGGGGGACAGTGGCGGTGCCGAAATTGCAGAGGCGCTGCGGCGCAGTTCCAGCAGGCTGAGGTGGTGCGCAAGCAACTCTTCCAGCGCCAGGCGCTGTTGTGCGGGGTGCTGTCCCTCGGCGAGTTGTTCCAGGTCCGCATCCGCCGGTGGCTGGTGCAGATAAAACAGTGCGCCGGCCAGCGGCATCTGCAGATCCCGCGGCAACAGTTGTGCGGGGAGCAGTTCACTGACCTGATACCGGGTCAGCCAGTCGAGGCCCTGGCCGATCAGCGCCCGCAAGCGGCCCTGGCTGAGCCCTTCGGTGAGCGGGTATATCGGGGTCAGGGTCTGGGCGGTGGGAGAAATGGCTTCGCCGAGGACTTCGGTTTCCGGGTGAAACAGCTCGAGACCGGAACCGCCGCGGCGGGCCTCGCCGTAGCAGCGTACGCGGGTGCCGGGGGTGAAGCGGTTTTTCTGTGCGGCAGTGAAATGGAAAAAACGCAGGGTAATGGTGCCGGTGGTGTCCTGCAGACGCACCGCGAGACTGCGGCGGCGACCAAAGACCACATCGGCTGCACGCACCTCGCCCTCGACCACCGCATCCATACCCGGGCGCAGCCCCGCCAGCGGCACCACGCGGGTACGGTCCTGGTAGCGCGCAGGCAGGTGAAACAGGAGGTCCTGCAGGGTGCTGATATGCAGTTTGCCGAGGGTCTCCGCCAGTTTGGCGCCGACGCCCTTGAGGGCGGTGACGGGGATCTCCCCCAGCGCCTTGTGTTCCTTGGTCGTGGGTTCCTTATTCACGGATCCGGACTCACCTGGGTGTGATCAGGGCGTCTGTAGCTGACACTGGTTGATGGCGTTGCGCAACATGTCGATTGCGCGGTGCCGCGGGAAGCTGGCGCGCCAGGCCAGGGCGACGGTGCGCTGTGGTGCCGGTGCCGCAAATGGCCTGGTTACCAGGACGCCACTGGCGTACTGGGACGCGGCGGCGGCAGACAGCGGTAACACGGTAATGCCGAGGCGCGAGGCCACCATGTGGCGCAGGGTCTCAAGCGAGCTGCCATCGGCGGCGGTGCGGATATGTCCGTTGCCGGCTTCCTTTTCGATCGATTGCTGTAGTTGTGGGCAGGCCTCCAGGACCTGATCGCGGAAACAGTGCCCCTCCCCCAGCAGCAGCACATTGTCTTCACACAACTGTTCCGGGGCGATGGCTTCCTCTTTCGCCAACGGGTGGTCCGAAGGCATCAGCACCACAAAGGGTTCGTCATATAAGGGCTGGGTGACTACATCCGGCTCGGTAAAGGGCAGGGCAATGATCACCGCATCCAGCTCGCCTTTGCGCAGGCGTGCGCGCAAGGTGGAGGTATAGCCCTCTTCCACGTACAGCGGCATCTGTGGGGCCAGCTGCTGTAACTGTGGGATGAAATGCGGAAACAGATAGGGGCCGATGGTAAAGATGGCACCGACCGACAGCGGGCTGCTGAGTTGGTCTTTACCGGCGCTGGCAATATCCTTGATCGCCGCTGACTGCTCCAGCACCAGCTGTGCCTGAGCGACGATACGCTCCCCCAGCGGGGTGGCCTGCACGCGGGTTTTGGAGCGCTCGAACAGGGCGACCCCCAGCTCTTTCTCCAGCTTTTTCACGGCAATCGAGAGCGTCGGCTGGCTGACAAAACAGCGCTCGGCTGCACGGCCGAAATGCTGTTCCTGAGCCAGGGTGACGATGTAGCGCAGTTCGTTCAGAGTCATGTTCGAAGCAATCAGATTAAAGTGGGCGATAGAGTTTATTCATAAACCCACCCCTCCGGCCAGTGATTCTGCAATTGATCTGTATGAATGTCTCAAACTAGAAAGTTTTGCTATTAAAAAACATAACAGTTAGTAAAATTTGCTATGAAGAGGCGGATTAATCCACGGCATGGCGTGTCCTTTGCTATATGTGTAAAGGCAAGTGTTTATTACACGTTAAGCGGAGAGTCGCTATGGGTGAATTTTTTTCGTGGATTATTCTCGGCCTGATCGCCGGTGCGCTGGCCAAATGGATCATGCCGGGTCCGGAACCCGGTGGCTGGATTGTCACCATCATCATCGGCATTGTTGGCGCCTTTATCGGCGGCTGGCTTGGTAGCTTTATCGGTGTCGGTACTGTAGGCGGCCTGTCTATCGGCAGTATCATCACTGCGGTAGTTGGGGCAATCGTCCTGCTGTTTATTTACCGCATGGTGAAGTCGCGCGGCTGACGGTACCCAAGCCATAACAAAGCCCCGGAGAAAGCTTCTCCGGGCGCTGTTCACAGAACCGATGCTTCAAACAGGTTATAAATACATGGTTTTATGGCCACTGTGGGCCATACTCTGTGCGAGAAATCACGGGCGAGCGTTGCGGGATACCGATGTGTTCGCCACGACCAAAGATAATTCATTCAGATAAAGAAGCCGGTACAGGCTTCACCGGGGGTTTCAACAAGCGGCTATGGCAAAGGAAAAAGTCTGGATCTTCGGCTGCGGGGATCTCGGCACCCGTTTGGCGTTGAAGCTGGATCGCAAAGCGTACGATGTGTTCGGTGTACGTCGCAATCCGTTACAGGCCCTCGCCCGCAAGCGGCGGGCCGACGTGGTCAATTGGCGCCGCGGCGATGCCACCCGCCCCGAGGATGTACAGAATCATCTGGCCAAGGGCGCGGACATCGTAATCGCCACTTTTACGCCGGGTGTGAACACGCCGCAGGCATATCAACGCGCTTATGTGGAAACTGCTAAGGTACTGTCGGACGCTATCGCACAGATGCCAAAGCCTCCGCGCCTGTTCCTGTGGATCTCTTCTTCCCGGGTCTACGGCCAGAGTGGCGACCAGTGGTTGAATGAGAAAACCCAGCCACTGCCCAACAGCTATCAGGGCGAAGCCTTGCTCGCGGCGGAAAAAATTGCCCAGACGGCCCCTGCCGAAACCAGCGTGATCCGCTTTGCGGGTATATACGGCCCCGGTCGCGACCGGCTCCTGTCGCAGGTTCGCGCTGGCCGCTGTGCGCCGCCCTCCCCGCCCCAGTACAGTAACCGTATTCACGTGGACGATGCCACCGGGTTTATGGTGCATCTGATCGAAGGTCAGAAAAATGGCATGGCGCCGGAGAAACTGTATATCGGCGCCGACTGCACGCCGGTGCCCATGTACGAGTTGCAGAGCTGGCTGGCGAAGTCTATGGGTTATACCAACGCGCATCTGCGTGAAGAGGTGGCCACCAGTGAGCGCCGTTCGAAGAGGCTGAGTAATCAGCGTATGTTGGATAGCGGCTATGAAATGCTGTATCCGAATTATCGCTTGGGTTACAGCACACTGCTGGAAAATGAGTGATCCAGCGGCCTGATTTCTGATCCCTCCGGTGCCGCATGCGCGGCACCGTTTTTAATCCCTTCCGCCTTTTCCTTTCCCGAGCCTGATCAGATCACCATGATCGCTTCGGCTTCAAACTGGGCACCCTTCGGCAGCTCTTTCACGCCTACCGCCGCGCGCGCCGGAAACGGTTGCGTAAAGACCTCTTCCATCACTTCGTTCACGATAGAGAAATTAGTGAGATCGGTGAGGTAGAGGTTCAGCTTGACGATGTGATCGAGAGAGCCATTGCCAGCGTCGCATACTGCGGCGAGGTTCTTGAATACCTGGTGGGCCTGTTCTCGGAAGTCATCGGAAACCAGCTCCATGGTTGCGGGTACCAGCGGAATCTGGCCGGAAAGGTAGATGGTGTTGTCGACTTTGACGGCTTGCGAATAGCTGCCGATTGCGGCCGGTGCCTTATCGGTTTTTATTACGGCGCGATTTGGCATGGTTACTGCTCTCCCGGGCCTTGCGGACCTGCTTGCTGAAAAAGAAAGCGGGAGAATATAGCGCGGTTTGCGCGCTTTGGGGAGATATCTGGATGGACCGTGTGCGATAGGCGGAACTCGTCCACATTCCGCACTATCCACGAAAACTCCCTCCCGCTTTCCAGACCTTGCCGAAACCTGCATCCGCCGGTAACAACCTGGTCAGACGGACTTCGAGGTTTTTGTGGTAATAAGCGTTCGAGCGACCTAGGTGGCGGCCCTGCTTTGGGTGTTTCGGAGAGTGAGAGAAGAGGATTACGGCCGGGCGATACGGATAACCGCCGGCAGGTTGCGCAGGCGCTTCATTACCTGGGCCAGGTGTACCCGGTTGGTGACTTCCAGGGTCAGGGAAATCACGCTGTGCTGGGCATCTTTTTCATCCACGTGGATCTGTTCGATGCTCGCGCCCTCCTCCGTAATACGGGTGGCGAGGCGCGCGATGATGCCGCGCTCGGATTCCACTTCCACACGCACATCGCCCAGGTATTCCCCCTTCACATCCGGCGACCAGTTTACCGCCATGATATTTTCCGGATGCTCGCGCAACTCGCTGGTATTGCGACAGGTATCGCGGTGCACCACCACGCCTTTGCCGGAGCTGATATGGCCGATGATGGTGTCGCCGGGAATCGGGCGACAGCAGCGGGCGAAGCTGATCAGCATGCCCTCCTGGGCGTCGATGGTCAGCGGTGATGAGATATGGCTGGCCTCGGTTTCCACCGTGTCCGCCGGTGCCAACAGCTTGGCCGCGGAATAGGCCGCGCGATTGCCGAGGCCGATCTCTTCCAGCAGGTCGTCGAAGGTTTCACACTTGGCTTCTTTCACTCCGCGGGCGATGTCTTCCTCGCTGATGTCGGAAAGCTGCAGGCGGAATTTGCTCAGGGCCTTTTCCAGCAGACGCTGGCCTAGCGTGATGGAGTCGTGGTGGCGACGGTGTTTGAGGAAGTGGCGGATGGCGCTGCGGGCCTTGGCGGTGACCACAAAATTGAGCCAGTTGGGGTTCGGCTGCACATTCTTGCTGGTGAGAATTTCCACCTTCTGGCCGCTTTCCAGCGGTTGCGACAGCGGTGCCAGGCGCTGATTGATGCGCACCGCCACGCAGGAGTTGCCGATATCCGTATGTACGGAATAGGCAAAGTCCACCGCGGTGGCCCCGGCGGGCAGATCGATGATCTTGCCTTTGGGGGTAAACACGTAGACCTCGTCCGGGAACAGGTCGATCTTCACGTTCTCGATAAATTCCAGCGAGTCGCCGGCGCGCTGCTGCATTTCCAGCAGTCCCTGCACCCAGCGCCGTGCGCGCACCTGGCTGGTGCCGCCAGTATTGAGAACCTCGTCGCCGGAGGATTTGTACAGCCAGTGGGCGGCGATACCGCTGTTGGCCATTTCGTCCATTTCCTTGGTGCGGATCTGCACTTCGATCGGCACCCCGTGCATGCCCAGTAGCACCGTGTGCAGAGACTGGTAGCCATTGGATTTGGGAATGGCGATGTAGTCTTTGAATTCGGTGATCACCGGTTTGTACAGGTTGTGGATAACTCCCAGGGAACGGTAGCTGGTGTCGACACTGTCGACGATGATGCGAAAGGCGTAGACGTCCATGATTTCCTTGAACGACTTCTTCTTCGAACGCATCTTCTGGTAAATGCTGTACAGGTGCTTCTCGCGCCCGATCACCAGGGCGTCGATGTTTTCCCGTTCCAGGCGCAGCTCAATAGCGCTCTGGATTTTTTCCAGCAGCTCTTTGCGGTTGCCGCGGGCTGCCACCAGGGCGGCGCGCAGACGGCTGGCGCGCAGGGGGTAGATGGCGAAGAATGCGCGGTCCTCGAATTCGATTCGCACATCGTTCATGCCCAGGCGGTTGGCAATGGGGGCGTAGATTTCCAGCGTCTCGCGGGCGATGCGCGCGCGCTTCTGCGGTTTCAGGGCACCCAGGGTGCGCATGTTGTGCAGGCGGTCGGCGAGCTTGACCAGGATTACGCGGATATCGCGCGCCATGGCGAGCGCCATTTTCTGGAAGTTCTCTGCCTGTTTTTCTGCGGGGCTGTCGGTCTCGAACTGGGTCAGCTTGGAGACGCCGTCCACCAAGTCTGCCACTTCTTCCCCGAATTGCTCTGCCAATGCGGCCTTGGGTACACCGGTGTCTTCGATCACGTCGTGCAGCATGGCGGCGGCCAGGCTCTGGGCGTCCATGTGCATGCCGGCAAGGATGGTGGCTACGGCCAGGGGGTGGGTGATATAGGGTTCGCCGGAGCGCCGCTGCTGGCCATCGTGGGCCTGTTCCGCGTAGAAATAAGCGCGGCGCACGAACTGGATCTGGTCGGGGGGTAGGTAAGACGAGAGGCGATGGGCCAGACTGTCAATGGTGTGCAAAGCCGCGCTCGCCTCTTACTTGTCCTGCAGGTACTGCATCAATCGATAGGGTCCGGGATCAGAGGTCCTGCTCGGACAGGTATACCGGTGCCGGTGCGGCCTGTTGTTCAAATTCGTCTTCGTCCGGCTCGTCGAGAATGCTGGCGTCTACAAAGCCTTCTTCGATTTCGCGCAGGGCGATGACGGTGGGCTTGTCGTTTTCTTCTGCAACCATGGGGTCGCGGCCGCCGGTGGCGATCTGACGGGCGCGCTTGCTGCCGACGATAACCAGTTCAAAGCGGTTGTCTACGTGGTCGAGGCAATCTTCAACGGTGATACGTGCCATAAATCTACAGTTCCAGTGTCTGCTCGCCGGAGCCGGCGATGTTGGGAATAGGGTGCGGCCGAAAGACAGGCCAAGGGTAGCTATTCTACCGGACCGCGCAGTGTACGCAAATCGATCAATTGGCTCAATCGTGGCTTAGCGCTGTTTTTACCCTCTTTGGCGGTGCCGCTACCGGGTGAAGCCTTGCGAGACACGCCGTGAACCCAGTCCGGCCGCTTCAACGCGGCGCCTTCGGCCCATGGGGGCTCTGCAAAAACATCCTGTTTTTGAAGGTCTCGCAAGGCTTCACCCGGTATCGACACCTGCGCCCGAACCAAACAGCTGTTTGCTGGCCCGGAAAGGCAAAGCTTACTGCTTGCGCAACAACGACTGTAGCAGTGCCCCGTGCACTTCCTGTTGTCGCGCCAGCCGCTGGCGTTCGGCGGTCATGATGGCGCGGAGCTCTTTCAGGGCGGTGGTGAAGTCGTCGTTGATGATCAGGTAATCGGTCTCCACATAGTGGGACATTTCATCGATCGCCTGCGCCATGCGCTTGTCGATCACGCTCTGCTCGTCCTGTCCGCGGCCGGTGAGACGCTCCAGCAGGGCCTGTTGGGAAGGTGGCAGGATGAAGATGCCCACGGTTTCCGGCATCTGCTTGCGCACCTGAGCCGCGCCCTGCCAGTCGATCTCCAGGATTACATCGCGTCCGCTGGCGAGGGTCTCTTCTACCCACGCCTTGGAGGTGCCATAGTAATTTTCAAATACCTGGGCGTGTTCCAGGAACGCGCTCTCCCCCAGCATTCCCACGAACTCGTCGCGGCTCACGAAATGATAGTTGATGCCTTCGATCTCACCCGGGCGCATGGGGCGCGTGGTGTGGGAAACCGATACGGTCACCTGGCTGTCATTTTCCACCAGTGCTTGGACGAGGCTGGTCTTGCCGGCACCGGAGGGTGCTGAGACCGTATAGAGAGTACCTGTAGGCACGGCGACTCCTGAGTGAATGGATCGAAAGGCGCGGGATTATAACCGGGAGGAATTATAACGAAAGGGAGCGCGCGGGATGCAAGCCTCATGCAGTGGATAAAGCAGGAGATGGACGCTGACCCGGTCGGGCTTGGGGGCAAGGTGTTGGGCTTTCTGGCTGCACCTGTGAAAATCCGCAAGCACAACCAAACCGACCGGGCGCGTCCGCGGAACTACAACCTGCCGCCGGAGCGGTTGGCTACTTCGAGCCCCTATTGACTGACCGGTGAGACTGTATCGCCTTTTTGTGGGAAAACCAACATTCGCCAAATGGTCATACTTATTCCCGCGTAAGCCAGCAATGGCATCCATACCACCTGGGGCAGCAGCGGCAGAGTGACGACGAGTAATACCAGGCGTGCCTGCTCCCAGCCGCGGGTGCGGGCCTCGCCATCGAGGATGCGGCCATTGATCACCAGCCCGATGACCAGCATCGCCACTATCAAAGCGACGGTACCGTAGTCGAGGTTTTTGCTAGACCAAAGCAGTGCCAGGGTGGCGGCGGAATAGCACAGGTGCTGGGCCAGCGCGTAGTAGCGCGGGCCAGGGGTGAGTCTGGGGTCGTAGCGCCGGAAGTGGTCCAGGTTACAGCTCGGATAGGGCAAGTCGGCTTCTGCATCGGCGGGACGATAGCCGGTGGCGCGGAACCACAGGGTGAACTTTTCCTTCCAGCTTTTCGTATATACGGCGTCGAGCCACATGCGTTTGAAGTGCTGCAGGTTAGCCGCCAGTGGGTCGAAAGTGTTGAGCGGCTTGCGCACCCCGTAGATGCAGGGTTCATGCTCCAGCTCTTCCTGATAGGTGCCGAACAGGCGATCCCACACAATCAGCACACCGCCGTAATTGCGGTCCACATACACCCTGTTCTGGGCGTGGTGTACACGGTGGTTGGAGGGGGTGACCAGGATCCATTCCATCCACTGCACTTTGGGGAATTTCTGCGTATGCACCCAGAACTGATAGATCAGATCGATGGCGCCGGCGGTGATCAAAACTTCCGGGGGCATACCGATCAGCAGTAGCGGCAGGTAGAAAATCCAGCCCAGAGGCACCAGGTCGCTGGACTGACGCAGGGCGGTGGTGAGGTTGTAGTCCTCGCTCTGGTGGTGCACCAGGTGTTCCGCCCAGAAAATATTGATCTCGTGGCTGATTCGGTGTTTCCAGTAGTAGCAGAAATCGTAAGCGATCACGGCCAGTACCAGGTGCCAGGGGTTGTCCAGAGACCAGGTGAGACCGAGTTGTCGATAGGTGGGTTCCAGCCACTGGTACAGTGGGATGTAGAGCAGCATCAGGATGCCTACCCGGATCAGTCCCAGTATGCGGCTCAGGATGCCGGCGCTGAGGCTGCCGAGGGCGTCGTTCAGCCGGTACAGGCCCCAGCCGCGCCAGCGGTCGAGGGCCAGCTCTACCAGCACGGCGAGCAGGAAAAACGGGATGGCGAGGGTGACAAGGCTCACGGGCACCTCGGAAGTTGTCTATATCGTTATCTTTATGACCTTGTGGGTAATGTTGCCACAGCCCCCGTCATGAACAATGTCCCGGGAGACCGGATTCCGAAATCCGTGAGAACTTTTCATCGAAAATTGAAGGAACGACCATGATCAATGCCTACGCCGCCGAGCGCGCCGGTGCCGCGCTCCAACCTTTCCAGTATGACCCCGGTACCCTGCAGCCCGGACAGGTGCAGATCGCGGTGGAATACTGTGGTCTGTGCCACAGCGATGTGAGCGTGGTGAATGACGAGTGGGGTATGACCGCGTTCCCGGTGGTGCCCGGGCATGAGGTGGTCGGGCGCATTGAGGCCCTCGGTGAGGGCGTCACCCACCTGCAGGCGGACCAGCGGGTGGGGCTCGGCTGGCATTCCGGCTATTGCGGGCACTGCGGTGAGTGCGATACCGGACATCAGAACCTGTGCCCCCAGGCCCAGCCCACCATCCTCGGCCATCACGGCGGTTTTGCGGACAAGGTCAGAGCCTCAGCCGATAGCGTGGTCCCGATTCCCGAGGGACTGGATCCGGCGCTGGTGGGCCCCCTCTTCTGTGCCGGCATTACCGTGTACAACCCGTTGGTGCAGTTCGATATCAAACCCAACAGTCGCGTCGCCGTGATCGGTATCGGCGGTCTGGGCCATCTGGCGCTGCAGTTTCTCAATGCCTGGGGATGTGACGTCACCGCCTTCACCTCCAGCGACAGCAAGCGCGACGAAGCGCTGGCGCTGGGGGCACATCACACGCTGAACAGTCGCGACCCGGAAGTGCTCAAGGCCGCTGCCGGCCGCTTTGACCTGATCATCTCCACGGTGAACGTCAAGCTGGACTGGAATACCTATCTCACCACCCTGAAGCCCCGTGGGCGCCTGCATTTTGTTGGCGCCACCACCGAGCCGCTGGATATCAATGTATTCAACCTGCTGCTGGCCCAGCGCCAGGTATCCGGCTCACCGGTGGGCAGCCCCGCCGGCATTGCGGATATGCTCGAATTCGCCCGGCGCCACAATATTGTACCGAAGGTGGAAATGTTCCCCATGAGCAAGATCAATGAAGCGTTCGCGCACCTGGAAAGTGGCAAGGCGCGCTATCGGGTTGTGTTGGAAGCCGGTAAGTAAGCGCGGATAAAAAAGGCCGGCGAATGCCGGCCTGTGAAAGTGGGTTACTGCGAATAGAGGGAGGTAATTCAGGCCTGAATCAGGGAGCGGCTTCCGCCTGCAGGGTGACCCCGGAATAGTCGTTGTAGCCGCGAATGCTGATATACCAGGTGCCCGCTTCCGGGCTGCTGATGCTGCAGCTTTCGTCATTGCCCCAGCGGTAGGGGCGACAGTTGTAACTCGTGGTGGTTGGCTGGGCGCCGTAGCGCACATACAGGTCGCCATCGCCGCTGCCGCCACTCATCACCACATCCAGCGTACTCATGCCGCTGTTCACATCCAGGGTGAAGTGCTGCCAGGCGTTGGCACTGCCGGAAACGTTGCTCTCGGTCCACCCGGTCGCACCGCCGCCGTTGCCGCCTTCGTCGAAGCTGCCGGTCAGGCTTACCCCAGAGAAGCTGCTATAGGCACGCACCATCACGTAGTAAGTGCCCGCCTGCACATTGGAGATATCGCAGGTCTCGTTATTACCGCCGATATACGGGCGGCAGTCGTAGGCACTGGTGGTGGGTGCAGCGCCGTAGCGCACGTAGAGATCTGCATCGCCAGTACCGCCGGCAATCTGGAAGCTCAGGTTGGAGGCGCCGGCCGGGACTTCGAGGGTGTACAGCAGTTCACCACCGGTACTGGCAGACAGACCAGTCTCGGTTACGCCGTTGGTCAGCTCGCCTTCACCGGGTTCCGGATCGGGATCCGGGTTACCGTCGCCATTGGCCGCAGCCACTGCCGCACTCGCATCCACGATACCGGTACCGCACTGGCTGCAGGAGCCGGGGAAGCTGCGGGTGGTGTTTTTCAGGATGGATTCCACTTCGGTCGGCGTAATACCACTGTCCACTGCATATAGCAGTGCCGCCGCGCCGGCCACATGGGGCGCCGCCATGCTGGTGCCCTGATAGAACTCGTAGCTGTCGCTTCCCGGACCCTGGGAGCCGCTGTTCAGGGTGGAGAGTACGCCGTTGGAGGCGGTGGAAGTTTCACCGCCCGGTGCCGCTACATCCACCACGCTGCCGTAGTTGGAGTAATAGGCGCGGCTGCCGGCGCGATTGGTGGCGGCCACGGTCACCACACCGGAACAGCTCGCCGGACTGTAGTTGCCTGCATTGGCGTTGGAGTTACCGGCTGCCACCACCACGGTGGTGCCCAGACTGCGCGCGGTATTGATCGCGTTCTGGGTCGTGGTATCGCAGCTGCCGCCGCCACCCAGGCTCAGGTTCAGCACCTGCGCCGGGTTGGCATTGGTGGGCACACCGCTCACATTGCCACCGGCGCCCCAGATAATACCGTCGGCAATATCCGAGGTATAACCGCCGCAGCGGCCCAGCACACGGATGGGGACGATTTTGGATTTGTAGGCGACGCCCGCCACACCGGTGCCGTTATTGGTCACCGCCGCGATGGTGCCGGCTACATGGGTACCGTGCCAGCTGCTGCCGCGCGCTGGCTGGCCAACACCACAGGCGCCTGCGGGTGACCAGTCGCCAGGATCGCTGGCGTCACTGTCACGGCCGTCGCCATCCTGGGCCACGGTGGTGTCCGAAATCATGTCGTAGCCCGGCAGGATATTCGCATTCAGGTCCGCGTGCGGGCGATAACCGGTATCAATCACGCCGACTACCACACCTTCACCCTGGGTAACGTCCCAGGCGCTCGGCAGGTTCAGGCCGCCGGTGGACTCAAAGTAATGCCACTGCTGGTTGTAGTACGAATCGTTGGGGGTGGCCATGGGCTGCATCAGGCGGTCCGGCTCGGCATATTCCACCTGCGGGTCCTGTTGTAGCCGCGCGATCACTGCATCCAATTCCGCCTTGCTGGTGCGTTTTTCCAGCCGCAACAACTGTGCGCCAGTAGCGAGCCGACGCATATGTTTGAAGCCGTGGCCGGCACTTTGCGCTGCGCGCTGTACTGCCGACTGCGACATGGCTGACATATTCGCGCCGGGAACGGAATCCTTGTACTTGATGATGATGCGGTCGGTCACCACCTCAGACGGTGCGAGCACCATGGCGGATTGCTGCGGTTCCACCGCGTGGGTTGTGTGTGTTGTAACTGAGGCACCAAACAGCAGTGCCGCGGCCGCGAGTAACGAGCCGCGTTGTCGTAATACTGGCAATTTCATTGTTGCGCATTTCTCCTTGATTATTGTTATCGGCGACGGAGGTTTGTATTGATAGTGTCGCCGCTAATCCACCGCGGAACTCCTGAGCAGTGGGTGCCGGAAAAATTACCGGAATTTTGTCCCGGCTTTTTCTCCCATGGCCTGGGTTTGACGAGGAGAAATCTCTCACCCTCATAGAAAAAAGGGGATAACTCTTTGTATTTCGCGCCATATTTAGGATTCAATTGGTACGATCGTATCCGGTTAGAGGGGGGATGTGAGGTGGGTCTCAATCCCTGGCGGAAATTACAACTCGAACTGATAAAGGATATTCAAGAACAAGCGCTGGCCATTTTGAAGTGGGGATGACTGGATCTGCGCGGGCTACGCAAAAGCAGATCGAAGGTGTGTTTTTATTTATGTCGTCCGGTTATTTTTACGGTTCTGCCAGAATCTTCTGTGCAACATGTGGATGTATCGGGATCAGCCCCTTTTTTTGTGAAATTTTTTGCTCAGAAAATGGAGAGCAGGCAGATTATGAGAAAAATTTTTCTCATTTGAGGCGGCAGTAAAACCGCGGTGCATTCAGGGCGAAGGAGCGGTATCTCTATTTCCCGCTTAAAGCTGGTTCTTGGCCTCGATCCAGCGGCTCATAAATTCCTCCGCGCGGTGCTCGTTGCGTCGGAGAATACGGCCCCAGATATTGCGGTTGCGGTGCGCTGGTAGATTTGCGGCGACCGATTCAATGCGCTCGATAAACGCATCGGCGTGATGCCGATAGGAAAAGCCGGATTCCAATGCCCGTGTGCCGGTGTCGCGCACCGTGAGCCAGGCGGTTTGATCCCGATACAGGTGCGCGGTGGTGGCCGCAAACTGATCCGGATCGGCACTCAATGGATAGCCCCAGCAATCTTCTGCAGCCATGGATTCGGCACCGATGGGCGTGGTCACCGTGGGCGTCCCGGTGAGCCATCCGTCCAGAATCTTGCCCTTCTGCCCCGCACCAAAACGCAACGGCGCCAGGTTCAGCCGGTAGCGCGCCATGGTGGCCAGTGCATCGTCGGTGCGGCCGTGCACGCGAAGCCCCGTTTTGGGATCGCTGAAACGGTGCATGGCGTGATCGGAGTAAGCGCCGTAAATATGACACTCCACGCCCGGTAACAGCGCGTGCAGCCGGGGCCAGATTTCCTGTGCAAACCAGCTGGTGGCATCGCGATTCGGCGTGTGTTTGAAGCCGCCGATCATGATCAGGTGTTGGCGCTCTTCAAATCCCGGCAGAGTCTCAATATCGGGCAGTTTCTTTATAAGGAAAGGTAAATAGTGCAGCTGCCAGTCGGGCAAACAGAAGTGCTGCTTCAGCAGGTCCACCTCGACCTGCGAGATCATGATGGTGAGATCACAGCGCGCCATCGCGGCCACTTCACGTTCGGCGATGGGGTGGAAAAGATTCAGTGGTTGGCCGCTTTTGAGCGCCTGGTGACGGGCCTCGCGCAGGCTGTGAAAATCACTGGTATCCAGCAGCGTGACCGCGTGCGGACACTGCTCGCGCACCCGCCAGCCAAATTGTTCCTCCATCATAAAGCGATCGTAGATCACCAGCGTCGGATCCAGTGTGCGCACCCAATCGTCAAAGCCGGAATCGTTGACCGCGATCTGGTGCTCGCGGTAACCGGTTTTGGCCTGAAACGGTGTGGGCTGTGCGGGACTGGCGATGTCCACGCTATAACCGGCATCGGTGAGCAGGTCGAGAATATCCAGCGTGCGTCGGCCGGCGGCGGTAGAGGCGGGTTCGGGCCACTGTTTGGCGATTAACAGTGCGCGTTTTGGGGAGACGTCTTGGGGCATTCGCGGTGGTACTCGTGATCTGCTCTATGTAACAGTGTGTGATGGAAATTGTGACCAGACAGTACTTTTGGGCCACTTTGGGGTAGATAACAATTCTCCCAAGGCTGACATGCTGTGGCGACAACTAGCCGTTGACAACTAAAAGTTGAAGATGTTGGCTCAGATGTCTAGAATACGTGGCAAATGGATTGAGCATTCTCAGTCGGCGTTATAACCTCGGTGGATTCACCGGGGTTTTTCGCTTTTTGGGGTCGGGTAAACCTTCATTCCTTTCCCCATGAATCCAGTGCCAACTCCCTCCCGGCCCCCGTCGCAGTAAAACTTCTCTTTGAGTGCTTCGATTGCTCTGTTCGGGCCGCAATGTGTGTAGGCCGATAGGGCGCGCAACAAGGCCTGCCAGCTGAAGTCCTGAAGACATCACCTTTTTATCGGCAAACAGGATCTCAAACGGTAACGGTTTTCCCAAGCGGTTATTGCCGTCGCAAATACGGCGAAACTCGAGTTCAAGCTCTTTATCTTCCTTGTCCCCACGGCATTCGACAACGATGTGAGTTTTCTTCTGCTCCTCGCCCTTTTTCTGTAGGAATTCGTGTAGAGTCTCCATGCACAGCCCCAGAGCGATGTGGTATGCGTTGTCTGCGGGATTCAGCTTCCTGATTTCACGCTTATCGATCGTTGCGCTGACGAGGATAAAATTGCTGAATTCGATAATTTCCGTCAGTTCGTTTGCGAACCGTTGGTGGTGCTCACTGTTCTTGAAAATATTGAACGGGCTTTTTCTACGTCGTATTTCGTTTTCGTGCAATACAATTTGGTCATGCCCGAAGTGGTTGAACTTGAATTTTTCCAGGGAAGGAACAACCACCTCACTGTAGTGTCGTTTGTGAAATATGCAGAACGCCAGCACGAATATAGGGTAGCTTTTATCGATACTCTGCAGGCTGTGATCGCCACTTTCATCCACGTAGACGATGTATTTGGTAAAGCCTGATTCCTCGGGGTGATCACCGGGCCAGTGACGTTGGACCTTTTCCAGATTGTCCTTGTCAAATTCGAACAGCGGTAGCTGGTTCGAATCCATCGAGCGCTTGGGTGTCTTGGCCATATCAGGATTTCTTTCTGCGCGTTTTCTTTGCTGGTTTGACCGCTGCTCGCTCGGCCTGGATACGCTCCAGCAGCGCCTCTGCACTGTTTTCACCGCTGATCAGCTCCGGATTTTCCTTGCGCCACTGCTCGGTGAGTTCGCCGCGGAAGGCTTTGGTGAGGATGGACTGGGTGAGGTGCTCGACCGCTGCCTGTGCGTTGTTGACCTGTTTTTCGATGGTGTCGGCGTAGGCGAAGAGTTGTTCGATCCGTCGGGCTATATACCGTTGCTCTTTAATGTGGGGGAGCAAGACATGCATGGATAGCCACTCTGGAAAATAAACGGTTGTATGGGTTGAGCCTTTTCCGAATTTGAAGAGTGATTCGCGCTCAGCGACAAATAGCCACATGAGCCAATCGGGGTCTACCACATCAGATGGCACCCAGTTTACGAAATCTTGGCTCGTTGCCATTGGTTTTGCCATTTTTACTACGTAGCCAACAGAAGCCGTTCGGCTGATGCAAACTGTTCCCTCTGGCAACAAGCGGCTTGCTGAATTGGCGAGGCCAAGCTCATTTGTTTTTTGCTCGGTATCAGAGATTTTCGTGGCATGATTCTTATTTGCGTCCTTGATGCCAATCCAGCAGATATCACCTCCCCAATACTCCGGTTTTGATCTGCTAGGAGTATGCCCGGATTCCATTCTTGCGATTTCCACTAAGGGAACCCACTGCCACTCTTTGACAGGTGAGTTTTCGGGCTTCCCAACTGCGGTGGCATTTACTCCCTCAATATATGAGGTAGACCTAGACTTCCATCTAGCAGGTTTAGGAAGAGGAAGGTGATCCTTGAGTAATGCCTCGGTTGTGTTCTCGGAGTTATCTTTTCGCCAGTCTTTGGATAGTTTTCCAGTCACTCCCGCCGCCAGCACAGACTGCCGGAAGCGCTTGAGGATTTGGGGGATGCGCTGGAGGCGGGCTTTGGTGTTTTCCACCTGGGCCAGCAGGGTGTCGAGTTTTTCCGCGATGACTTTTTGTTCGGTCAATCCAGCGACAGGTATTTGAACTTGACTTAGATCAGCCCTACTGATTACACCCTGGGCAGATCCTGTTGAGCCCTTTCTAAGACTGTCTACCTGAGTTAAAAGGAATGAATAAATGTAATCATTTTTGATATTCCCTAAGGGTCTAATTGCAGCAACGCTGCGCCCGATAGCGCAATTGATTCCCAAATTAAGTTTGCCGGCAGTTGCTCCCACGACACAAATTAGCACGTCTTCATTGCTCGCTAACTTCAAAGGATTGGTGGTCCATTCTTTAATGACTGGTCTAATCTTTGAAAATTCGCCAGCTTTTACGAAAACTTCACCGACACCCTCGAAATTACATTCAGATTTCTTTGGTGCTTGTCCCATAATAAAGTCAGCGATATCGCTCAGCTGAACAATTTTCCATGTCGACGGCAGGCATACATCGTACATTTATTGTGCTCCACCAAAGGCCTTGAAAAGCAGGTCTTGATAAGCATCTGCCTCGTCCCCGGCACCCAACTCCCGCATCAGCCCATCCAGCTCTCCGAGTACCTGCACCAGCTCCCCCATGGTCTCGCCCGCCAGCACACTCGGTTCCGGCAGATTCGCCGCATCCACGCTATCCGCATCCTTCAGCCAGCTGATATCCAGCGAGTCGCCCTTGTGCTCGGTAATCCATTCGCGGCTGAAACAGCGCCAGCGGCTGTGGGCCAGGCGCTCGTCCACGTGCTGATTCTCGTCGGCCTTTTGTGCCTCGGGGGCCAGGTCGATTTCCTCGGCGCCGAAGCTCCATTCGCCCTCGCTGCGTTTGCTGGTGCCGTCCGCTTTTCTGCCGTAAACCTTCTCGAACGGTTTCAGGTGCTGCTCGCCAAACGGCGTGCGCTTGCCGAAACTCGGCATATTGGTGCGCAGGTCGTAGACCCACACGTTTTTGGTGCAGTTCTCTTCCTGCAGTTTGTCGCGGGCGCTGCCCTTGGTGAAGAACAGCACATTGGTCTTTACCCCTTGGGCGTAGAAGATGCCGGTGGGCAGGCGCAGGATGGTGTGCAGGTTGCACTTGTGCATCAGGTCGCGGCGCACCTCGGTGCCCACGCCGGCTTCGAACAGCACGTTATCGGGCAAGACCACCGCGGCGCGGCCGCCGGGTTTCAGATTGCGGTAGATATGCTGCAGGAAGGCCAGCTGCTTGTTGCTGGTCTTGTACGTGAGGTCGTCGCGGGTGATGCTGGCCTCGCCGCCCTTGGCGGTGCCGAACGGCGGATTGGCGAGCACTATGTCGGCTTTGGGCAGGCTGGCGCCGGCCTGGCCGAGGGCATTGCCCAGGTGCACCACGCCCTCTTCGTCGCCCTCCATGCCGTGCAGCAGGCAGTTCATCAGCGCGAGGCGGCGGGTTCCGGGTACCAGCTCGATGCCGACAAAGGCGCGGTTCTTCTGGAATTTCTGTTGTCGGGGCTTCAGGTCGAACAGATCGTCGGTGTTGTCCTTGATGTACCGGTCGGCGGCGATCAGGAAGCCGGCGGTGCCGGCGGCCGGGTCCTGGATCACTTCACCTGGCTGTGGCTTTATACAGCGCACCATCGAGTCGATAAGGTCTCTAGGCGTAAAGTACTGACCGGCGCCGGACTTGGTTTCGTTGGCGTTCTTCTGCAGCAGGCCCTCGTACAGATCGCCGAGTCCGTCTTTTTCCTCGCTGAACCAGTCCTCGATCTCGTCGAAACGCTGGATGATCTGCGCCAGGTGGCGTGGTTCCCGCAGTCGGGTCTGCGCGTCGGCGTAGATGGCGCTGATCAACGGGTCCTCGTGCACGATCTTGCCGTCGCCGTCCTTACCGGTGGAAAGGGTGAGCAGGATACGCTTGTAGTCATTCAGCAGGTTGATGCCGTCCTTGCCGCTGAGGTCGGTCCAACGGCAGCCCTTCGGCAGCGGGTGCTTCTTCAGCGTGCCAGCCTCGGTGTTCTCGTGCACCATCTTGATAAACAGCAGCAGCACCAGCTCGGTGACGTAATCCGAGTAATTGATGCCGTCGTCGCGCAGTACGTCGCAGAGGTTCCAGAGTTTCTGCACGATGTCGTTGTTGGTCATGGTACTTCCTGAGGTTTTTGCGAATGCGATGCCTTCATCCAGATCTATCGAGATGTTGACGTTTCATGCAAATCTGGCATTGGCTGGTGGATATGTATAAAAAATCGCGTTTTCTATACATATTTTCCTGACATGTATATGGAATCGACACTTTCTACGGGTTTGCCGATTTTACCGGATTTGGTCGGGACCGGGTGGTTCTCTAGCTCTTGGGTTGATTGCGCAGCACATTGCGAGCAGAGACCACGGAGCCATTGGTGGTCTTGTCGAGCGTTTGCCGGGTGAACAGATCGGCATAAGCAGCGGGACTGGTATGGGGGCCGGCCAGCATTGGGTGTAGGCGTTTCTTCAGCTGTTGGCTGGTTTCATGGTCTCCGACGGGTTCACCCATTACGTCGAGCAATGCCCCTTCCAGGCATTGGGGTGACCACAGAATGATCTGGTAGCCCTCCCGTTCGGCTTTTTTATTTTCCGCAGGGCTGGGTGGCAAATCTGAGTCCAGGATCATGAAGCGGCGGTCGTAGCCTTTGTGCCTGAAGCTGCGGATGGCGTTGGTGATGATGTTCCCCGGGGAGCCGCCATCGCCGGCTTCTACTTTGACCGTATATCCGGCTCCGCGCTTGCAATAGAGGTTTTTCATGTGGTTGAAAAAGGCTTTGTCATCGGCACCCTCTCCCACTACCAGTAGCGCGGTCTGTGCTGCTGCGTGTTTCTTGTGTGCCGCCTTTCTCCCCACGTCCGTTTAAACCTCTGGTACCGCGCCGAGGGCGCCGGCCATATATTTGGCGTACAGGTTGTCATCGGCACGGAGGCCTGTCATTTCATCCAGTCGCCAGGCTTCTGAGCATTGATCGCATTTTTCACACAGGTAAACCTGGTGTTTCTGCAGGCGGTTCAGTACTTCTGGAGTGTGACAGGTGAAGATGATCTGGGCCCGATGGGGGTTGGTGTGCTCGAAGCGAAACCAGTCCAGCATAACCGGGATCAGAAGGGGGTGGAGGTCGTT
The DNA here is from genome assembly GCF_020991125.1 of Microbulbifer celer. NCBI lineage: Bacteria > Pseudomonadati > Pseudomonadota > Gammaproteobacteria > Cellvibrionales > Microbulbiferaceae > Microbulbifer > Microbulbifer celer. Next base: position 3,924,375 of record NZ_CP087715.1, read on the forward strand.
GTCCAGTTCATCAATCACGGCAATACCGCCGTGGTGCAGTACTTTGAGGACTCGTTCCAACAGTACAAATGCTGATTGGGTGCCGCTGGATTCTTCAAAAAATGGCAGAGTGAAGCTTTCGCCGCTGCTCGCCTGATGTGCACCGAACGGCATGTGGAAGGATTCTTTTTTTCCTTCTTCCGTGGTGGATTCCAGCTTTTCTAATGAAACACCTGTGAGCCCAAGATCAAACTCCTGTAATACCTCTTCCATACGCCTCATGATTTCCGGCTCTTTATTGAGACGTTCTGCGGCCTGGATGACTGCGCTGTGCTCGAAATGCCGCCGCCCACTGCTGGCCACATTGGTGCGGATTGCGCGGAAGAATTCGATAAAGGGGCGCGCCTCTTTGATGTCGTAGCTGTGGGCTGCGGCGATCAATGAAGTATTTGTCCGCAGGCTTTCCGCCGGAGACTTTGGAAACGGGAATCCCTTCTGGCGGAAACTGAATGTCTCGCCTTTCTTTTCCCGCTTGAACAGGTAGCTGAACTGGCTGCTGGTGCGGGCAAACAACGATTCAGAAACCACTTCCCGACGGTTTATGACCAGCTGGTAACGGTGCTCTGTACCGTCGAGAATAAAGTCCAGTTCAAGCTCGGTGTCGTCGTCGGCCTTCAGCAGGTGGGGGTAGTAGATGACAGGGTCATCTGGCGTTGTGGTCAGGAATGAGTCGCACACAAACCAGCTGAGAAAGGCCAACGGTTTGATGAATTGGGTTTTGCCGGAACCATTGGCACCCACTACGGCGATCGCCTTATTGAGGCGCGCGCCATCCAGCTCGATATCAAAGCCGGAAGGGGTCGGCTTTTTTCCCAGCGTAAAGTCGATGAGGGTTTCATCGGCAAAGCTGTAGAAGTTTTTGAACCTTAGCTTTGAGATCATATTTTCCAGTAATCGACGATATTTTGTTGATTCTTAGCTTTCGAACGCTATTTTGCAAGTGTGTGGGTACATTTTGTGGTCCATTTGGCGTTTGGGGCAGGCTTCCCGACGGTTCAACCGCTTTCAGCACTCCACAGCGCATCATTGAGGGCATCCAGTACATCGTCCAGCTGGTCACTCAATACCTTGTCCAGGTGGCGGGCGCCACCGGCGAAGGCGGAAATCTGGTTGATGGTGTCGCGGTCGATGATGATTTCGTGGGTGAGCTGTTTGGCGAGGCGGTTGAGCCAGTTGCGCTGAACGGGCGTCCAGCGGTGCCGGGTGTAGATCTTGTCCATGGCCTCGGCGACGCGGTGTTCGAACGGCACCAGAGGTTCGCCCAGGGCGGCGCGGCGGATATGGCCAATGATACTGGCGGCGATATCCCGGTTGGTCTGGTTGCGCACGGCGCTCTGCAGCTTGGCTTCGGAGTAGCCGTGACCGTCGAGCAGCAGCTTGATCTCTTTCAATTGCGCGCGAGTGAGGTCCCGCGGCTTGTTCACTACCACGGCCAGGGCGGCGGACTGGTTGATCTGCTCCTTGATGAATTGGTTGAAGCTGTCCAGGTAATCGTCCGGCCGTTGGTGTCCACCGTAGCTCTGGGTGCGTTCGCGGATCTCGTCTTCGTGCTCCGAGATCAGCGGCATCCGCTCACTGCCGAGCAGGGCTTTGACCTCGGTGAGCTGATTGATCAGGCCGCTGTGCTTACGGATGAAGTCGGCGGCCTGGCGCGGGCCCATCTCATGTAAGTGTGTGTGCAGGGACTTGGGTGGTACGCCCCATTGCTGTTCCAGCTCCTCAAGTTTCTGCTTGAGCGCGGGTTTGCCATCGGCCTTGTTGTCCGCCTTGCGCAGTACCCGCATCAGTTTCTGGCTGAGCTGACTCAGCACCACATCTGCGTGACTCTCATCCGGTTGCTCACCGGGGCTGTCCAGTGACCGCTGCAGTTGTTCCGGATCGGTGAGTTCGCCCACCAGCTGCTCCAGGCTGATGTTGGGGTCTTTCACCAGCGGCTTCATGGTGTTCACATCCTGCAGCGCGGCATAGATATCTACCGGGTCGTAGATGCGGAATACGGTCTTGCCGATCTCGTCGCAGCGGCGAGTGGCGCGGCCGATCATCTGCTCGTAGAGAATGCGCGAGCGCACCCGGCGCAGGAATACCAGGTTGCAGATCTTGGGGACGTCGATGCCGGTGGTGAGCAGATCCACGGTGATGGCGATGTTGGGGTAGCGTTCGTTTTTGTATTCGCTGATCAGCTGTTCGACCTTGGGGCTCTGCCCGGTAATCTTGGCGACCGCCGCCTGGTTGTAGGCGCCGTTGTGGATTGCCTTGAAGGCGTCGTCGAGCAGGCGTTTGACCATGTCGGCGTGGCGATCGGTGGCGCAGAAGATCATGGTCTTCTCGTCGCCGGCCGGGTCCAGTTCCTGGGCGAGCTGTTCGCAGATCACGCGGTTGAAGTTTTCGTTGATCACGCGCCGGTTGAAGGCGTCCACTTCAAAATTGAGCTCGTCTTCCAGCTCCGCGGTTTCCACCGCGCCGGTCTGGATATCGATCGCCTGTACCGAGGTGCCCTTCTCGAACTGGATACCCTGCTGGGTGAGCAAGGTCTCGTAACGGATCGGCGGCTCATGATCGATCAGCCAGTCGTCGGCGACGGCTTCGCGATAGGAGTAGGTGTACACCGGTTTGCCGAAGATCTCGCTGGTGTGCTTGGCGGGGGTGGCGGTGAGCCCCACTTTCACTGCATCGAAGTAATCCAGAATCCGGCGGTAGCTCGACAGGTACTGGCTGGCATCACGGGTGGCGAGCTCGCCCACGGTCATTTCCTGGTCGAGGGTATAGCCGCGGTGGGCCTCGTCGATGATGATGCAGTCGAACTGATCCACCGGCGGCGGTGTGTCACTCATGAAGACCCGTTTGACCATGGCCTGCACGGTGGCGACCTGAATACGAGTCTCCGCCTCGGCGGCCATATCACCCAGCTCGGCGACGTTGTAGATCTGCGACAGGGTGTGGCTCTGCTCCAGCGGTGCTTCATTGAAGTTGTCGATGGCCTGCTGGCCCAGGGCGGTACGGTCAACCAGAAACAGGATGCGTTTGAAACGCTCGGCTTTGAGAAAGCGATACATCAGGCCGATGATGGTGCGGGTCTTGCCGGTGCCTGTGGCCATGGCCAGCAGTGCCTGGCGGATACCGGCGGCCAGCGTGTTCTCCGTAGCTACGATCGCCTTTTCCTGATAGTCGCGCAGTCTCAGATACCCAAAGGGTTCGGTCTGCAGCTTCTCCTCTGCTTCTTCCTTGCTGCGCTTGAGCAGGTCGAGCAGGCCATTCGGGGTATGGAATTTGGGCAGGGCGCGGCGGGTGTTACTGGGCTCCCGTACATCCCGGAACCAGATACCGGATTGCTCCGCCAGCTGGGGCACGTAGGGGCGGCCATTGCAGGAGTAAACAAAGGGCACCAGGTAGTGGCTCTCGGCCTCGTCCGGCCAGGCTACGGTGCGCCCGGTGAGCGTCCAGGCACCGGCCAGAGGCTCGCTCACGGCGATGGTGCGGCTGTAGCGTTCTGCCTGGGGAATTTTGCCGGCCACATTGGTGTTTTCTTTTTTCGCCTCCACCACCGCGATGGGGGTGAGGCCGGTAAACAGTACATAGTCCGCCCGGCCGCCCTGGGTGGGCCACTCGGCAATCGCGCGGTTGACCCCTTTCTCGGGCCGCGCACCTTTCTGGTAAGTCAGCTCCTGGGTATCGGCTTCCCAGCCGGCCTCCTCCAGTTGCTGGTCGATCAGAATGCGGGTCAGCTCCTCGTTCAGCACGATGTGCTGGCTGGCTGCCTGGGTCTGCCGGGTGACCTTCTGGCGCTCGACGCTGACGGTGTTGTCGCCCTGCTCGGTCAGCTGCTGCTGGAGTGCCTTGATCTTGTGCTCGTATTCCTGCCGCTGCTGCGCCAGGGCTTGCTCGTGAGACGCAGCCTCCGCGGTTTTCGCGCGGGACTCTTCGTCCATCTCCAGTGCGAGTGCTTCGTACTCTGCCTTTTCTTTGGCGATCAGGTCGTTGAGCTGTTGGCTGGAATCCAATTGCACATTGGCCGCTTGCAGATCGTGCCTGAGCGTTTCGATCTCGCCCTGCAATTGGCGCAGTTGCTGGCTGGGATCTGCCGGCGGCACGAAAGGACCGGGCTTGAAATTGGTGCCGGCATTGCCGAAAGACTGGTGAAACCAGATTGCCAGCGAACGGGCGACTTTCAGGCCGTCCATTGCCTCCCGGTGCTGGGTGTGGAATTCGTGCGTGGCTTTGTTGCCTTCGATGCGGAGGGTGTGGAACAGCTGGCGCACTACAGGCTCGAGGCGCAACTCTCGGTTGATGCGGTAGAGTAGATCGGCCTGGCTGGTCTGTTCGCCGACTTCCACACCGGCGCGGACGGCGATGTGCTGTGCCAGGGCCTCACCTAGTTGGCGCAGCTTGATCAGGGTGGTGTTGGGGTCATTGGAAAAGGCGCGTTCCGCGGCACTGGCCAGCTGTACGAACAGCGGGTCGTGCTCGTCGAGAAAGCTGAAGTTGGTGGAGTGATTGCCGGTAGTGCTGCTATCCATTCCTTCACCGCGTCCCTGACCCGCCCCGGAGACGGTCGATATTTTTATTGGGTTGTTGAGTAATGAGGGATTCTAGCGGGGATTGTGAAGGAGTTCACGTGGTGTGTGCTCCGAAAGGGACGTATTCACGAGCCAGTTGATTGTGGTATGGGATTGGCTGGATACTGCAACTTACTATCCAGCTACAGTACTGAGAAGGATCTCAATGAAACGCGTAAACCTACTCTCCCTGAAGCCAGTATCGGAAACGTGCTCCCGCTTGTGCCTCTCTCACCACGAACGGAAATGGCAAATTCCCGGCGTAGTACTGGAAGATCAGTACCAATTGAGTGATGGGCGCATGCTCGCATTTACATCTGACAATTGCCCTTACGAAGAAGGCTTGCATATCCTTTTACTCAAAACTGGCCACGATGAGTTCGAGCAGGTGGACCTTGGGTTGGAGAACACACCCGGAATTTACACGAATGGAAAGGTAGTTTCTGAATCTGTTATGGAGTTTCAGTTTTTCAATAATGAAAACTACAGGGTTGAGGTTGTCGAAAAGCCCCGGCTTCAGCTCACTCAGTTTCTCTCCGGTAGCGAAATAAAATACAAGTCTCCACTTAGGCGAAAATCACTTTCTGTAACCCGTCTCGTCAATACAAAAAATACACAGGTTTGAATATGGAAGCTCAACCCTCACAAGAACAGATCAATGATGCGGTCATACAATTTGAGGTTCAGGCCGTTAATTTCGGATATCGTTTTATCAATGATGCTGGTGTTCGGCAGGCCTACATGGCACAAACAAAAGCGATGTCGGCCGAACTGCTGGCGGCATGGAAGTCTGGTGCTATGACTCCCAAGCAAGCCGCTTCTGCGGCTAACCAGATGCGAAATGAAATCATGGAGCTCGCAAGAGTAAAAACCAGTGATTTGGGACGAGCCAAAGCCCGAGCAATGAAGGCGCAAGGATTGGATATTGATGACTTGGTAAATAAATATTCCCAACAGCTTTTCAAGCGCTCCTTCGGGAAATTGTCTAGTCCTGAAAAGAATTCGGTATATATTGCAATTGTTGAAAGTGCGGGTAGGGCTAGGCCAAAAGTTAGTGCCAAGGCTGCCAGGTTGGGGATTATAGGAAAGAGTCTTTGGGTGATTACTGCCTGTGTAGCGATCTACAACGTATCTGTTGCCAGAAATAAAACAAAAGCTGCAGGTCGAGAAGCAGCAAATATTGGTGGAGGTTTTGCCGGTGGTGCCGCGGGGGGTGCATTGGCCGGGGTCTGGTTTGGCCCCATCGGTGTTGCGGTTGGTATTGTCGTCGGGGGCGTTATAGGTTCTATCGCCAGTGATCAGGTATACGTTGAGCTGGCGGGGCCAGATGGCGCATTTGCTCAAAGATTTATTCCCCGGTTCACCAGCTTGGCGGGAACTGATGAAGAAGCGATGGCGAGCGCTCTGGTTACAGAATGTAGTTATGAACTGGACAAGGTCTATGCCGTTTTTATTGAACTGAACGACAAATATCATACAGATGCGGATGATATTGCATTGCGCTATGCACAACAGGTTAGGCAGCTTCCGTCTGGGCCGCTGAAGCAGGCCATTCGGATGCATACAGCTCTGCGTAATTATCTCGCGAGAATACTAGATGATGGATGGACGACAGAGGAGGAAAGAGCGTCCATTCGTTTTCTAAGTACGGCATAAAAAAGTGGACCTCCCCCCAATTGAATGGTCGCTGTGGTAGGCATCGCTCCAACTTATGTGGGGGGAGTGCTGGATTACTCGATATTCTGCACCTGCTCCCGCATCTGCTCGATTAACACCTTCAGTTCCACCGCCGCCTGAGTCGTATCGGTGACCACGGATTTTGACGACAGGGTGTTCGCCTCGCGGTTGAATTCCTGCATCAGGAAATCCAGCCGGCGGCCGATGGCGCCGCCGTTTTTCAGTACGCGACGGGTCTCGGTGATGTGGGCTTCCAGGCGGTCGAGCTCTTCATCCACGTCTGCTTTCTGCGCCAGCAGGGCAATTTCCTGCTCGATGCGATCTTTGTCGATTTCTTCCAGCAGTTCTTCCAGACGGGTGCGCAGTTTCTCGCGCTGGTTCTGCAGAATCTGTGGCAGCAGTGCGCGCACGGCAGTGACCTGTTCGCCGATGGACTCAAGGCGGGCTTCGATAAAACCCGCTAGTTCCGCGCCCTCGCGCTCGCGATTGTCGACTACCTGCTTGAGGGCCTGTTTGAAGCTGTCGAGAATCGCGTTCGCCTGTTCTTCGGCGTTGGTTTCCGGCTCTGCGATCACGCCGGGCCACTTGAGGATTTCCAGCGGGTTGAGCGACAGGCTGTCCGCCGCCGGGGATACCTGACTGGCAGCCTTGACCAGCTGTTCCGCCAGTGCCTGGTTCACTTCGATGGCAGCGGTTTCGCCGCTGATTGGCTTGAGGTTGAGCCCCAGTTCCACTTTGCCGCGGTTTAGGGTTTTGCGCAGCACCTCGCGCAGCTTGGGTTCCAGGGCGCGCGCGGCTTCCGGCAGGCGGAAGTGGGGTTCCAGGTAGCGGTGATTGACCGAGCGCAGTTCCCACACGGCGGTACCGGTAGAATAAGTGACTTCGGCGCGACCGAAGGCGGTCATACTGCGCACTTTATTGTTGGCCATACTGCCGTGCTCCAGAAATGATGGGTGGGGGCTTGAACAGCGGCACAGCATAGCACAGGCTTGCGCGCGGAAAGATGACCCGGGCTTATGGCGATTCGAGCAAAAAGTGACCCGGGCATTAGATGGCTATAATGCCGATCGCGACTGAATAGAAACGAACACACGCAATAACGAACCTGAAACTGAATTTAGAGGTGCAATATGCAGCGACCCAGCGGCCGCAAACCTGAACAACTGCGCGATGTGCGCATTACCCGCCACTACACCCGCCATGCGGAAGGCTCTGTGCTGGTGGAGTTTGGCGATACCAAGGTGCTGTGTAATGCATCGGTGGCGGCCGAAGTACCGCGCTTTATGCGCGGCCAGGGCAGTGGCTGGATTACCGCGGAATATGGCATGTTGCCCCGCTCTACCGGCAGCCGTATGGGCCGTGAGGCGGCGCGCGGCAAACAGGGCGGACGCACGGTGGAGATCCAACGTCTTATCGGTCGCTCCCTGCGCGCCGCGGTGGACCTGAAGCTGCTGGGGGAACACCAGATTACCCTGGACTGCGATGTGATTCAGGCCGATGGCGGTACCCGTACTGCCTCCATCACCGGTGCCTGTGTGGCACTGGTGGATGCGCTGCGTTACATGCAGCGGGAAAAAATGATCGCTACCGATCCACTGAAAAATATGGTGGCGGCGATTTCCGTGGGTATCTATGAAGGTGCGCCGGTGCTGGATCTGGATTACCCGGAAGACAGCAACGCGGATACCGACATGAACCTGGTGATGGCGGAAGACGGCGGTATGATCGAGGTGCAGGGCACCGCAGAAGGGGCACCATTTACCGAGCAGCAGTTCGCCGAAATGCTGGCGTTAGGTAAAGCGGGCATCAAGGAATTGATCGGGATGCAGAAGAAAGCCCTGGCAGACTGATCCAGAGCGACTGCCGGAGTATTCCGGCAGTCGTTGGTTCCGGTTAAAGACAGGTGCCGAGAACCCCGCCAACCGGCACGCCCTTACCAGAGCGTCGTATCGTGTGCTTTGCGTTCTCAGACTTCCAGATCGTAATCCATAATCAGTGGCAGGTGACTGGAGAAAGCCACGTTCTTGTTGATGGCACCGTATTCGATCTTGTGTTTGAGCGTCTGCGAGACGATCTGCATATCTGTGCGCCAGCCGTCGCCCTTGCCCGGCTCGCCGCTCGGCCACCAGGTAAACTCATCGGCATCCTTCACTACCCGGCGGAAGGCATCCACATAGCCGATCTCATTGAACAGCTGGTCCAGCCAGCGCTGCTCGTGGCGCATGAATCCGGGCGTGTCCTGATGGTCCTGCCAGTTCTGCACATCCGCGCGGCGGTGAGCCATGCCCCAGTTGCCACAGAAGATGAAGTCGCGACGCTTGCGGCTGATCTTGCTGAGATGCGCCTGCATATCGTCGTAGAACTGCACCTTCACCTCCAGGGAGGCCTCGTCGGTGGCGACCGGAGCCAGCAGCGAGCCGACACTCAGGCGCTCGAAATCCGCCTGCAGGTAGCGGCCGTACATGTCTACACCATTGGCAAAACCCATACCGTAGATCAGCGCCTTGGGCTGGGCACGGGTATAGATGGCGACGCCGTTTTCGTGGGGCGTACCGGAATCGAAAAAGTAGCTGTAGTAGCCGTCCGGATGGAAGATGGGGTGGTCCAGCTCCGGTTCCAGTGAGCGTAGATCCTGCAAACAGATGATGTCTGCGTCCTGATCTGCCAGCCAATCATATAGCCCGCGCTGTGCAGCCTGATGCACTCCATCCACGGACAAACTCACTATTCGCATTATTAGCCCCTTACCAGCGGACTGTGTAAAATTGCAGTCGTTATTCGTCTGAACATTCTATGATTGCCGCTCCCCGTTTCCGGGGGTCTTTCTTCACCTTAGCCAATAGTTATCAATTTGCCATGCAGCAGTATCAGCGCGACTTTATTCAACTGGCCCTGGAGCACGATGTGCTCTGCTTCGGAGACTTTACGTTGAAATCCGGGCGCCAGAGCCCCTACTTTTTCAATGCCGGCCGATTCCACAGCGGTGCGGCACTTGCCGCCCTTGGCAATGCCTACGCGGAGGCGATTATTGCCTCAGGAGTGGAATTTGATGTCATCTTTGGGCCGGCCTATAAGGGCATCCCGCTGGGGGCGGTAACCGCAGTGGCGTTGGCGCAGAAAGGGGTAGATAAACCCTTCTGTTACAACCGGAAAGAGGCCAAGGACCACGGCGAGGGCGGAACCTTAGTAGGTGCGCCGCTTAAAGGCAAGGTTTTGATTATCGATGACGTGATTACCGCCGGTACCGCGGTGCGCGAAGTGATGCAGATCATCCAGACCCAGGGAGCAGAGCCTGCCGGTGTAGTGATTGGTCTCAACCGTCAGGAGAAGGCGGGGGATGATACCGAGCTGTCGGCGATCCAGCAGGTGGAGCAGGAATACGCCATTCCTGTGATCGGCATTGTGGAATTGGACGATATTATTGCCTATCTTAGGTCCGAGGCTGCAAGCGTTGAGCTGTTGCAGCGGATTATCGACTACCGGGAGCGCTACGGCGTGAGCTCTGAGGAGTAAGGAGGCTGCTCGTTTCACGGTAACGAAGGTCTACCGGCTAGCGCGCGTACAGGGACTGTTGCCGGTACCAAACGAGAGCCCGATGGATGACACTAAAGAGATTGTCGTGAATACCGCAACTGTGCTGGTACTGGCCGGTGTGCTAATGGCATCGGGTGCCGGTGCTGCAGAGCCGGCTTGGGACGGCAAGAAGCTATATCGCTATACCAATGAACACGGTGTGCAGGTGCTGGATGATCTCGTGCCTCCCCGCTATGTGGCAGGAGGTTACGAGGTGTTGACGCCGTCTGGCCGGGTTCTGCAGGTGGTGGAACCGGAGCTCAGCGGCAAGCAGCTGGAAGAAAAGCGCCGTCGTGAAGCCCGTGAAGCGGCCGACCTCAAGCTGCTTAAACGCTACAACAGCGTTGCCGATATTGAATCCGCTCGCAAGCGCAAACTCGCCATCGTGGAGCAGGATATGGCGATCCTGCGCTCCAATATTGCTTCTCTCCAACGCCAGATCGAAAGCGAAGAATCTGTTGCGGCCCGCACCCAGCGCAATGGCGGCACCGTGTCAGCGGATTTACTGGAGCGGATCGCAGATCTGCGTACCGAGGTGAGTGTGGTGCAGGAGCGCCTTACCTTGCGGGAGGAAGAGGCGTTGTCGATCAACGATGAGTTTGATCAGGCCGCCAGTCGCTATCAGGAGATCGCCGGCAATCAGCCTTAGCATTGCCGGCAATCAGTCCGCTTCAACTCTGCGCAGCCAGCGCACTCTCCCTGAAGAACCCTGCCACCAGCACCGGCCACTGTTCGGCCCAGTACTCCGTAGGTTTGCGCTTGAAGCCACTGCGTACGTACTGGACGATGCGGCCCTCGGCGCTGGCCAGCAGCAGGTTGGCGGCGCCGCCCAGGGGGATGGCCGGACGCAGCTGTTCGCGCAGCTCCGCTTCCCGCAGGATCTGCTTGAGCTGGGTTTCCAGTCGGTCAAACAGCTGCAGGATGCGTCCGTGCAGGCGTTCGGTTTCACCGGTAAGGGCGTCCCCGGTGAGCAGGCGGGTAATGCCCGGGTTGCGTTCACAGAAGGCCAGCAGCAGGTGCAGGATCTTCTGGCAGCGGGCCAGTGCAGAGGGTTCGTCTTCTAGGATCAATTTGACCCGGCTGAAGATGGTTTCCTCGATGAACTCGATGAGTCCTTCGAACATCTTGGATTTGCTCGGGAAGTGGCGATAGAGCGCCGCTTCGGAAAAGCCCACCTCTTTGGCCAGTGCCGCGGTGGTAATGCGGGCGCCGGGGCTGGCCTCCAGCATATGGGCCAGGGCCTGCAGGATCTGCTGCCGCCGATTGATTTTTTCGCTGCTCATTGACTGCCTTTACCCGGAATATTCAGCCGGGGACTGATTTTGTTGTAGTGCCGTTTTTCGCTCTCTCTGGTCGTTTTCAGCGGAGTGTCAGAAGCCCCTTGTGTGCTGAAAAGCGCAATGGTCGGCGCCAGAATCCTAACGATTCGCCGCCGCGGCATCAATTGTTAGTGCCCGTTAACAACGGTAATGTGAGCTGTTTCACGGGACAGGTTGAATATTAATGGTGCCCTGGTTGCCGGTTATTCAAAGTTACTGTTGGTAATCAGGGTGCCGACGCCGGTGTCGGTAAAGATTTCCAGCAGCACTGCGTGGGGTACGCGGCCATCGATGATGTGCGCCGAATTGACCCCGGCTTTGACCGCATCCAGAGCGCAGGCAATCTTCGGTAACATGCCGCCATAGATGGTGCCATCGGCAATCAGTCCATCCACTTCCAGTGTGGAAAGCCCGGTGAGCACCTCGCCGTTTTTGTCTTGAAGACCCGCCACATTGGTGAGCAACATCAACTTCTCTGCCTTCAGGTACTCGGCAATTTTGCCTGCCACCAGGTCGGCGTTGATGTTGTAAGAGGCCCCATCCTCCCCTACCCCGATGGGTGCAATTACCGGAATGAAATCACTGTTGATCAGCATGTCGATCACACCGGTGTCAATGCTCTCCACCTCACCCACGTGGCCGATATCGATGATTTCCGATGCGTGTAGACCTGCAGTGTCCTCTTTACGGCGCAACTTGCGTGCGCGGATCAACAGGCCGTCTTTACCGGTGACGCCCACCGCGCGACCGCCATTGCTGTTGATCAGGTTCACGATCTGCTTGTTCACGGTGCCGCCGAGGACCATTTCCACCACGTCCATGGTTTCGCTGTCGGTGACCCGCATGCCGTCCACAAAACGGGATTCGATGCTGAGTTTTTCCAGCAGGTCGCCGATTTGTGGGCCGCCACCGTGCACCACCACCGGGTTCATGCCCACCAGTTTCATCAGGATCACATCGCGCGCGAAGCTGTTTTGCAGCGCTTTATCCACCATGGCGTTGCCGCCGAATTTGACCACCACGGTCTTGCCGATAAAGCGCTGGATATAGGGCAGTGCTTCATTGAGTACCTGCGCGACGCGCAGGGCGGACTTCTGATCCAGGGACATAGCGTTTTCCTTACTGCTTGGATGTTGTGTGGATGCTTTTAAAGCGGCATCGATCAGCCCGGTAACGTGAGGCCGGGATCGATTTTCTGCAACTCGCGGGCGATGACCTTGCGGATTCTGGCCAGCGCCTGCTCGTCGTCGGCCTCAAAGCGCAGGGTCAGGGCGGCGCCGGTATTGGAGGCGCGCACCAGGCCCCAGCCATCGGCGAATTCGATACGCAGACCGTCGATGGTGTTGATGTCGGCCTCGCCGAAACTGCCTTCATTACGCAATTTTTCGATCAGGGCAAATTTCTTTTCTTCCGGGACCGGCAGCAGAATTTCCGGGGTGTTCACCATCTGCGGCAGGGTATCCAGCAGCTCGTCCAGCGTCTGTTCACGCAGGGCCATGATCTCCAGCACCCGCGCGGCCGCGTAGGCGCCGTCGTCGAAGCCGTACCAGCGGTCCTTGATGAAGATATGCCCGGAAAGCTCGCCGCCGAGCAGCGCACCGGTTTCCAGCATTTTGGTTTTCATTGGCGCGTGACCGGTTTTCCACATCACCGGTCGGCCACCGTATTGGGTGACCAGGTCGGCCAGAGCGCGGGAGCTCTTCACGTCGAAGACCACATCGGACCCGGGATTGCGCGCGAGAATATCCCGCGCCAGTAACATTACCAGCTGGTCTGCCCATACGATGCGGCCACTGGACGTGATGAGAGTCACCCGGTCGCCGTCGCCATCCAGCGCGATACCGAGATCGGCACCCTCGGCCTGGACTTTCTGGATCAGGTCGCGCAGGTTCTCGGGGCGCGAGGGATCCGGTGCGTGATTGGGGAAATCGCCGTTGATTTCGCAATACAGGGGTTCTACGGCACAGCCCAATTGCTCGAACAGCGCTGGCGCCAGCCTCGAAGTCGCGCCATTGCCGGCGTCGATCACAATGCGCGGCTGGCCGGCGAGGGCCACGTCGTTGAAGATTTCGTCGATATAAGTCTCGGTGACGTCCTGGCTGCGATGGCTGCCTTCGCCACTGGACAGCTTGCCGGACTTCATCAACCCATAGACTTTCTGCAGCTGTTCATCCGCCAGTGGCCGCCCTTTCATCACCATTTTGAAACCGTTGTACTCGGCCGGGTTGTGGCTCGCGGTCACCATTACCCCACTGCTGGCATTTCTGCCTTTGGCGCAGGTGAAATACAGCACTGGCGAAGGTACCAGCCCAAGGTCGACAGCGTTACAGCCGCTTTCGAGAATGCCCTCAATGAGGCAATCCCGCAGCAGCTCGCTGCTGTTGCGGCCATCCCGCGCCACCAGCAAGATCTTTTCGCCGGCCTGTAACGCGATGGTGCCGAGCGTGCGGCCCAGTTGGTACGCGAAGGGTTCGTTGATCTCTTCGCCGGCGATACCGCGAATGTCATAGGCGCGAAACACATGACGGGGAAAATCCGTGCTCGGCGTGCGCATCAGGTCGCGGCGACTGGTACTGCCCTCTTCGGCCTTCGGTGCGGCTGCTGCCGTTGTACTGTGAACGGAGTCGTGATCGTCGGTGCCGGATTGGGCTGGCGGAGTGGCAGGATTGGGGGCCAGGCCTTCCTGGTGTAGGGATTTTTTCTTCCCAGCTTTGGCGGAGTTTCGGACGGATCTCTCCCAGGGGGCTGGCGAGTCGCTGGGAACGATGCGCCACAGCAGGAATATACTCGCCAGCAGGCCGATCCCACCCAGTGCATAGATCCAGATGGCGGGAATGCTGTGCTCCGCGGCGAAGGCGGCGGAAGGTGTAAATACCACCGTCAGGTAGGTGTCGGGTATTGCGGCGCTGGCGGTGGGCGCTCCCGTGCCACGGGACTGTGACTGCCACAGGGAACGTGCGGGTCCATCGGAAAACTGTTGGTTGATCTGGATGCTTCCCGGGCTGTTGTCGAGCTGCACCAGGATCTGCGAAAACACGTCAAATGGTTGACGAATCAACAGTGCACCACGTGCGTCACCGATGGCGTTGTAGATTAGCCATTGATTGTCGGCGTCGCGGAGAAATTCCGGCTGCGGTAGCTTTCCGCTCTGCTCGCGGCTGCGTTTCAGAAGGTCAACCAGGGCGAAATTGAGTGGGGGATTACCAGCGCCCACATGCAGTTGTTCCGCGTTGAAAAACTGCAACTGTGCCTGTGGTAATTGTGCGGGTACGTTGCGCGTTGCGGTATCCAATTGCGCCAGTGCCCGTTGCCGCTGCAGGAAAAACGGCTGCAATTGCGCGGCATAACCCTCCGCTATCTGCGCAGCAGCTTCCGCTACACTGGTGCGGTTGTGAGGCTCGATGACATTGTTGAACAGCAGGTGTGCGCCACCGAGAAAAACGGCGGCGGCAAGCAGTGTCGGTAGCACCAGGCCGCTGTTGAAAAGCGGTTTTTTTTCAGTCTGAATGTGTGCAGCCACGAAAGTGTTCCAGGCTAAATAATAAGATTTTTTTGATGTTGTTCTTGATCGTTGCAAGTGCAGGTTGCAGCAGGCAGTTGAAGCTTACGGGCTGCCAAACGCCTTCTCCGCAATAAGCCGTATCAACTGTGCCGCCAACTCGGTTTTCAAAGCCAGGGGCAGCGCTTGTTCTCCCTCGCGATCGATCACTACCACTTGATTGCGATCACTGTTGAAGCCCCCTTCGGGATCGCTGACATCATTGGCGACGATCATGTCCAGGTTTTTGCGTGTGCGCTTGCCCCTGGCATGCTCGATGACTTTTTCCGTTTCTGCGGCAAAGCCCACCACGAACGGACGCCTGCTTTTGCGCCCGGCAATGGCGGCGACGATATCCGGGTTTTTCACCAGTTGTAATACGTCGCTGTCGCTCCCGGCCTCTTTCTTGATTTTTTGCGCGGCGACCACGGCGGGGCGGAAATCTACCACCGCGGCAGCAGCGATAAACAGGTCACTGGTGTCCGCCGCTTTTTCCGCCGCCGCGAGCATCTCGTCAGTACTGGTGACATCCACGCGGGTGACGCCGGCGGGTGTGGCGAGCCGCACCGGGCCGGCGATCAGGATCACTTCCGCACCGGCGCGTGCTGCCGCGGCGGCAATCGCAAAGCCCATCTTGCCGGAGCTGTGGTTGCTCAGGTAGCGCACCGGGTCCAGTGCCTCGCGGGTGGGGCCGGCGGTAATGGTAACTTTTTTGCCCTGTAGCACCTGCTCCGGTGCGATGGCGTCCGTCAGCTGGGTGATGATATCCAGTGGCTCCAGCATACGGCCGGGGCCCACATCGCCACAGGCCTGGCTGCCGGCACCGGGGCCGAGCAGGGTGGCGCCGCGATTCCGTAAGGTCCGGGCATTGGCCTGGGTGGCCTGGTGGCGCCACATAGCCTGGTTCATGGCCGGCGCCAGATACAGGGGGGCCTCACTGGCGAGGCACAGGGTGGAGAGCAGGTCGTCCGCCATACCCGCGGCGAGCCGCGCCATACAGCTGGCGCTGGCGGGGGCGATCAGGATCAGGTCGGCCCACTTGGCCAGCTCGATATGCCCCATGGCGGCTTCCGCGGCGGGGTCGAGCAGGTCGGTGTGTACCGGGTTGCCGGACAGGGCCTGGAAAGTGAGCGGGCGCACGAACTCCTGCGCCCCGGCCGTCATGACCACGCGCACCGTGGCGCCCTGGTCCTGGAGCCGGCGTACCAGGTCGGCGCTCTTATAGGCGGCAATGCCGCCGGTCACGCCCAGCAATATCCGTTTGTCGGCCAAAAGGGACATATTCAGTGTTTCCGTTTCCTGCAGGCGGGTAAGATTACCATTTTAGCGCGGCGGGCAATATGTCCGCTCGGTCTCGCAGGGAAAGCGAGTAATTACTTATCCACGGAAGGAGGCAGTTTATGGCGATTACGGACTGGCCGGCGCAGGAGCGTCCGCGGGAAAAGCTGTTGGAGAAAGGTGCGGCGGCGCTGTCGGACGCGGAACTGCTGGCGATCTTCCTGCGCACCGGGCTGCCGGGGGTATCGGCGGTGGACCTGGCGCGCCAGCTGTTGGCGGATTTCGGTGGTCTGCGGCCGTTGCTGGAGGCGGACCGTCGGGCATTCTGTGCCGGCAAGGGGCTGGGAGACGCGAAGTTTGTGCAGTTGCAGGCGGTGCTGGAGATGGGCCGACGACATCTGGCAGAGGATCTGAAACGCTCGGATGCCCTGACCAGTCCCCAGGCGGTGCGTGACTATCTGTCCGCGCAGCTTCGTCATCGCACCAGGGAGGTGTTCTGCTGTCTGTTTCTGGATAGCCAACACCGGGTGATTGCCTATGAGGAGCTGTTTGAGGGCACTCTGAACGCGGCCAGTGTCTATCCGCGGGAGGTGGTGCAAGCGGCGCTGGCAAGGGGCGCAGCGGCGGTGATCCTGGCGCACAACCACCCATCGGGGATTAGCGAGCCCAGCCAGGCGGATATCCACATCACCGAGCGGCTCAAAGATGCGCTGGCACTGGTGGATATCCGGGTGCTGGATCACCTGATCGTGGGAGAAGGGAATGGCTGGTCATTTGCCGAGCAGGGGCTTTTGTAGGCTTCTAGTGCGTTGCTCCGTCCCACCTATTGTGGCGCCGAATCACTGGGTGGAAGGTCTCGGAACCGAGCTAGGCGCCCCCCTGCGAATACATCCCTGTACGCTCCGTCGGCAACGTCCCTGTTGCCGACGGTTCCGAGACCTCCCACCCAGCGCTTCGTCTTCACTTTGAGCTTGAGAGCTTCGGCCGGTGAGAGGTGGCACCTTCTATCTAACTGGTTTGCGATGCTCCTGAAATGCCACACCCGGCCCCCATCCTTCGTTTTGACCGCTGTGCCGCGTATCATTTGACGTTCAATTCAGCGGCCGGTTAGTCGGCGACCAAAAATGGCCGACCAGACAGCAAAAACGCTGGTCAAAACTTGCCCCACACAGGGTGTTCTGGTATAAAACGCCGCTCTTTGCGGCCGGGCCAGATTCTGTACAGATCCCGCGGTCGCGCTGGATTACCGAATTTAGTCCCCGCCCCGCTCGCGTGCGGAGGGCATGAGAGTTTTAAAGAGGCCAATCAGATGTCCAAGGTATGTCAGGTAACCGGTAAACGCCCGGTAACCGGAAACAATGTTTCTCACGCTAAAAACCGCACCAAGCGTCGCTTCGTGCCGAATCTGCAATCCCACCGTTTCTGGGTGGAAGCTGAGAAGCGCTTCGTTAAACTGCGTGTATCCGCGAAAGGCATGCGTGTTATCGATAAGAAAGGTATCGATACCGTACTGACCGAGCTGCGTGCGCGCGGCGAAAAAGTTTAATCACTGCTGATACGAGCAGAACGGAGAAAGAACAATGCGTGACAAGATTCGCCTGAATTCCAGCGCCGGCACCGGCCACTTCTACACCACTGACAAGAACAAGCGCAACATGCCTGAGAAAATGGAGATCAAAAAATACGATCCCGTTGTTCGCAAGCACGTTATGTACAAGGAAGGCAAAATCAAGTAATTGATTGCCTTGCTGGTTCGCGAAAAAGCCCGGTTTTCCGGGCTTTTTTGTGTCTGTCCGAAGTGAAGTAGTTCGAATTGAAGGTCGCGATACCGGTAAAAGGTTGCGGGACCGTCTGCGGCCTGGATGGCCGCAGCCGAGCCCCCATGGATGGGTTTACGGCGTGTCCCGCAACCTTTTACCGGTAGCGTGACCGCCACAAAGCTATCTAGTGGTTGCCCGGATACCTGTAGATGCCTGAACTCCCAGAAGTAGAAACCACCAAACGCGGCCTCGCTCCCCATCTTGAGGGTCGCAAGGTAAAACTGTGTGAAATCCGCCAGCACAGCCTGCGCTGGCCGGTGGACGCCGACTTTGCCCGCAAGATCCGCGGTGCCCGCATCCAGCGCCTCGACCGCCGCGCCAAATACCTGCTGGTGGAAACCGACAAAGGCCTCGCCATCTGGCACCTGGGCATGTCCGGCAGCCTGCGCATCGTCGACGGCAACCTGCCCCCGGAAAAACACGACCATATCGACTGGCTCCTCGACAGCGGCCAGCGCCTGCGCTTCCACGACCCCCGCCGCTTCGGCGCCCTGCTGTGGACCACCGACGACATCGCCAGCCACGCACTCATCGCCCATCTCGGCCCCGAACCCCTGAGCGAAGACTTCCACGCAGATTATCTGTACTACGCCTCCCGCGGCCGTCGCGCGCCGGTCAAAAGCTTCATCATGGACGGCCGCATCGTCGTCGGCGTCGGCAACATCTACGCCTCAGAGGCCCTATTCATGGCTGGCATCCGTCCCCAGACCCCCGCCGGCAAAATCTCCCGCCCGCGCTACGCGCGTTTGGTAGAGGCCATCAAAACCGTCCTCGGTCACGCCATCCAACAGGGCGGCACCACCCTGCGGGACTTCGTCGGCGGCGACGGCAAGCCCGGCTACTTCGCCCAGCAACTGAACGCCTACGGTCGCGCCGGCCAGCCCTGCCCCCGCTGCCCGGGCACTATTCGCGAACAGATTATCGGTCAGCGCAATACCTTCTTTTGTCCTCGCTGTCAGCGCTAAAAGAAATTGGGCAGAGATAACTCTCGGCCGTTATTCCGATAACTCCTGACAGCCATTATTTAAAGGGAAAGAAAAAGGGAGAGCAGAGGCTCTCCCTTTGTTACAGGTGTTACAGGCATCGCTCACTAGAAGCTGTAAGCCATCTTGCCATAAACAAACCGGCCGCGCGGATCGTGCTGGCTGGAAACGTAGCCATACAGATCCGAATCACCATCACCGATCGCGAAGGGGGGCTCCTCGTCCAGTGCGTTGTCGGCGCCCAGGCTGAGCACCATATTTTCAAAGCCGGTATACCGCGCCTGCAGGCTCAAGGTCAGAAATGAATCGACGATACGGGAACGGTTACTGTCGTAGTCGAGGGTGCCGTCGAAGTCGATATCCGGCGTATCCTCAAATTCACCGATATAGTTCAGACCCAGAGTGAAAGCGAAGTTGTCCCGCGCCCAGTCTGCCGAAGCCGACCAGCGGTGTTCGGGATACTCGTACTCACCAGCCAGGTCGCGGCTCAGGAAATTCTCACCGGAGGAATCCAGCTCCACCCGCTCGAACTCCATCAGATAACTGTAGTCGAGCCGCAGGCCGAGGTCGCCGCCGGCGATCGGCATGCCAGAATAAACCATGCTCAGGTCCACGCCGGACACTGATTGTTCGCCAATATTGATAAAGCCGCTGTCGATGGACTGCAACGCGCCCAGGGACTCACCCGGCAGCGGCTCGGAGCGAATACAGACGCTGCTGTTCTGGTCGTTGCAGTTGAGCCGGTAGAGGTAGCCAAATGGTACATCGTCAATCTTGCCGTCCTGGGTAATGCGCCAGATATCCAGCGATACCTGCATGGTGTCCAGTGGCTTCAGCACCGCACCGAGGTTGAAAGACTCGGATTCTTCGGCCTCAAGATCCGGGTTACCGGAAAAGACGATATTGTAATCGGTGCTGGCGCAGTAGGCGGAATTGATATCGCAACCGTAGGTGTCCTTGAAAAAAATGGATTCCTCTGACGGGCCCAGGCCGATCTGCGCCAGTGAGGGGGCGCGAAAGCCGGTACCCCAGGAAGCGCGCAGCGAAAGCATATCGGTGGCAGTCCATAAAAGGTTCGCCATGGGGTTGGTTGTGGAGCCGAAATCGCTGTAATCGTCATAGCGGCCCGCGAGCGTCAAATCAAGGTTGGCCGGCAGCGGCACGGCGAGTTCCACAAATGCCGAGTTGATATCCCGGCTGGCCTGTGCGGAAACGGATTCGGTACCGAAGATAAGACCGCGCTGGAACTGATCGTCGGGAATGTCCGAGGCCACCTCTTCCCTCCGCTCGATACCTGCGGCCATGGCGATGGCGCCGTTGCTGGTGTCGACCAGTGTGCCGTCTACGGTGAAATTGGCACTGGTCAGTTGGGACTTGCCCTGCCGCACAAGACTAGTGGTAATCGCGTCGATGACCGATTCCGGATTTTGCACGCCGCCGAAGGGATTGTAACGGCCGGCATTAATTTCCTGCTGGAGCTTGTCGGTGCGTACCCAACCCTGGCTGCGGTCGCCGGTCTGGGTGGATTCACTGCGCGAACGTTGTACCGATGCCTCCCAGTTCCAGTCGGCCACGTTACCGCGCAGGCCAAAGACGCCGCGAATATTGTCGGTCTCGATGTCCCACTGTCGGGCACCGGCGTCGACAGTGCGGTAGCGGCCGATGTCGATACTGCTGGCACCGGCGAACGGGTTGTCCGGGTGATTGACCGGTACCGTGAGCGCGGCACTCTCGTCCAAGGGCGTCGGCGCGCCCTGCGCGATGGAGGTATTGTGTTGGAAGGCCACTTCGGTGAAAAATTCGACTTGATCGCTCAGTTGGGTGTTGCCCAGTACCATCACACCGGTGCGCTCCGCCTCTGGGGTCAACAGTGTCCAGGGCCCGTAGTCGTAGGCACATATCTGGCCGAGAGTGCTGTCCGGTGGACAGTTCGGGTCGATGGTGGAAACGCCGTCGACGACGAAATAGCCCGGATAGCCGCGCGATGAACGGAAATCCATACCGCCCCGGGCAGACTGATTGGCGGTATCCAGCCCGGGGCGCTCGGTGCTGCTCAACGTCGAGTTGCGTTGGTGGTCGAAAATCAACGTGAGATTGGCATCATCGCCACTGACGCCCCAGATGGCGGAGGTCGACTGCTCGTCATAGCCATCTGCACCGCCGTAATCGACCGATACCTCGGCGCCCTCAAAATCCTCGCGCAGTACCAGATTGACCACGCCGGCGACGGCGTCGGACCCGTAAATCGCAGAAGCGCCATCCTTCAGTACTTCCACGCGTTCGATGGCGGCTAACGGAATGGTGTTGATGTCGACAAAATTGGTGGTAATGCCCTCGGCAAAAGCGCTGATTGCCACGCGGCGGCCATTGATCAGCACCAGTGTGGCGTCTGCGCCCATACCCCGGAGGCTGACCGCTGCGGCGCCGTTGGCGGTGGAATCCTGGTTGTTGCCGCGAGTGGAGAAGGTGCCATTGCCCGCCGCCGGATGCTTTTCAAACATCTGCTGCAGGTTCGTGTAACCGGATTTTTCCAGCGACTCCCGGTCTACCACCTGAATGGGGGTGGCGGTTTCAAATTCGGCGTTGCGTGAAATGCGTGAACCGACCACGGCGACTTCCTCCATGGCCGCCTCTTGTTGTGCGAGCGAATGCTGAGAGGCTCCTACCGTCACACTGAGTACTGCCATGGCAAGTGCGCGGCGACGAAAAAATTGCTTGTGCATAATTGTCGACCTTCTATTTATTTTGATTATTTCCTGGTGACCGTTTCACGGTCGCGATCAACACTAGCAACGACCGGAAAAGTGAACAATCAGCGCACGATGAGATGAGAATCAGTCGGCATTAGTGGAGGTGGATCTCGCGCCAGCCGTCGAAAATTGGATTTATCGTAAGGAAAGGAAGATAAAAGCCTTCGAAATTCGCCAGCCCGGATACCATCCGCGACCCGATCATCGGTCAGCGCAATACCTACTTTGTCCTCGCTGCCAGTACCGAGGACAGAAAAGACTTCGCAGTTAGTTTGTTATCTGGAAGTGAAACAGTCGTACCAATTTTGCTGGCAGAGTATTGAGGAATGATTTTCTATAAAGAAATTTTTGCACTGCTTAATAAGATCAGTATTACATAAATTATAAAGGCATTTTCTACTATCGGATCAATCATGTCGCTTATTTCATTTCCGCTGAGGTAGGTATCTCCTTCTTTATAGGGCGGGGCTTTTTTGGTCGACCTCCATGTGGTACTCGACGTAGAGCGACGCCGATATTGCGCATAGAATCAGATCCATCTGAAAGTTATTTAACCGTAGTGGAGAAGTTATGCCGTTATGAAAAGGCTTGGTGGCGACTGTTCTATACGTCGTGTCATCAAGTTTGTTAGCGAGTGAATGCCCAGATTCGACTACACCCAGGGCTCTGTTTTCAGATTCTGAAAATCTCATCGAAGAATACTTCGAACCAAATAAGGGAGAATATAGCGCAACCTTTAAAGGTGGTAGCAGCGCGACTGCTCGTTTTAGTCTGTGCGGATTGGGTGTCAGAGCGAGTTATCTGATGCGGGATAAAAATGATGACCTGTCAGATCATATTGAGTTTTTCTTACTAAAGGCGGTTCCATCAGAAAATGATAGGAATATTGTTGCCTCGCAGCTAGTGAAGTTTACCGAAGAAGATTTTCGTAATGGAGTCACCCTGAATGGAAGCAACGGAGACCACTGGGTTTAAGCAAAAAATTCCCCGAGCCCGATTTATGCTGCAGTGATTCACTACCGCTGGATTCCGCCGGAGCATTGAGAGTGACACCATGAAAATACTGAGAATGGTGAAGGTGCCGGGCGCGCCGGTGGTCAATTACGGCAGACGTCCCGGCCTGTTGTATGGCTGTACTTTTGCGGATGTGTGGTTCGGTGAGTATTTTGAAAATTTTCTGGACGACTGGTATTGAGTAAATATCTGCGTTGATTGGGAATTCACCCAGTATCACCTTAAGTTTGAGTCCAATATTCCATTTCGGGACTCACCGATGATTATGATGTTGCCATTCCTCACTGCACTTGTGTCTGCGTGGTACTGCTGGCGCGGGCGTCGATGCGCCGCAATGGGCTGGTGGGCGGTGACGGCGATGATTTATGTGGCCTGGTGCTTCTACCACATGACCGATTCGCTGAAGATTTCCCTGTAGGAGGCGCGTTGTGACGTACCCTGTAACCGGTCTCGGCCGCTGGTCCGATTGTCTCAATGCCCTCGGCTTGCTGGGCGTCAGCGGTATTCTCTGGTTCGCGTTTATCTGGCAGCTGGTATTGCACGAACTGCCCTGTCCCCTGTGTCTGCTACAGCGGGCGGCATTTGTGATGGTAGGGCTGGGGCTGCTGCTGAATGTGTGCTTCGGCAGTCGCCCGGCACACTATGGTATCGCCCTGATCTCGGCGCTCGCGGGTATGGTCTCTTCCGCGCGTCAGGTGTTGTTGCATATCGCCCCTGGCGATCCCGGCTTCGGTTCGCCTTTTCTCGGCATGCACTTCTATACCTGGGCTTTGGTGGCTTTTTTTGCGCTTGCGCTGTTTCTCGGCGGAATGCTGCTGATTGATGGCATGAAACTGAAAGAAGCTGCCAATACCCCGCGCGAGCCCGGGTGGCTGGGCAGACTGGCGGGGTTCAGTTTTCTGGTGATTCTGGTGCTGAATGTGCTGTCGACATTGGTGGAGTGCGGTTTGGGGCCCTGCCCGGACAATCCGACGGAATATCTGTGGCTGCCGGGCTGACCCCGGGCTCATGCAGGGGCAGTCAATTTCAATCCAATAATCCCCGCCACAATCAATCCGATACACGCGAGCCGTGGCAGTGCGGTGGACTCGGCAAACAGCGCGATACCGAGGATCGCTGTGCCCACGGCGCCGATGCCGGTCCACACCGCGTAGCCGGTGCCCACCGGAATGGTCTTCAGGGCCTGGGCGAGAAAATAAAAGCTGGCGATCATGGCAATGACGGTCAGTACACTGGGCAGCGGTTTGCTGAAGCCTTGAGTGTATTTGAGACCGATGGCCCAGGCGATTTCCAGCAGACCGGCGATTAGCAATAAAAACCAGGGATTGGCCATCTCAGTAAGTACCTCTTTATTAGCGCCCCAGTGCACTACCTTCCCGGCGCGGATCGGCGCCGCCGTGCAGTTTTCCCCCCATCAGCGCGATGGCGTGAATACCGCTGTTCAATTCTTTCCGTACCACCTTGTGGCCCATGGCCTCCAGCTTTTTCACTGCTGAATCGGTGAGTGTTTCCGGCTCCACTTCCACCCGGTAACCGATCGCGCCGATATTGCCGGCGTCAATGGCTTCGGCGATGGGCATGCCTTTGCCCAAGTGGTAGAGGATGGTGCGGGCGGTGTAGTCGATAATGCGCGAGCCGCCGGGGGAGCCCACCAGCAGTCGCAGGCTGCCGTCCTCGTTGAATACGATAGTCGGTGACATGGACGAACGCGGACGTTTGCCCGGCTGTACCCGATTGGCGACCCGCTGTTTGTCCGCATTGATGGGCACGAAGGAGAAATCCGTCAGCTGGTTGTTCAGCAGGAAGCCTTTCACCAGCAGCCGTGAGCCGAAGCCGGTCTCGATGCTGGTGGTCATGCTTACACCGTTACCGTACTTGTCCACGATCGACAGGTGGCTGGTATTAGGCATTTCCGGGGATTTCGCCTTGATCCGACGATCGGAAAACTCACCGGGTACCCCGGGGCGCGCGGGTTGCGCAGATTCCAGGTTGATCAGTTTGGCGCGCTGGGCCAGGTAGTGCGGCGCCACCATGGCCTGGGTGGGCACCTCGACGAAATCCGCATCGGCGCTGTAGGTGTTGCGGTCGGCAAAGGCCAGTTCCGAGGCCTCTGTAAACAGGTGCGTCAGTTCGGCGCTGCCCACCTGGAATTGTGCCATGGGTGTGTGCTGCAGCATGCCGAGAATGGCGCCCACAGTGGTGCCGCCGGAAGACGGTGGCGCGGCGCCGCATACCCGGTAGGTCAGAAAGGTGCTGCACAGGGGCTCGCGCACCTTCGCCCGGTAATCTGCCATATCCTCGCGGGTCATCACCCCGGGGTTTTCCGGGTCGTTGCGCACCGCCTCTACAATCGCTTCAGCAATCTCGCCCTGGTAAAACGGCTTGGTGCCCTGCTCCGCCAGTATGCGCAGGGTTTGGGCGTAGTCGGGATTTTTCAGCAGGTGACCGACGGCCAGGGGTTCGCCGTCGGCGTCGAAGAAGTAATCCCGGATTGCCGGGCGCACAGCGACTCGCGGCATGCGGATCAGTAGCTCGCGCAGGCGCGGGGAGATTTCAAAGCCTTCTTCGGCGAGGGCGATGGCGGGCTGGAACAGCTCCTTCCACGGTAGCTTGCCGTCGCGCTGGTGGGCGAGTTCGAGCATGCGCATCACCCCGGGAACGCCCACCGAGTTGCCGCCGATCACCGCGTCGAAGAAACCGCGGGGCTTGCCGTCGCGGATAAAGTAGTTTTCGTCCACCGCCATGGGCGCGGTTTCGCGGCCGTCGTAGTAGTAGAGCTTTTCCCGATCGGCGCGGTAGCTCAGCATGAAAGCACCACCGCCGATGCCCGAGGACTGTGGTTCTACCAGGCCCAGCACCAGTTGCGCGGCGATGGCTGCATCCACTGCGGTGCCGCCGCGGGCGAGGATCTGTTCCGCAGCCGCAGAGGCGTGGGGATTGGCGGTGACTGCCATGTAGTCGCTGGCGGTGGCGGATTTGATTTCCGTGCGCCCGGTGGCCACCTCTGGCTGTATTTCCTGTTGCGTGACTTGCTGTGACGGTGCGGTGCCAAACGTGGGCACGGAGACCGCCAGCGCGCAGGCGAGCGAGCAGGTGCGGAAAAAGGCACGCAGTGAAGTGCGTGGATACAGGGATGAGAGGAGAGAGGTGTTCACAACGGGCAGCTCCGGTATGGAATACAGCTGCCCGAGTGTATCAGACCCGAAGAAGAAATTCGGTCAGGGGGTCTTCTGGTTGAATTTCTCCGCCAGCGCCTGTTGCACAGAGGGGGGCACGAACTTGGTCACATCGCCACCCAGGGAGGCGATTTCCCGCACCAGGGAAGAGGAAATGTAGGAGAGGTGTTCCGCCGGGGTCAGGAACAGGCTTTCCATCTGTGGTGCCAGCTGGCGGTTCATATTGGCAAGCTGGAACTCGTACTCGAAGTCGGATACCGCGCGCAGGCCGCGCACCACACCGTGGGCGTCCAGCTGACGCACCAGATCGGCGAGCAGGATATCGAAGCCGATCACCTCGATGTTGTCGAGATGTGCGAGCTCTTTCTGTGCCAGTTCTACCCGTTCTTCGAGGGTAAACAGCGGGTTCTTGCGCGTACTGGCGGCAACTGCGACCACTACATGATCAAACAGGCGGCAGGCCCGTTCCGCGAGGTCCAGGTGACCATTGGTAATGGGGTCAAAGGTCCCCGGGTAAACCACTTTCTTCATATGCCAAATCGCCTAGCCGGCCAGAGGGGACGCGCATCTTAAACAATT
Source organism: Microbulbifer celer (assembly GCF_020991125.1). Lineage (NCBI taxonomy): Bacteria > Pseudomonadati > Pseudomonadota > Gammaproteobacteria > Cellvibrionales > Microbulbiferaceae > Microbulbifer > Microbulbifer celer. The sequence continues at coordinate 3,950,674 of NZ_CP087715.1, forward strand.
TAGCCTCCGGGCTCAAAATTGCGCCGAATGGCGCCGATTTAAAGAGAAAACAGCCGCATGCAGACCTGCCCGGCCTGCTTTTCTTTCTCCAGCTGCCAGCCCGGGGGCACCGGCACGGATTTGTCTCTTGGCGATTCGATATAGATCCGTGCATTGTCGGTCAGCAGAGAAGCTGCAGATAGCTGTGAAATCGTGTCCTGCCAGAGGTCCCCGGCAAAGGGGGGATCGATAAACACCAGATCGAACGCCGCCTGCTCCCTACCCGCCTGGGCGAGAAACATCTCCGCCGGGCAATTGTGCACGCGGGCGTTGTCTGCCTGCAGCAGATCCAGCTGCTGGCGCAGGGTCTGCGCCGCGCCCCGGTGCAGCTCGACAAAATCCACCGAGCCGGCACCGCGGCTCAGGGCCTCAAGCCCGAGGGCACCGGAGCCGGCGAACAAGTCCAGGCAGCGCGCGCCGGGCAGCTGGAACTGCAGCCAGTTGAACAGGGTCTCCCGCAGCCGATCGCCAGTGGGGCGAAGCCCCGCCACCGGGGCGAAGGCCAGTTTGCGGCCCCGCCAACGGCCGCCGATGATGCGCAACTGGCTGGTGGCTGGAGCTGTCTGGCCCCGGGATGTGTTGGGTTTGCGTGGTCTGGGCAAGGTATTCTCTATATTGGACTCGTGTGCGATGGCGGCGGCAGTGTAAAATCTGCGCCTTCCCAATACTCGCCGCCGGCAATGTCGGCGCAAGCAGCCAGTGATTTTACACCACCATGATTTTTGATTTCCTGCGCAAGAAAAAGCCCAAGCCCGACGAAGCCGCCGAGCCTGTTGAGAACGGCGACGAAACCCCTGAGACCGGGGAGTCTCAGGCCCAAGACGGTGAGGTGTCTGCAGAGTCTGCGCCAGCCGAGGCCCCGGCCGAACCGGAGGCCGCGGAAGCGCCTGACGAATCAGCGGACAAGCCCGATGCGGTGTCCGATGCCGAGCCGGTTGCGCCTGCAGAGCCTGAGCAAGAGGGGCTCAAATCAGTAGAACCTCCGCAGCCTGAGGCCGAACCCGTGCCTGCGCCTCAGGTACAAGCGGCTGCGCCTCAGGTTCAAGAGAAACCCAAAAAAGAGGGCTTCTTCGCCCGCATCCGTCGCGGCCTGTCCCGCACCAGCAGCCAGTTTGCCGAAGGCATGGGCAACCTGTTCCTGGGCGCCAAGGAAATCGACGAAGACCTGATGGAGGAGCTGGAGACCCAGCTGCTGATGGCGGACGTTGGCCTGGATGCCACCACCGAGATTATCGACCGTCTTACCGACCGGGTTTCTCGCCGCGAACTCTCCAATGGCGAGGCCTTATACGGAGCGCTGCAGGAGGAGCTGGCCGGGTTGCTGGATAAGGTTGAGGCGCCGCTCGCCATTGATCCGGGCAAGAAGCCGTTTGTGATCCTGGTGGTGGGCGTCAATGGCGTCGGCAAGACCACCACCATCGGCAAACTGGCGCACCGCTACCTGAATGAGGGCAAGTCGGTGATGCTGGCGGCGGGGGATACATTCCGCGCGGCGGCGGTGGAGCAGCTGCAGGTATGGGGCCAGCGTCACAATGTACCGGTGGTGGCCCAGCATACGGGCGCGGACAGTGCATCGGTGATCTTCGATGCGATCCAGTCGGCCCAGTCCCGCGGTGTGGATGTGGTGATTGCGGATACCGCCGGGCGCTTGCATAACAAGTCCAATCTGATGGAGGAGTTGTCGAAGGTGCGCCGGGTGATGGGCAAGCTGGATGACAGTGCGCCCCACGAAACGCTGCTGGTGCTGGATGCGGGTACCGGTCAGAACGCGCTTTCCCAGGCGGAGACTTTCAAGGATTCTGCGGGGGTTTCGGGGCTGGTGCTGACCAAGCTCGATGGCACCGCCAAGGGGGGTGTGATCTTTGCCCTGGCGCAGCGGCTGGGGATTCCGGTACGCTTTATCGGTGTGGGGGAGCAGTCGGAAGACCTGCAGCCGTTTGTGGCGAAAGATTTTGTCGCGGCACTGTTTAATCGGACTCAAGACTAGAAACAGATTTTGTGGCTCGTACTTGGAAGGCCTGGTGGCGGCACTGCTACCGGGTACCGCTTTCTGAGACACGCCGTGAACCCATCCCTGGGGGCTCTTCTAAAACATCCCTGTTTTAGAAGGTCTCAGAAAGCGGTACCCGGTATCAGTACCTTCGCGCAAAGTGCTGCGCGTTCTAAAACGAAGTGCCGCTGCTGAAACAAAAAACAACAAAAACGCGCTCATGATTCAATTCGATAATGTCAATAAACGCTACGAGTCCGGGCAGGACGCGCTGGGGCGCGTGAGCCTGGAGATCGAGCGCGCGGAGATGGTGTTTCTCACCGGCCACTCCGGCGCCGGCAAGAGCACCCTGCTCAAACTGCTGACCGCGATCGAGCGCCCTACCCGCGGCAGCATTATTGTCGGTGGCCAGAACCTCAATCGGCTGCGCAACGGCCAGATCCCTTATTACCGCCGCAACCTCGGCATTGTGTTCCAGAATCACCAGCTGCTGTTTGACCGCAGCGTGTTCGATAACGTCGCGCTGCCGCTGTCGGTTTCCGGCTGCAGCAAGCGCGAGGTGGGCCGCCGGGTGCGGGCGGCGCTGGATAAGGTGGGGCTGCTGCACAAGGAGAAGCAGAACCCGATCGTGCTCTCCGGTGGTGAGCAGCAGCGGGTGGGTATTGCACGCGCGGTGGTGAATAAGCCGGCGCTGCTGGTGGCGGATGAGCCTACTGGTAACCTGGACCCGAAGCTGTCGGAGGAGATTATGCAGCTGTTCCGGCAGTTCAACGGGGTGGGCACCACGGTGTTGATTGCGAGCCACGATCTGGAGCTGATTGCGCGCATGCGCCAGCGGGTGCTGACCCTGCAGGCGGGACAATTGATCTACGACGGATATCCGAGCCTTGAACCAGCGTACTAGTACCAGAAGGGCCCAGCCTCAGGCGGCGGAGCGACAACGCAGTGTGGGTGCGGTGGCCGCACGTACCGGTGTCGGCGATCGTCTGGGCAGCTGGCTGGGGCACCACCGGGAGATGTGGCGCGAGTCGTGGGCGCGTTTCTTTGCCTCGCCGATGTCCAGTGGCATGACGGCGCTGGTGATTGCGATTGCGCTGGCATTGCCGGCGGCGCTGCAGTTGGGGTTGACCAACTTCCAGCGCGCGGTTGCGGGCTGGGATGGTCAGCCGCAGATTTCGGTTTTTTTGCACAAGCGCGCCAAGGTGAGTGCGGTGATGTCGTTTGCCGATGATCTGCGTGCGGATCCGCTGGTGGCGGGGGTGACGTATATTTCGCCGGAGCAGGCGCTGGCGGAATTTCAGCAGGCGTCCGGGCTGGGTGATGCACTGGCGGGGATGGGCAGTAATCCGTTGCCGGCGGTGTTGCTGGTGCAGCCGGGCAGTGCCGACAGTGTGGCGCTGGAGACGTTGGCGGAGCGCTTGCGGGAGGCGGCGCTGACGGATTCGGTGGTGCTGGATATGGCCTGGGTACAGCGGCTGGCGCAGCTGACGGCGCTGGGCCAGCGCATGAGCCTGGGGCTGGCGTTTCTGCTGGCGCTGGGGGTGTTGCTGGTGGTGGTGAACAGTATTCGCCTGCACATCGAAAGCCGCCGTGAGGAGATTCTGGTGGTGAAGCTGGTGGGGGCGACGGATGCGTTTGTACGTCGGCCTTTCCTGTATACGGGGTTGGTTTACGGTCTGGTCGGCGGGTTGATTGCGTGGTTGCTGGTGAGCCTCGGGGTCTGGTTGCTGGCGGGGCCGGTAAGCGGGCTGGCGAACCTCTATGGCAGTGGCTTCCGTCTGGATGGGCCTGGGGTTACCTATCTTGTGGCGCTTGCCGGTGGCGCGGCCCTGCTGGGGCTGACCGGCGCCTGGCTGGCGGTGGCGCGACACATTTCGGCAATCCAGCCACGCTGATTCGCTCCCTTCCCTACCATCCCTTCGTCATCCCGGCCTTGAGCCGGGATCCAGCGCTCGCAGAGCCTGCCGTCGCATTGAAGCCATTTCTTGGCGGGGCCGCGGTCGGGTACAGCTTTTCAGGACCGCTGTGAATACATCCATGTAAGCTGCGGCGCAAACATCCTGTTTGCGACGCTCCTGAAAAGCTGTACCCGACCGCGCCCCCTTCGCATAAACCATGGGTGTTTCGAGAAATCCGTAGGGTGGATAAGCGCAGCGCATCCACTATCCCGGGGCGCAGATCTGGCCCTTCAATCTAAAATTGACCAATAAGTCAATCAAGATTTGTAAAGCCCTCTCCCCGCCCGGAACTTTCCCTGTGGATAACTGCTCTAATTGCCCGTATTGCAAGGGCTGGCGCGGTTTGTGTGGTGTCTGCTCGTGGGCTTCCATTTCCGACTGCGAGTGCTACACTGTTCGCCAACTTGGTGTTCCGGTGCCGCTTATGGGCCGGTTTGACGCCACTGCCGCCGACCAGGCCATCGGGCTGGAATCGCAGCGCGCTGCTGCAGTACGGGGCAAACAAGAGTTTTGAGGAGAGACCTGAATGGGAACCAGTTTACAGCCGATGCACACGCTGTCTCCGGGCGCTAACCTAAACGCCTACATCCAGACAGTCAGCGGCTTTGATGTCCTTTCCGCCGAGGAAGAGAAGAAACTGGCGGAGGACCTCTATTATCACGAAGACCTCGACGCTGCCCGTCAGCTGGTCATGTCGCACCTGCGTTTTGTGGTGCACATCGCCAAGTCCTACTCCGGTTACGGTCTGAATCAGGGCGACCTGATCCAGGAAGGTAACGTGGGTCTGATGAAGGCGGTGAAGCGTTTCAATCCTGAGAAGGGTGTCCGTCTGGTGTCCTTTGCGGTGCACTGGATCAAGGCGGAGATTCACGAGTTTATCCTGCGCAACTGGCGCATCGTGAAGATCGCGACCACCAAGGCGCAGCGCAAGCTGTTCTTCAATCTGCGTGGCCAGAAGAAGAAGCTGGCGTGGCTGACCAACGCGGAAGCCAAGCGTGTTGCGGAAGAACTCAATGTCGATGTGCAGCATGTGCACGATATGGAGGGCCGTCTGTCTGCGCACGATGCGGCGTTCGATGCCGGTGCAGATGATGATGACGATTCTGCCTGGCAGGCGCCGGCGCACTACCTGGAAGATCGCCGTTACGATCCGGCGGCAACCCTGGAGCAGGACAACTGGCAGGAAACCAGCGTCAATAATCTGACGGTGGCGATGGAGAAGCTGGATGACCGCAGCCGCGATATCATTGAAGCGCGCTGGTTGAGTGAGTCCAAGGCAACTCTGCATGAGTTGGCGGACAAGTACGGTGTTTCCGCTGAGCGTATCCGCCAGCTGGAAAAGAACGCCATGAAAAAAGTCCGGGTGGCAATGGAGGCCTGATTCGCCTTCTAACCACACCGGACTCGAGAACCGCGCTTATGGCGCGGTTTTTTCGTATCTGAAGTGTCGTTTGAGCCTGGTGGTTTCCGCTTTGAATTTCTTTCAGTGGCGGGAAGGCACCGGGTATGGGTTTTCGGAACCGCGGTGAACCCATCCCTGGGCGCTGCGGCGCAAACATCCTGTTTGCGACGCTTCCGAAAACCCATCCCCGGCACCTCCCCTTCGCATTGAACTGTTTTACTTCGTAAGCCGATTGGTAAGGAAATAGCTGATGGCTAAATTGTATTTATTACTCGCCGCATTTTTCGGTGGCACCGGTGTCGTTCTCGGTGCCTTTGGCGCCCACGGCCTGCGTAACAAAGTCGCGGAAAACCTGCTGGAAGCCTATAAAACCGGTGTGCATTACCAGATGATCCACGCGCTGGCGCTTATCGCCGTTGCAATGTTGATCCATCAGCTTGGCGCAAAAACTTCCCTGATTGTCAGTGGTGCGCTGTTTGCGGTCGGTATCCTGTTTTTTTCCGGCAGCCTCTACGGTCTGACATTCGGCGGCCCGAGAATCCTGGGGCCGATCACGCCCCTGGGCGGCACCCTGATGATCGGCGGCTGGATAGCGTTATTTATCGCCGCCCTCAGTTACACCAAATAAGCACACGGCGGTAATAAAATACGCCGAACCCAGAATCGAAGGTCGAGTGCCGGGGATGGGTTTTCAGAAGCGTCGCAAACAGGATGTTTGCGCCGCAGCGCCCAGGGATGGGTTCACCGCGGTTCTGAAAACCCATACCCGGTGCTCGGCCGCCCCAGCACCAGCTACGGAGCACCCAAAAGTGTGGAGGTAGCACAGAGGTAGACGATGCAAGAAGAACCCACCAACGATCAGGGCGGCGAGGAAGAAGACTTCCCCTACCGCACCGAATACAAAAAGAAATCCATCCGCAGTTACGTGATCCGCGCCGGACGCATGACCGAAGGCCAGCGCCGCGCGTTCGACAATTACTGGGGGCCCCTGGGCCTGTCCCTGTTTGATGGCCCCATCGACCCCAAAGAAGTCTTCGGCCGCCAAGCACCACTGGTACTGGAAATCGGTTTCGGCATGGGCGACTCCCTGCTGCAGATGGCCCAGGCCGAAACCGACAAAGACTTTATCGGCATCGAAGTCCATCCCCCCGGCGTCGGTCGCCTGATCAACAACGCCGGCAAAGACGACATCAAAAACCTGCGCGTCTACATGGCCGACGCCGTCGACGTCCTGAACGACTGTATCGCCGACGCCAGCCTCGACCGCTTCCAGCTGTACTTCCCCGACCCCTGGCACAAGAAGAAACACCACAAGCGTCGTATCGTACAACCCGAGTTTGTGAAACTGCTGTGCAGCAAACTCAAACCCGGCGGTCTCATGCACATGGCCACCGACTGGGAAAACTACGCCGAGCACATGCTCGAAGTCCTGGAAGCGGAAGACATGCTGGAAAATACCGCCGGCAAAGGAAACTACGCCCCGCGTCCGGAATTCCGCCCGCAGACCAAATTTGAACGTCGCGGTGAGCGCCTCGGCCACGGTGTGTGGGATCTTTTGTACAAAAAAGTTTAAGAAGAGCACCGCACAGTGGGTGTAGGCCCCGCTGTGCTATCTTCTGAACTACCGCCGGTAAACGGATACTCCGGAGCAACAATGACAAAAAGCCGCACCTTCTTCCCTGTCAGGGGCGCGTTAACCGCTATCGTCTTTCTCGTCCTCGCTCCCACAGCGCCTGCACTGGCGGACAGCGAGGGCACGCTCACCGTCTATTTGAACGGCGGTCAGTACTGGTTTGACGACAAACGCCTCGATGGCACCCCCTATTTCGACTACGACCTCGACGACGGCCCCGGTGGCGGTATCGGCTTTGGCTACAACCTGACCGATCGCTGGGCCATTGAAGGCGTGTACGACTACTTCAGTGTCGACGTCGGCGGCACCCGGCAGAAGGTTGATGTGGAAAACTACCACTTCGACCTGCTGTTCCAGTTTGCCGGGCGTTTCTGCGGCGTGCCGGAGTGGCAGCCCTATGTGGTGGTGGGCGCTGGTGAATTGCGCGTGAACCAGGATAACCATCGCTATCTCGACGAAGACAATTTCGACCGCAGGGATTACCCGGATTCCTGGCACCGCCGTCAAACCATGGTCAACTTTGGCGTCGGCGTCAAATATGAACTGGCGCCGCGCTGGCAGGTGCGAGGGGATGTGCGGGGATTCCAGGGCGTTGAGGAAGGCGGCCTGGACAGTTTTGTGAGCTTCGCCATCGGCTATCAGTGGCAGGATGAGGTGGAGCCGCGGGATTGGGATGGTGATGGTATTTACAGCAATGTGGATCAGTGTCCGCAGACGCCGGTCGGCATCGATGTGGACCAGCGCGGCTGCCCGCTCGATAGCGACGGCGACGGTATTCCGGATTACCTCGACCAGTGCCCGAACACTCCCATGGGCATGGCGGTGAACGAAGACGGTTGCCCGCGTGAGGGTTACGATCCGGCGGACTTCGTTAAGTAAGCGGGCAAACCGCATAGACCGTTACACGGAATGAAAATGACGCGGTGTCAGCCGCCGCGCGCTTCTTCCAACTGTTCGGAAACTTCCAGCCACTCCATTTCCAGTTCGTCCAATGTGGCGCGCGCCTGTCCCTGAACCTGGGTAAGGCGTGCAATTTCGTCTTGCTGGCCGCCTTCGTAGAGGCCTTCGTCGGCGAGCCTTTCCTCTACCTCCGCCACCGTCTTTTCCGCTTTGGCCATGTCGCGCTCGATGGTCTTGAGGCGGTTGGTGAGCGGTTTCAGCTGTTCCCGCAGTGCGGCAGCCGCGCGACGCTGGGTCTTTTTATCTTCTACCGGTTGCGCTTGTGAGGCCGCCGCTGTGTCGCTTTCCTCCCGGCGTTTTTTATCGCGGTTGAAGTTGAGCAGCCACTGCTTGTAGTCCTCCAGGTCGCCGTCGTAGAGCTCGGCGCGCCCTTCGGCTACGAGAATGAATTCATCCGTGGTGTTGGCCAGCAGGTGGCGATCGTGGGATACCAGGATCACCGCGCCGGGGAATTCCGCCAGCGCCAGGGTCAGCGCGTGGCGCATCTCCAGGTCCAGGTGGTTGGTGGGCTCATCCAGCAACAGCAGGTTGGGTTTCTGCCATGCGAGCAGTGCCAGCGCCACCCGCGCCTTCTCGCCGCCGGAAAAGCCCCCTACGGCCTCAAACACGCGATCTCCGACAAACCCGTAGCCGCCGAGAAAGTCCCGCACTTCCTGCTCGCTGGCGTCCGGGGACAGCCGTTGCACGTGCAGCATGGGGGACGCTTTGCTGTCCAGGGCCTCCAGCTGATGCTGGGCGAAATAGCCGATACGCAGGTGCTCGCCGCACTGACGCTCGCCGGTGAGCGGTGCCAGTTCGCCGGCGAGGGTTTTGATCAGCGACGACTTGCCGGCGCCGTTAGGGCCCAGCAGGCCGATGCGGCGTCCGGGCTGGATGCCCAGCTGAACTTTGTGCAGTACCGCCTTTCCCGGATAGCCGATCTCCGCCTCGCGCAGATCGATCAGCGGATTGGATACTTTGTCTGCGCACGGCAGGCGAAAACGGAACGGGGAGTCCACATGGGCCGGGGCGATCTGCGCCATCCGATCCAGGGCCTTGAGACGGCTCTGGGCCTGCTTGGCCTTGGTGGCCTTGGCCCGGAAGCGGCGCACGAAGTCTTCCATGTGCGCGCGTTGCGCCTGTTGCTTTTCGTACTCGATCTGCTGTTGTGCCAGTCGCTCGGCCCGGGTGCGTTCAAACGCGGTGTAGTTGCCGCTGTACAGCACCAGCTCCTGATGCTCGAAACTGACGATGCCATCCACCACCGCATCCAGGAAGTCGCGGTCGTGGGAGATGATCAGCAATGTACCGGGAAAGCGCTGTAGCCACTGTTCCAGCCACAGGGTGGCATCCAGGTCCAGGTGGTTGGTGGGCTCGTCCAGCAGCATCAGGTCCGCCGGGCACATCAGTGCGCGGGCGAGATTCAGACGGATCCGCCAGCCACCGGAAAAGCTTTTCACCGGGCGCTGTTGCTCGTCGTGGGAAAAGCCGAGACCATCGAGCAATTGCGCTGCCCGTGCGGGCCCGCTGTAACCATCGATAGTGGCCATATGCTCGTGCAATTCCGCAATACGTTTGCCGTCGGCGCCATCGGCTTCGGCGGTATCCAGATCGCGCTGCAACGCGCGCAGGCGGTGATCGCCGTCGAGGACATAGTCCAGCGCGCTCTGATCGCTGGCGGCCACTTCCTGAGCCATGTGCGCGATTTCCCAGCCGGCGGGGACCTCGATACTGCCGGCATCGCTGTCCAGTTGCTTGAGCAGCAGCTTGAACAGGGTCGATTTGCCACAACCATTGGCACCGATAACCCCCACCTTATGGCCGGGGAAAATACGGCAATTGGCATTGCGCAACAGATCGCGTCCGCCCACTTGCAGGGAGACGCCTTGCAGATTGATCAAAGAAAACCTCTATATATCTCATCGGTGGGAACGCGCGCTCCCATTTCGCGTTTGTCCTGCCTAAACTAGGCTATCGACGCAACAAGTCGCCGGGATTCTATCGTGACAGAAACCGCACCTCCATCATCGCCCGCCAACTCACCGGGAAAACAGCCATCGGGAAAAAAATCGCTGGAAAACCCGCTGTGGGACTTCAGCCTCGATTTTTATGCCCAGCCCCAGGTGGCTGATTTTCTACTTGAATGCCAGGATCGCAAAGGTGCGGATGTTTGCCTGTTGCTGTGGGCCAGTTATATCAGCGCCTGTGGGCGGCAGCTCAGCGAGGAGAGCTGGCGGGTGGCAGACCGCGGCCTGGCGCCGCGACGGCGGATGATCAACAGCATGCGGCGAATGCGGCGGCTACTGGGGCGCTTGAACAAGAAGCTGGGGATATACGAGTGGTGCAAGCGCTGTGAGTTGCGAATGGAGCAGCGCCAGTTGGCGGCACTGTGGAAGCTGGGTGGTGAGAACTGGCCGGGAGACCGCTCGGCATTGGCTCTCGCAGGGCAACAGTATGGACTGTTGCAAAAAGATCAGGCCCGCTGGGCGGGCCTGATCAATGCCTATAGCGCGGGCAATAAGGCAAACTCGGTGTATCGTGACAGCGCGAGCAGCATGAATGGCGCCATAAGGGGCGAAAGCGGCGGTCACCCGGAAGGTGCCGCCGACTGATCGCACTCAGTGCTTGTGTTTGTGCTCTTCGGGACCGTAGTGCGGATTTTCCTCAGTGGCAAACAAACTCTTGGCCGGTGTGCTGGGAGTGATAGTCGGCGTAACCGGGGTTACCGCAGAAGGACTCGCCTCGGGCACCATGGGTTTTGGCGTGGACTCCGGATTGGTCATTTTATCCATTACCGGCTGTGACGATGTGGCGGCGACCGGTGTCGGTTTTACTTCCGACTGAGCCTTGGGTTCTGGCTGGGGAGTGGGTTTGCTCTCCGGCGCTTTCGGTTTGGTCGATGCCACTGGCTTACTGCCATTGGCTTTTGCCGCTGCTGTTGGCTTTTCTGCCGCTTTTTTGGTGGCGGGCTTGGCACTGGATCTGGGCGTTGTAGCTTTGTTTGCGGCCGCCTTTTTAGTCGCTGCTTTCTTGGCTGTGGTTTTTGCGGCCGTCTTGGTTTCGCCAGATTTGCTTACCGCAGATTTCCTGGCGGCTGTCTTCTTGGCGGTAGCCTTTTTGGGCGTTGCCTTGGCGCTGGCGGCCTTTTTGCTTGCTGCCTTCTTCGTGGTGGCCGGCTTGCTCGCGGTAGTCTTGCTTGCCGCTTTTTTCTTCTTTGGCTTGTTGGCCGCAAGCACTTTTCTGGTGGCCGCTTTTGCGGCTTTTTCAATGGTCTTGGCGGCTTTTTCCGCCTGTTTGGCAGCGGCCTCCGCGGCTTTGGCTTCGCGCAAGGCATCGCTTGCCTGCTGTGCCGCTTTGTCCAGCTTAGTGACCTCGGATTTGGCGGTGTCTACCCGCTTGGTAGCGGTCTTTTTCGCCGCTGGGGTTTTGGCTTTGCCGACGGCGGTGCGGGCTTTGGCCAGCTTGTCTTTGGCTTTCTTCAGTTTGGTTTGTGCGCCGGCCTGTGCCTTGGTTGCCTTCTGCACGGCTTTACCGGCATCAGCGACGGCTTTGGCCCGGGCCTTGTCGAGTTGCGTGGTCAGCTTGTCGATCTGTTTTTCCAGATCGGCGACGGAGTCTACGGATTTGCGTTTGGCGGCCATGAGTCAAAATCCTGAAGTTGCTGTTCGAAGTGGTCGATTGCCGGATAACTCACCTGCAGTTCCACCTCTCTGCGGAGTGAAAATATCGCGGATTGAACGCTGATAATAGCGCTGTTATTTATGAAGTGCATCCCTGCCCACAGCGCTTTTTTTGCATTTCCAGCCGCTGTTTATCGCTGTCAATCGATCGTTGCACCAACGGAACTCGGCTGTTGTTTACGCGTCTCAGTGCCCTCCCTTGTGCACCGGGGTGCACCATGGGTTAGACTTGAGCGCTGCTGGCCCGGCATGAATTGCGCAGTGACGAGTACTCAACTGTGATCTGTAGCACAAAGCGCGAGCGAATCTGGGTGTACAACGCGTACGACGGCAGGTGGGGGGTCTGACGCCCTGCCCGAACTGAAACCCCGAACTGAAACAATGCATCACGGAAATAAAGAGACAATTCTCATGAAAAAAACTTCTTTGGCTGCTGCGGTTGCACTGGGCATCGCGCTGGTCGGCTGTAACAAACAGGAATCTGCCGAGAGTGCGGATATCAAGCTGGAGACCCAGGAGCAGAAAGTCAGCTACATCATTGCCGAAGATATGGCCACTCGCCTGAAGTCCCAGGACGTTGCCCTCGATCCCAAGATCGTTGCCATGGCCCTGAATGATGTCGCCAATGAGCGCGAGTCGCGCCTCAGTGAAGACGAGAAGAAGCAGGTAATCTCCGTTTTCCAGGAAAACATGCAGGCCAAGCAGAAAGAAATGATGGCCAAGCAGGAACAGGAATTCGAACAGTCGGCGAATAAAAACCTGGAAGAAGGTAAGAAGTTCCTGGAAGAGAACGCCAAGAAAGAAGGTGTTCAGACCACCGACTCCGGCCTGCAGTACAAGGTGATTACCGAGGGCTCCGGCGAGCGTCCCACCGCAGAGAGTGTAGTGGAAGTCGACTACAAGGGTACCCTGATCGACGGAACCGAATTCGACAGCTCCTATAAAAATGGCAAGCCGGTACAATTCCCGGTGGGCGGTGTGATCAAGGGCTGGACCGAAGCGCTGCAGCTGATGAAGGAAGGCGCCAAGTGGGAGCTTTATATTCCTTCTGACCTGGCATACGGCCCCGGCGGCGCAGGCGGTCTGATCGGCCCCAATTCCACCCTGATCTTCGAGGTGGAACTGCACAAGGCGAACGTCAGTGACGACGAGCCGGCGGCAGAAGAGGAAGCGGTTGAGGAAGAGCAGACCGAAACCGAGTAAGCGTTTTCTCTGCAAGCATCAAAAAAGGGGCCGCGGGCCCCTTTTTTGTTTCTAGATGGTGATTTTCTCACCGTCTGTGCTGCTGCGCATCAGGCGAGCTGATTCTTGTGCGCATTGTGCAGGGTGTCGATCATGCGATCTTCCGCGCTGAAGCGGGTTTCCAACGCTTCACCCAATTCCGACAGGTCTTCTACCAGAGTGCTGAGGTCATCGGTTTCCAGGTATTTGTCATTGAAGTCGACGCAGATATCGGTGGTGGCGTCGATTTCCCGGTACAGGCCTTTGGCTTCCTGCAACCCTTCGGTATCTTTGAACGCCTGTCCTTCCTGGATCAGTTGGTCGTAGATTTCGAAGTGGCCGGCGGAAACGTAGTCCACCAGCTTCTGACACAGCTCGCGCAGGCTGGTCTCTGACTCTTTGTCGTCGTCGGCAAAGGTTTTCTTTTCCGACAGTCCACAGAAGCTTACCAGCAGTAACTGGCGGGCATGTAGCCAGCGATCGATGATCTCGCTGACACCACCCCAGCGCTCCCGGGCATTTTTACAGTTTTCCAGCATCTCCAAGTTTCCTTTTGTTACATCTTGGCTGATTCAGATTCGGCGGATTTTGATAAAGGACTCTTCAGAAGATAGAAGCTTCCTCCGCCATCGGCAAGTGCCGCACAACTCCATGCACGAACTTTGTACGCCAACTTTTACGAAAATGCGATCAGGTCGCCAGCAACAGAGGCAGTAGTAGCGCGGTGAGCGCACCGCACAGCCCCATGGCCAACGCAGAAAAGGCGCCGCACAGGGCACTGATCTCCAGCGCACGCACGGTGCCGATGGCGTGCGCGTTTACTCCCAGGGCGAACCCGACCACCCGTTCATCGGTAATCTGCAGTTTCTTCAACAATCCGGGCCCAAAGACCGCGCCGATAATCCCGGTTATGGCCACCACGCCGGCTGTGAGGCTCTGCACGGACTGCATTTCCTGCGCCAGTGCCAGCGCCACCGGCGTGGTGACAGATTTGGTGGTCAGGGCCAGCAACACGGTGCGGCCGCCGCCCAGTGCCAGGGCGATTACGACCGCCACCAGCGGCGCCAGGACCGCACCCACCAGCAGGCCCAGCATCAGCGGCCAGCCGACCCTGCGGATCATGGTCAGATTCTGCTTCAGGGGGATGGCGAGTGCCACCACCGCAGGCCCCAGCAGCAGGTAGAGTGCGCCACTGCCCCGCTGGTAATTCGCGTAATCGATATCCAGTATCAACAGCGCTGCGAGCACCAGCAGACTGGCGCCGACGATGGGATGCAGCAGCGGTGTACCGGTGCGGCGGTAGAGTCTGAGCCCGAGCCAGAAGGCGAGCACATTCAGTGGCAGTATCACCAGTGGGTGAGACAGTGACAACGGTGTCGCAATACTCTCGAGCAGGGTACGAAGCTGTGTCAGCCAATCAGCCATTGCCCTGCTCCCGCTGTTGTCTGCCGTTGCTGCGTTGGATCAACCGGTTCAGCAGCAGTGCGGTGAGCGTCAGGCTGATCAGGGTACCGATGACCATCGCTGTCATCAGTACGATCCAGTCGCGGGGAGAGAGGTCGCGCAGAAAATAGATGCCCACGGAGGCGGGTAAAAAGATCAATACCAGAAAGCGCAACAGGAGTTCGCTGACACGCGCCAGGCCGCTGGGGACTTCGCCGTATATGAGAAGCCCTACAAGCAACAATACCATGCCCACCACGGAACCTGGGATGGGCAGGGAAAGCAGGTCTACCAGAGCGCGGCCGATCAATTCGCACAGCAGTAACAGCGCGGCGCCGCCCAGCCACTGGGCGGCGGATTTCAATGACATCACTGTGGGTGTTTGCGGAATGCCTGCCAGATGCCGAACAGGATCAGGCCGGCGAAGCACACCGCGGCCCAGCCGGGGATTGAGAGGCCGAGCAGGGTCCATTTCACTTCCGCACAGTTGCCGTCACCGGTGAGCAGGGTTTTGATCACTTCGGACATGGGGAAGACTTCCACCATGTAGGTGATGCCGGGGCCGCACAGGGGCACCTGGTCTTCGGGCAGGCTCTGCAGCCACAACTGGCGGCCGGCGAAGTAGAGGCCACCGAGGGCCCACAGGGAGACCAACAGGCCGTAAACCCGGCGTCCGATCTTGCCGGGGCTGTGCAGGAAGGCGATCAGGGAGACGAGACCTACGCCCAGGAACATGACGCGCTGGGTGATACACAGCGGACAGGGTTCAAGCCCCTGCACGTATTCGAGATAGAACGCGGTGCCGAGAATGACGATCACGGCGATAAAGGTGAGCAGAAAGGTGGTACGCGGGTTGGGCAGGGTCATGAATTATTGTCCGGGTAATCCTGTCGGAGTCGGTTTTGTCGCAGACAGTCCTGTCGGAACAGGATGGCCTGTTGCGACAGGTCCGTAAACAGTGATTGAAAATCCTGTTCCAGCGCGGTGTTGTGGGCCTGAAACAGGGGTATTAACTGTTCCAGGGGGTGTGGCCGGCGCAGTCGGTTGCCGACCCGTTCCAGGGTGCGCTGGATGACGGCTACCTCGCGGTAGCCGGGCAGCAGTTTAAATTGCTCTGCGCGTTGAATAAATGCCTGTGCGTTGGCGGGGATGTATTCGCGGCGATTGCGGAAGTTGGACCAGCATTGGTGGGTAAAGGTTTCCAGTGTCTGCGGGTGCCATTGGGGCCAGGTTTTGGCGAGGAGGTGATCGAACCAGATGTCGAGGCCGATGCCGCCGAGGCGTCGCCATTGGGGGCCGAGCCGGGTGAGGGCGTCGATGAAGGCGGGGTGTCGGTCGCTGAGCAGGTCGATGCGGCGGTGCAGGCGCATGCCGGCTTCGATGGCTTCCGGGCGCTCGCCTTTGAGGGGACCTTTGACAAAGTCGCCCAGTAATCCGCCCAGCTGCCAGTCCGGATCGGGGCCGGAGAGCAGTAAGTGGGCTAGGTAGTTCATCGGCTTGGGTTTCTTTCGGGTCTGGTGGCAGTGCTGCTACCGGGTAGGCGCTTGCAAGACACGCCGTGAACCCATCCATGGGGCTCGGCTGCGGCCGTCCTGGCCGCAGACGGTCTTGCAAGCGCCTACCCGGTATCAGCACCTTCGCATCTGACTGTTGATGTTTCGGAGGCTTTAGAGCCCTCTCTGACAGAAAACATACTGCGCGTAATACTGCCCGAGAAAATCCTCAAAACTGCCGCTATCCGCCGCCTCCACTTCTTTCTGTTTCTGCAGGGATTCTTTCGCCAGCTGCTGGTATTCCGCCTGTTCGACATCGCTCAGCGGGCGTTCGCGGAAGTACTGGCGGTGTTGTTCCGCTTTGGCCTGGGCCCACTGGAAGAAGGTCTGCCCGTGCTCGTGCATTTCCGCCAGCATGTGCGCGGCGGGGGTGGGGGTTTTGCCGGAGATTTTGTCGCGCTGGGCGTCGACGGCGCGCTGGTATTCTTTTTCTTCCCAGGCGTCGTCGAGCAGTCTGGCGATGGGGGTGATTTCGTCCAGCAGGTCGTTGGCCCAGTCGGTGAGTTTGCGCTCGCCGCCGTTGTGGATCAGTTGCACTTGCGGGTCGCGGCCGCGATAGACGATGCGTTCCTGGTTTTGCTGGATCGCGCGGTAGTCGGCATCGTCGGACAGGGGGCTGTCGCTCAGCAGGCAGTGCAGCAGGAAGGCGTCGATAAAGCGCATCTGCGGGGCTTCGAGGCCGAGGGGCACGAAGGGGTTGAGGTCGAGGCAGCGCACTTCGATGTATTCGACACCGCGGGCGTCGAGGGCGGAGAGCGCAGTTTCGCCCATACCGGCGGGGTTTTTGGGGCGAATTGGCGAATAGAATTCGTTTTCGATCTGCAACAGGCCGGTGGACAGTTGCTGGTAGTCGCCGTTGGCGTCCTTGACCCCCAGCTCGTGGTACGGAGGGTAAGGTTTGCTGATGGCGGCGCACAGTGTCGTCAGGTAGCTGGGCAGGTCGTTGTAGCAGACGATCAGGGATTTTTGTGCGTCGCTGGTGTAGCCGAGGTCGCCCATACGCAGGGAAGTGGCCTGGGGGGCGTAGAGGCTGCGGCCGTCACCGTCGAATGGTTCGAGTTTGTGCTCACGGTCCTGCACAAAGGTGCCGCACACGGCGGGGGCGGCGCCGAACAGGTAGATCAGCAGCCAGTAGTGGCGGCGGAAGTTGCGGATCAGGTCGAAGTAGCGGCGGGTTTTGAAGTCGCCCAGTGCTTCGTTGTTACCTTCTTTCTCCTGCAGCCACTGCCAGAAGGTATCCGGCAGGGAGAAGTTGTAGTGGATGCCGGCGATGGTCTGCATGGCGCGGCCGTAGCGCAGGCCAAGCCCGCGGCGATAGATGGTTTTCATGGTGCCGCTGTGGGAGCTGCCGTACTCACCGACGGGAATGTCTTCGTCGCGGCCGAGGCGGCCGGGCATGCTGTTGACCCACAGGCGTTCGTCGCCGATCTGGCTGTAGGTGTAGCGATGGATCTGGTCGAGTTTTTCCAGCGCCTGCTCGGGAGTTGCCACCGGAGGAGTGATGAATTCCAGCAGCGCTTCAGAGAAGTCGGTAGTGATGCACTCGTGGGTGAGCGCAGAGCCAAGCCCGGTGGGGTGTTCACTGTGCGCCAGTTCGCCCTCGGGGGTCACCCGCAGGCTTTCTTTTTCGATGCCGCGGCGAATGCCCTTCAGCAGTGTGAGGACTTCCGGCTTGGCCAGCTCGGTCAGGTTGATGGTGGGCACTCGTATCTCCTGTGAGCAGCCGGTGATGCGGGGTGGCTTTCGCCTGTGAGCGTGAGCGCCGCCCGCGGTATCCCGCCTAGATGGGGGCGCCCCGTTACAACTCAAGGGCTACATCTCAAGCCCGCTCGCTTTCTGAGGGGGCTCAGGCCTGGCTGGTGGCGGATTCCGGCAGCGGTTCCGAGGATTGTTCGGGGGGCTGTTCCGGCGTCACCTCTGGAGCCGTGCCGGGATATTGATCCGGTTCGATTTCCGGCTGTGGGTCGGGCTCCACTTCCGGTGCCGGTTGCGGATTCACCTCCGGGTTGTGCTGCGGTGGCGTTTCACTGGGATCGGGCTGCGGCAGCTCGTCCGGATCGCCGGCGCTGGATGCTTCGATCTGCGCGTTTTTCGCAGGGTCATCCGCGGCCGCCAGCAGGGGTTCTTCGCTAAGCGCTTCGGCGGGAATCTGCGGCTGTTTCTTGCCGTCCAGCTCGCACTCCAGCAGTTCGATGCGCAGGCTCACGTTGCGGGTGTTGGCCTCGAACATCTGGTTGATGGCGACGTCTTTGTGTTCAGTGCGGAACAGTTTGTTGTTCTCGCGGCCGTCGATCCATTCGTTGCTTTTGCTCAAAAACTGCTGGTGCTGGTTCACCAGCACATAGACGTGACTCATAGGAGGGGACATCTTTGCTCGGACATGGGGGCAGTTTAGCGAGGGCTTGAGGGTGGCTCAAGGATGGTATGAAAGTCTGCGGTGAAGCGCGAGGGTGTTCAGTTAATTGAAGTTGCTGTGAAGGTGCCGATGCCGGGTATGGCTTTGTGAGACCGTCTGCGGCCAGGACGGCCGCAGCCGAGCCCCCATGGATGGGTTTACGGCGTGTCTCACAAAGCCATACCCGGTAGCGGCACCGCCCTTGAACCTGTTGTAAGGGCGGGGCCTCGGGGGGCGCACGGGAACTATTCAATCAGGAGGGTTAAATCGCCTTCAACGGATAGTGCTCCGGATACGGCAGGCACGCGGAGCCGCTGTCCACCGCGGCGCGGGCCACGGCCGAGGCCACTTCTGGCAAGAGACGCGGATCCGTGGGCTTGGGCAGGATGTACTCGGCCCCGAATGTCATTTCCACGCCACCGTAACCGGCGCGAACGGAATCCGGCACCGGCTCGCGGGCGATCTTGCGGATCGCTTCCACCGCCGCCAGCTTCATATCTTCGTTGATGCGAGTGGCGCGTACGTCCAAGGCACCGCGGAAGATGAACGGGAAGCAGAGCACGTTGTTGACCTGGTTCGGGTAGTCCGAGCGGCCGGTGGCCATTATCAGGTCGTCGCGCACGCTGTGGGCCAACTCGGGGGAGATCTCCGGGTTGGGGTTGGAGCAGGCGAAGACTACCGGCTTGTCCGCCATATGTGCCAGCTGCTCCGCGGACAGCAGGTCCGGGCCGGAGACGCCCAGGAACACGTCGGCGCCCTCGATGGCGTCGTCCAGGGTGCGCATCTCGGTATCCCGCGCCCACTCGCCCTTGTAGGCATTGATGTCGCTGCGCCCGGAGTGGATTACGCCGCGGCTGTCGAGCATGGTGATCTGCTCTTTCTTGGCGCCGGCGGCCAGCAGCAGTTTGCAGCAGGCCGATGCGGCGGCGCCGGCACCCAAGCACACGATACGCGCGTCGCGGATATCCTTGCCCTGGATTTCCAGCGCGTTGAGCATGCCGGCCACGGTGACGATGGCGGTACCGTGCTGGTCGTCGTGGAAAACCGGTACCGAACAGCGCTCAATCAGCGCCTCTTCAATATGAAAGCACTCGGGCGCCTTGATGTCTTCGAGGTTGATACCGCCAAAGGTGTTGGCAATGGCTGCGACGGTTTCGATAAAGCGCTCGGCGCTGGGGGCTTCGACTTCGATATCCACCGAGTTGATGTCGGCAAAACGCTTGAACAGCAGCGATTTGCCCTCCATCACCGGCTTGGAGGCCAGTGGCCCCAGATTGCCGAGGCCGAGAATGGCGCTGCCGTTGGAGATCACCGCCACCAGGTTGCCTTTGCCGGTATACAGATAGGCTGCTTCCGGGTCCTTGGCGATTTCGCGCACGGGTTCCGCGACCCCGGGGCTGTAGGCCAGGGACAGGTCTTCCTGGGTCTGGGCCGAGGTTGTGAGTTCCACCGATAATTTGCCCGGTGTCGGCAAGGCGTGGTAATCGAGCGCCGCCTGGCGCAGGTCTTTGGTCATCTCGCGATCTTCTCTGGGTGGGAGGTTATTACTTCTTGTCCGCTGCCTTCTCCGGGCAGGGTAACTGCGGTGGGCGAAGGATAACCGAGGCGACTCGAAATTCACAAGTGCAAAAACTGATCGATTCCGTTAATCCCTACTAATTTCAACAGTAAATTCAGAGTCCACAGCAATAAACCATCGCTTATTTTTTTTAAATCGGGATGAGTATTTCGCTCCGCGGTCCACCAGCCACCCTTTCACCACTATTTCCCGTCCTTGCCAATCGCGCCGGCCCAAGTGGCCATAATCCCGTTTCGGGTCCAGGCGCAGGGCCACCGGGCCATCCAGTTCCAGCCACAGGAAGCGGTTGCGGTCGACTTTCTCCACCCGTCCCTTGAGACGCACAAAGCCGCCGTCGCCGGGGCGGATATTCCTCGCCTGTCGGGTGGGCCAGACCCCCGGTGCCCACAGGCCGCGGTGGCGCTGGCGGGCGGCGTTCTCGCGCTCGGCCAGGCATTCGGCGAGGGCAAAATTGGGCGCTACGGCGATATGGAAGGCCAATCCGGCTGACAGCAGTGCGGCTTCCAGGCTGTCACCGCGGTGGTTGTAGACATGGGCCAGTACCCGGCCGTGGTTGTCGCGGCGGTCGCGGTCGTAAACCAGTTCCACGTCGCCGCCGGCGAGAAAGCGCTGGGTAAACTCCCGCGCCTCTTCTGCAAGCGGCTGCGCGGGGCGGCCGCTGTGGGCCAGTTCCGGGGTGTTGACGCCGATCAGACGTACCTTGCGACCGTCTTTCAGGTGTACGGTATCGCCATCCACCACCTTTGCCAGCGCAGCGAGGTCGTCCGCCGGGCCCAGTACGCAGTCCGCGCGGGCGGCCGCTGCGAGCGGCCCCAGCAATAAAATGAGGGCACAAAAAAAGACGCCGAGGGAAGCCCAGGGCGTCTTTTTTGTCACCGTAGCAGCGTTTGTCACCAAACCGGTGAAAGCCGCTGCGGTGTGCGCATCTTGTCCAATTACTTGGAAATACGGCTGCCGAAACGCTTCTTGAAGCGGTCTACGCGGCCGCCGGTGCTCGCTTCGCGCTGCTTGCCGGTGTAGAACGGGTGACAGTTGGAGCACACGTCCAGCTGGATGTCTTTGCCCAGAGTGGAAGCGGTCTGGAATACGTTGCCGCAGGAGCAGGTCGCTTTGATCTCGGTGTACTTCGGATGGATATCGGTCTTCATGATGGCCTCTACTCGACACCGCCACCCAGTCGTTTGCTGAGCACGGGATCGTCATTGGTTCAGGGGATCGCTCCCCGGGCTGTTTAAAAAGTCGGCGCATACTATCAGATTAGCCTCCTGACGCAAGCGGAATTGCGCCCGTAGCGTCACAGATTCCACCGCCGGCGTGCTCGTCCTCAGACGTTGTCTCCACTGGCGTCGATCAGGCTTTGCAGTGCGGCCAGATGTGCTTCCAGCGCGGCACTGCCGGTGGCGGTGAGCTGATACCAGGTGGTCGGTTTGCGCTCAACAAAATCTTTGCGCGACTGCAGGTATTCCTGCTCTTCCAGTTTGCGCAGCTGAGCACCGAGGTTGCCGTCGGTGGCCCGCAGTAGTGATTTCAGCCGCGTAAAGGTCAATTCGCCGTGCTTCCTCAGCAGCACGCAGGTGCCCAGGCGGAACCGGTGTTCCAGCAGCGGATCCAGGGATGCCAGCGCCTTCATTGTTCGCGGCCCGCCTTGATTGCGGTGCGGCGGCTGATCCCGGCCCACAGCAGCGACAGTCCCACGGTGATTCCGGTCAGGGTCCAGGTATAAGGGGGCATCAGCAGTACCATGACGCCGTAGGCGACCAGCATCAGCAGGCCGCACCATAACAGGGGGCGTTCCAGATGGACCCCGGCCAGACCGTAGCCGATCCCGGTCACCAGCAGGAAGTTGGCACCGCCCATGGCTGGCGATACGCGCCCCAGCAGCAGGGGCAGGAAACACAGCAGGAACGCGGCGCCCATCAGGCCCCAGTGGAGTGCGTAGCGTTTGGCCAGGTGCGAATTTTTCACGCCCCAACGACGGTTCTGGCGATCGCCCAGCCACCAACTGAACAGGCCGCCGCCGATACCCGCCACCAGCCAGTAGATCCCGGCTACTCGGGGTGCCAGATCCGGCAGGCTGAAGCCGACAGCGATCAGCCCGGCCCACAGGAAGTACAGTGTCGGGATACCGCCGGCGGTGGCATCCTCCCGCAGGGTGTTGCTGATATAGTCCAGGTCGCTTTGCAGTTTGTTGACGTCGGTCATGGTCACGGTTCCCTCGTGCGGTGGGGTATGGGATCGGGTCAGGTGTCGCTGGGGGCGGCGCCTGTGCGGCGGCGTCGAGTGCTGATCCTTTCCCGTTCCCTTGGCATCAACTCTATTTTTTAGAGTTATGGTTGTAGAGTACTTTAAATTTTAGAGTGTTCAATGGGTATCTCGACTTTGACGGGGGAATTCGCGCCAACTTCCGCCTGTGCCACATTCTGCTTGCGTTGTGATCGGTGCGGGTGCGGAGCAGGAGACGGGCTTGTTGCCGCGGGATTGATCACGGCGGCTGTAACCACTGGCCCCAGTCGGTAAACTAGCGGGTCTTTTTACCGGGTCTTTTCGCAAAGCATCTCATTTAAAGCATCACACCGGACAACGATGCCATCTCCGGCGGCACAGGGTATTGGGGGTAATTTGGCGCCACAGGAAGTATTTCACGCGGCCGGGGGGCAGGAGCAGCAAGAGCGCGCCGCCCGCGAAGTTCGCCAGCGCGCGATTCTGCGTGTCGCTGTGCCGGTCCCCCTGCGCCGCCTGTTCGACTATCTGCCGCCCGCGGGCATGACGAGCGAGGATTGTCGTCCCGGCCAGCGTTTCTGGGTGCCGTTTGGCAAGCGCAGTCTGGTGGCGGTACTGGTGGATGTGGTCGACGACTCACCGTTTGATGAACTCAAGCCGGCGCTCGAGCGTATCGACAGCCACCCCGTATTTGATCAGCGCAGCCGTCAATTTCTGCAGTGGGCAGCCGACTACTATCAGGCGCCGGCGGGAGAACTGTATGCCGCGGCGTTGCCGGTGGCTCTGCGCAAGGGCAAACCGGCGGATTACTGGGCCGAGCAGTGGCTGGAGCTCACCACCGAGGGTAAGGGGCTGCCGGAAACCGCACTGGCGCGGGCAAAGAAACAGCAGGCACTGCTGCAATTGTTGTTGAGTTGCGGCCGCCAGAGCCGCACCGCACTGAATGCCCGCGGCCTCAACAGTACCGTCTGTAAAGCGTTGATCGAGCGTGGACTGGCGCGCTGGGTGTCCGGCCCTACCGCACCGCCGCCAATAGAAAACGCGGAGCCGAAGCCGGCCCCGGACCTCAATGACGAGCAGCAACAGGCGATCGATGCGATTCGTTTCGGCAGCTTCAGTGCCTCGCTGCTGGAGGGCACCACCGGCAGCGGCAAAACCGAGGTCTATCTGCGCCTGATGGAGCGCGCCCTGCGCGAAGGTAAGCAGGCGCTACTACTAGTACCGGAGATCGGGCTCACCCCGCAGACCCTGCGCCGCATCGCCGCGCGCTTTCCCGACTTTCGCATCGCTGCCCTGCACTCGGGTCTCGCCGATGGTGAGCGCGCCCGCGCCTGGCTGTCCGCGGCCAGTGGGGTGGCGGATATCGTGATCGGTACCCGCTCCGCTATTTTCACCCCGTTGCCCCGGCTGGGGGTGATCCTGGTGGACGAGGAGCACGACGGCTCCTTCAAGCAACAGGACGGCGTGCGTTATTCCGCGCGGGATCTCTCCGTGGTACTGGCGAAGAGGGCCGGGGTGCCGGTAATGCTGGGGTCGGCGACACCGTCGCTGGAGAGCCTGCACAATGCCTTGAGCGGGCGCTATCAGCACCTGCATCTGCGCCACCGTGCCGGCAATGCGCGCCCGCCGCAGATCAGCCTGGTGCCGACCCTGCACCAGCAATTACAGGAAGGCTTTGCGCCTCAGGTACTGCGCCATATCGGCGAGACCCTGGGCCGTGGCGAGCAGGTGCTGGTATTCATCAATCGTCGCGGTTATGCCCCGGCACTGACCTGCGATGACTGTGGCTGGCTCGCGGATTGCCCCCACTGTTCCAGCAAGCTCACCCTGCACCGACGCCAGCGTCACCTCCGCTGTCACCACTGCGATTACCGTATGCGTGAAGTGCACAGCTGTCCTCAGTGCCACAGTCGCAATCTGAACGCCCTGGGTGCCGGCACCGAGCGCAGTGAGGACTTCCTTGCCCACACCTTCAATCAATTTCCGGTGATCCGCGTCGATCGAGATACCACGTCCAGCAAGCAGGCGCTGGACCGGTTGCTGGAGCCGGCGCGCAACGGCGAGCCCTGCCTGCTACTGGGTACCCAGATGCTGGCCAAGGGCCACCATCTCCCGAGGGTGACGCTGGTGGTGATCCAGGATGCGGACGGGGGATTGTTCAGCGCCGACTTCCGCGCGCCGGAGCGCATGGGGCAGTTACTGGAACAGGTGGCCGGCCGTGCCGGGCGCGGCGACCTTGCGGGCCATGTGCTGCTGCAGAGCCGCTATCCGGAGCACCCGATGCTGCAGTTGCTGCTCAACAAAGGATACGGCGCATTCGCCCGCCAGTTACTGGAGGAGCGCGCACTTACCCAGTTACCACCGATCCGGGCTATGGCGCTGGTGCGTGCCGAATGCGAGGAGGCGCGCTGGGCGGAGGAATTCCTCACCAATGCCCGTCATTACCTGGAGGCTCTCGCCCCGCCCTCGCCCCAGCTGCAGTATCTCGGTCCGGTGCCGGCGCTGCTGGAACGCAAATCCGGCCGCTTCCGTTTCTATCTGCAGATTACTGCGGAAAAGCGCGGGTTACTGCAGCAGATGCTGGCTCGCTTCTGCGCCTGGGCGGAGGGCAATAAAAATCGCCGCCTGCGCTGGGCGGTGGATATGGATGCGCAGGAACTGTCCTGATGCATGTCCCGCGGCGGACAGCCCGGCCCGCAGGGGTTACAATTTCCCGCCCGCTTAAATCTAGATAACGCAGTCAGAGAGAACCCGCCCATGGCCCGCCGCAATACCCGCCGCAAGCAATCCACCGGCAAACCCGCCTGGGTCTGGTTTGTGCTCGGCAACTTCGTCGGCGGCTTTGCCGTGTTCATTTTCCTGCTCGACAATATCAGGACCGAACAGGGCAAGGTGACCGCCGAGGCGGACAAACCCGCCGCCAGCAAGAGTGCGCCCACAGAGGCCAAGCCCCGCTTTGATTTCTATAAGCTGCTGGAAGAAAACGAAGTGAAGGTGGAGAAGCCCAGGGAGCGCAAAGTGCGGGTGCGGGAGTCGGATAAAGGCGATTCTGAGCAGACCGTCGATCACAGCGACCCCGGCTCCAATCTGGTCTACATCCTCCAGGCCGCGAGCTTCCGCGACAAAACTGAAGCCGAACGCCTGCGCGCGCAGCTGATGCTCGCCAATCTGGACGTGAAAGTGGAAACCGCCAGCGACAGCCGCGGCACCTGGCACCGGGTGCTTGTCGGCCCGTATACCAGCCGCTCCAAAGCTGCCAAGGCGCGCGGCATCCTAGCGGAGCACAGCCTGATGCCGCTGATGTTGAAGCGGCCGGCGAAGGGATAGGTTTTTATTGACTGAGATGGCGGTGCCGCTAGCGGCACCTTCGCCCCGACTCAGCCCAAACGATGGCTGCATTGGGCTGATCTATCGGAAAAGAGGGGCTACTCGGTTTCCACCAACTTGCGCGTAATCCAGTGCGCCACCGGCGCAATCACCGACACCAGCGGAAACGCGATCACCCACGCCACCAGCCCCGCATGCAGCCAACGGCCGAAGAACCCCTCGGTCAGGCCCGTGTTCACCACCGTGATCACCGCCGACATCATTGTCGACATGAAAAATGACATGAATAACGCAAAAATCAGCGTGTAATAACGGCGCTTGATACGGGCCACAGGCGATCCTCGAAATACCTCAGAAGAAGGCGCGGAGTATAAAGCCGCACCCGCAAAGTTGAAATCCAGCTCCTTCGACCACACTTAGTGCTTCTGAGATTCAAAATGCAGAGGCACACGTGGAACAATATCGCGGTACAACCATTCTCTCCTGCCGACGCAACGGCAAAGTCGTCATCGGCGGTGACGGGCAGGTCTCCATGGGGAACACCATCATGAAAGGCAACGCCCGCAAGGTGCGCCGCCTCTATGACGACAAAGTCATCGCCGGATTTGCCGGCGGCACCGCCGACGCCTTCACCCTGTTCGAACGCTTCGAAGCCAAGCTCCAGGCCCACAATGGCCAGCTCACCCGCGCCGCGGTGGAACTCGCCAAAGACTGGCGCACCGACCGCGCCCTGCGTCGATTGGAGGCTCTGCTGGCGGTCGCCGACGAAACCGCCAGCCTGATCGTCACCGGCAACGGCGACGTCATCCAGCCGGAAGATGACCTCATCGCCATCGGTTCCGGCGGCCCCTTCGCCCAGTCCGCCGCCCGCGCATTGCTCGACAACACCGAGCTGGACGCGCGTACGATTGTTGAACAGGGCCTGAAGATCGCCGGTGATATCTGTGTGTACACCAACCAGAATCACACGATTGAAGAGTTGAGTTACTGATAGTCAGCTCCGTAACGAAGTAAAGAAGCCCGAATTGAAGGCCGGGTGCCGGGTAATAGTTTTTGAAAGCGTCGGCGACAGGGACGTCGCCGCCGCAGCGTACAGGGATGTATACACAGCGGTTTCAAAAACTATTACCCGGTGCCCGGCCGCCACCGCACTCGAAATAAACGAGCCCAAGTGGAAGCAAGCGAGAAATTCAGAGTAAAGCCATGTCCATGACCCCCAGAGAAATCGTCCACGAACTCGACAGCCATATCGTCGGCCAGAACGACGCCAAGCGCGCCGTCGCCATTGCGCTCCGCAACCGCTGGCGTCGCATGCAGGTCAGCGAAGACCTGCGCGTCGAAATCACCCCGAAAAACATCCTCATGATCGGCCCCACCGGCGTCGGCAAAACCGAAATCGCCCGGCGCCTCGCCAAACTCGCCGGCGCACCATTTATCAAAGTCGAAGCCACCAAATTCACCGAAGTCGGCTACGTCGGCCGCGACGTTGAATCCATCGTCCGCGACCTCGTCGAAATGGCCATCAAACTCGAACGCGAACAGGCCATGGCCAGCGTCGAACAGCGGGCCATGGACGCCGCCGAAGAGCGCGTCCTCGACGCCCTGCTGCCCCCCGCCCGCAGCACCGAACCGGGTGAAAAAGATTCCGGCACCCGTCAGATGTTTCGCAAAAAACTGCGCGAAGGGGAACTGAACGACAAGGAAATCGAAATCGACGTCTCCGCCAACCCCATGGGCGTCGAAATCATGGCCCCTCCTGGCATGGAAGAAATGACCAACCAGCTGCAGGGCATGTTCTCCAACATGTCCAAAGGCAAAACCCAGAAGCGCAAGCTCACCGTTAAGCAGGCACTGAAACAGCTCACCGACGACGAAGCCGCCAAACTGATCAACGACGAAGAGATCAAAACCAAAGCGATCCAGTCCGCGGAACAGAACGGCATCGTGTTTATCGACGAGATCGACAAGGTCGCCAAGCGCCAGGAAAGCGGCGGTGCCGATGTCTCCCGTGAAGGCGTGCAGCGTGACCTGCTGCCCCTGATCGAAGGCTGCACCGTCACCACCAAATACGGCATGATCAAAACCGATCACATGCTGTTTATCGCCTCCGGCGCCTTCCACCTGTCCAAACCCTCGGACCTGATTCCGGAGCTGCAGGGGCGTCTGCCGATTCGCGTGGAACTGGACTCGCTGACCTCCAATGACTTCCAGCGTATCCTCACCGAGCCCAGCGCGTCGCTGACCGAACAGCAGAAAGCACTGATGAATACCGAAGGCGTGAACCTCGAATTTTCCGAAGACGGCATTCGCCGTATTGCCGAAGTGGCATTTGAAGTGAACGAATCCACGGAAAATATCGGTGCCCGTCGTCTGCATACCGTACTGGAGCGCCTGTTGGAAGAAGTCTCCTTTGCCGGTGGTGATGGCGATACTGCTGTCACGATCGACGCCGCCTATGTGGACAAGCACCTGGGAGAATTGAGCAAGGACGAAGATCTTTCCCGGTTTATTCTCTGATTCTCTCCCGTGAGGAGCCCGATTCGGGCTCCTTTTGTTTTCCATAGTCTCGCCGAGCCGAACCTGCCAATGTCGCCCCCCAGAAAAGTCCGTCTGCAGAAAGCCGATAAGCAACTCATCCTGCAATATCCGGATGGCGAATTCATCCTGCCGGCAGAATACTTGCGGGTCTATTCCCCCAGTGCCGAAGTGCGCGGTCACGGCGCTGGTGAGGGCACCCTGGTATGCGGAAAAATGCATGTGGGGATCGACAAAGTCGCCGCCGCCGGTCGCTACGCGTTGCAGATATTCTTCGACGATGGTCACGACAGTGGCATCTACACCTGGGACTACCTGCGCGAACTGTGCGATCAGCAAGATGCAAAGTGGCAGGATTATCTGGCGCGCCTGGAAGCTGAAGGCAAGGGGCGTGATCCCGATGAAAGTGCAGTAAAGTTCATCGGCTGACAAAACTCATCCAATAAGTACACCTGCACTTATTGGATTGTTCCCGCAATGTGAACCGCATCCAAATTCACAAAAGGTTCACCAACACTTCACCAGTGGTGTCACGTCACTGTCATTTGGAATCGTTTCAATCCCCGCTCGAAAATAATTCAGTTGGGGGGTTCAATAATGATTCCATTTTCCAAGACGCCGCTGGCGTTAAAGCTCGGCCTCAAAATAAGTGTGGCCGTGGCCGCATTCGCACTGCTGCCCGCCTGCAGCGACGACGATAATAATCGCAACAACCCGCCGGTGGTCACCCCGAACCCCAATCCCGGTGACGATGGAGATGACGGTGGCGATGAAACACCAGTACGCTCCCTGAGCTTCACCGGCGTACCGGCGCCTGCCACCGACAGCGAAAAACGTCAGATTCTCGCCTCACCCAAAGTCGAGGTGGACGGTGAAGAATACGATCTCGGCTTCCACACCCTGCTGCGCTCCGGCGACTCCGTTAATGGCAATGTGGTATTCGGTCAGTTGGTAGATGCTGCCGGCCAGCCGCTGTACGGCGAAGACGGCATGCTGAAAGTCACCGATGCCAACGAGCACACTTCCCTGTTGCCGATCGGCGAGCGCCTGTTTTCCGTATCGCAGATGGAAACCCGTCCCGGTGCCATGTTCCTGATGGAGCTGGACCAGAATCCGGAAAACGGTGAGCTTTCCACCAAGGACCTGTGGCAGATCGATCAGTCCGGCGTCGACGGCGGCTGGGTGCACTGCGCCGCTTCCGTAACGCCGTGGAACGCACACTTGGCGTCTGAAGAGTACGAGCCGGATGCCCGCAGTCTGCCTACCTATATCGAAGCGGCAGAAAACAGCTACGCCGCCGGCATGCTGGATTACTACGCCGATCCGGCCGAGTGGAACCCCTACTATTACGGCTGGAATATCGAGATCAATGTGACCGCCAAGGGAGACGCCGAGCCCATCACCGAGCTCAGCAAACACTACGCCATGGGGCGTATCGCTTTCGAGTTGTCCTACGTGATGCCCGACAGCAAAACCGTGTACATGACCGACGACGGTACCAACGTGGGCCTGTACATGTTTATCGCCGATACCGCCGGTGACCTCACTGCCGGTACCGTTTACGCAGCCAAATGGAACCAGACCTCTGGCGAGGGCCTGGGCAGCGCCGACCTCGAATGGATTTCTCTCGGTCATGCCAGCAACGACGAGATTGATGCAGCGGTACACGGTGGCGACGGCCAGCCCGCGGTGACCTTCGACGATATTTTTGACGTGGATGCTGAAGGCTGTGTAGAAACCGCCACCAACGGCAACACCGAATGTTTGAGCGTGAAACCGGGCATGGAGAAAATCGCCTCCCGCCTGGAAACCCGTCGCTACGCGGCACTGATGGGCGCTTCTACCGAATTCCGCAAGGAGGAAGGGGTCACCTTCGACCCGACCGGCAACAAACTGTATGTGGCCATGAGCTCCGTGGGCGCCGGTATGACCGACGATGTCGGCCATATCCAGATTGCGGCAGGCAATTCCTGTGGTGCGGTCTATGCGCTGGACGTGGCCGCGGACAGCGAAATCGGCTCCGATTACGTCGCCACCAATATGAACGGCCTGATCGGCGGTATCGAACTGACCAAAGAAACCCGGTACCCGGAAGACAGCCCGTTTGCCAGCTACAGTTGCGATGCGGATGCCATTGCCAACCCGGATAACGTTACCTTCATCACCGGTTACAACACCCTGATCATTGGTGAAGATACCGGCTCCGGTCACCAGAACGATGTGATCTGGGCCCTGAACCTGGATGACGTCGACGCAGACGATTCAAGGGCCGGCCTCACCCGGATTCAAACCACGCCCTACGGATCCGAGACCACCTCGCCCTACTGGTACCCGAACATCAACGGCTTCGGTTATCTGATGAGTGTGATCCAGCATCCCTACGGTGAGTCCGACGATGACAAACTGGCCCCGGGCTCCCTGGAGCACCGCGCCTATACCGGCTATGTAGGTCCTTTCCCGGCCATGGATGTCACTGACGAATAAACGTCAGTAAACCCATCCAGGCCGCAAAACCCCGACCGGTGACCGTCGGGGTTTTGTCCTGTCAGCTTTTCACGCAAGCGTCGGAGTCAAGCCCATGCGTACAGTTATTCTGGCAATCACCGCCCTATTGTTTGCGGTATCGTTGAATGCCAGTCCGTTATCCGCCGAGCCAAAAACTGAATCGAAAAACCTGGGTCGCCTATACCTGTCCAATCCCGCCGCGGTGACCCCGCCCCAGTGCTACACCAAAACAGAAAATAAAAACGCCCCGGCGAGTAATCCCTGCTATGTGTGTCACACCGACAGCCGGGCCCCGAACTTTACCAACGACCTCGACCTGCAACTGTTGTATGACTTCGCCGAGCCGGCGCGTACCAACCGCTGGCACAACCTGTTCAAGGACCGCTCCGATTATCTGGCGGGGGTCAGTGACGAACAGATTCTCGATTACGTTCGCGAGAGTAATTACCGCACGCGCGACGGCAGTGTGCCGTTGCGGGAAAAGCTCACGGAAAATCTGCCGGCACACTGGGATGGTAACGGAAACGGCCGCTGGGATGGCTATGTGCCGGATGTAGTTTTCAATTTTGACGAAGCCGGTTTTGATCGCGATATCGGTGGCCACTTTACCGGCTGGCGCGCGCTGGCGTACACACCTTTTCCCGGGACTTTTTTCCCCACCAACGGCTCCACCGATGATGTGCTGATCCGCCTGCCGGAAATTTACCGCAACAACGAACAGGGCGAGTTTGACCTGGAGGTTTACCGGGTCAATCTGGCTGTGGTGGAAGCACTGATCAAGCGCGAAGATGTAGCTATCGATCCGGTGGATGAAAAGCCATTCAAGGTGGATCTGGACAAGAACGGCGAGCTCGCCATCGCCACCCACATCGCATATGACTGGGCGCCGCTGGAAAAGCGTTTCATGTCCTATGTGGGCGAAGCGCGCCTGGCACAGCAGCGGAAAGACGCACCATTGTCTGCCGGCTCCTATCCTTTGGGTACCGAATTCCTGCACAGCGTGCGCTACCTGGATGTCGATGCCAGTGGCGAGGTGGCGATGGCACCGCGTATGAAAGAATTGCGCTACGCGCGTAAGGTGCGCTGGGTCAACTACTTCCAGCACCGGGAGCTGGCCGCGGATGAACTCAAGGACGCGCACGACTTTCCCGATCGCCTGGAGCCGGTGATCGGGGATATCGAGCGCGGTGTCAGCAATCGTCGCGGCTGGCGCTACAGCGGCTTTATCGAGGATCAGCACGGTGCGCTGCGTCCGCAATCTTATGAGGAGCTCGCCACCTGCAGCGGCTGTCACGGCGCCATCGGAGCCAATGTGGATGGCGGCTTTGCCATGACCCGCAAGCTGGACGCAAATATCAGCTTCCAGCGCGGCTGGTACCACTGGAGCCAGAAATCCCTCGCCGGCACGCCGGAGCCGGTGCGCGCTGATGGCGAGGGTGAGTACGCCTACTACCTCAAGCAGGTCGGCAACGCGGACGAGTACCGCTCCAACGACGAAGTGCGCTCACGCTTCTTCGGCGAGGACGGTAGACTGAAAACCGCGATGCTCGACAGGCTGGCGCAGGATATCAATGTGCTGATCATGCCTTCACCCCGCCGAGCCCTGGACCTGAACAAGGCCTACCGCGCTGTGGTCGAAGAGCAGAGCTACCGCGAGGGGCGCGACGCGATTCTGACGCCGCGGGAAAACCTGCTGCGGGAAGTGGCGGAAGGTCAGGAGACCGGCGTGAAGCAGGCCTTATCCTATTTCTGAGTTGATTGGGTGCACGCGGTGGTCGTTCATGATTGTGTGATCGTCAGTGTCGTCACGGTTCTGTAACATCCTCGCTTTCTAATTGGCGCCTCAATTGGCGTCTTCCTCTGCAACGAGGTACCTTGAGCAGAAGGACAACTTGAGCAGAAGCACAAGAGGATGAGGTAAACAGAATGATCCGCAACATGCTCACCGCCGCGCTTGCGACGGCAACACTACTCGGCACCTGCCACTCAATCGGTGAAACCGGCGGCGACATGCAGCTGCCGGCAAGTCAGCGTTCCAGTCACTGGTTCACCGATGGCGAGAAAGCCCTGCAGCGGGCCGCCGAGCGTCAGATCAACAATAAGCGCGGTGCGGCCAAGAATGTCATTCTGTTTGTGGGTGATGGTATGGGCATCTCCACCGTTACCGCCGCGCGCATTCTCGCCGGCCAGCAACAGGGGCTCGCCGGTGAGGAATATCGGCTCAGCTTTGAGCAGCTGCCGTTCGCCGGTCTGATCAAAACCTACAACACTAACCAGCAGACCCCGGATTCCGCCGGCACCGCCACCGCCATGGTCACTGGGGTGAAAACCAAGGCTGGCGTATTGAGTGTGGAAGAAACCGTGGCCCGCGGGGATTGCGCGGCGAGCCTCGAGCATCCGCTCACCACCGCGCTGGAACTGGCGGAGGGCCTGGGCAAAGGCACCGGTCTCGTCAGCACCGCCCGCATTACCCACGCCACGCCCGCCTCGACTTACGCCAAGGTACCGGAACGCGGTTGGGAATACCGCGCGCCGGAAGGCTGTAAAGATATTGCCACACAACTGGTAGAAATGCCGGTGGGCGATGGTGTCGACGTCATCATGGGCGGCGGGCGTCGCAACTTCCTGCCCAAAGAGGTGAAAGACCTGGAGGGGCAGGCGGGCAAACGCGAAGACGGCCGCAACCTGATCGACGCCTGGAAAGCGCGCTACGTCGACCACACCGACAAGGCGCTGTATATCGAAGATCAGAAAGGCTTCGATGCGCTGGATGTAGCGTCCACCGAAAAACTGCTGGGCCTGTTTGCAAGCTCCCATATGCGTTACGAGGCGGATCGCCACAACGATGTGGCCGGCGAACCCGCGCTGCACGAGATGACCGCGAAGGCCATCGACCTGCTGGATAAAAACGAGCAAGGGTATTTCATGCTGGTAGAGGGCGGCCGTATCGATCATGGCCACCATGCCGGCAGCGCCTTCAATGCCCTCACCGACGCAGTGGAGCTGGACCGCGCGGTAAAAGTGGCGATGGAAAAGACCAGCGCCGAAGATACTCTGATCATCGTCACCGCCGATCACAGCCATGTGATGACCATGGCCGGCTACCCCACTCGCGGTAACCCGATCCTGGGCAAAGTGGTGGGCAATGACAATCACGGACACGCTGAGAAATCCCCGGCACTCGCCGCCGACGGCAAACCCTACACCACTATCGGCTACACCACCGGCCTCGGCCATGCCGATTACGGCAACGAGACCGACGCGGATGTGCGCTACGGCGATCCCGTAGACAGCGGTCGCAAGGACCTCGGCAACGTGGACACCACCGCACCCGGCTTTCACCAGGAATCCCTGGTACCGCTGGGCTCCGAAACCCACGGCGGTGAAGACGTAGGCATCTGGGCCCGCGGCCCCGGTGCACACCTGCTGAGTGGCACCAACGAGCAGAGCTTTATTTTCCATGTGATGGCACATTCTGGGGGGCTGATCGGCGATTAACTCCGCTATTTTCGTCTTGAATGGGCCCGCCGGCATGAAAGTGTCGGCGGGCTTTTTGTCGGTACTGAGGTCTCGGTACTGGGGTCAAGGCTGTGGAATCCGTGCCGCATTTACTTTGCCGATGTACAATACCGCCCTGAAATTCGGCTCAGCAGGCACAAGATGACCCAACGCAAGACGACCCATTTCGGCTACCAGGAGGTACCGGTCGATGAGAAGGCCGGTCGGGTGGCGGATGTCTTCCATTCGGTGGCGGCGCGCTACGATGTGATGAACGATCTGATGTCCGGGGGCGTTCACCGCCTGTGGAAGCGTTTTACCATCGAGTTGTCGGCGGCGCGGCCGGGGCAGACGATTCTGGATATCGCCGGGGGTACCGGTGATCTGACGGCGCGGTTCTCCCGTATTGTGGGCCCTACCGGCAAGGTGGTGCTGGCGGATATCAATGAGTCGATGCTGAAGGTGGGGCGCGATCGCCTGCTGGACCGCGGTATTGCGGGGAATGTGGAAACGGTACAGGCGGACGCCCAGTATCTGCCGTTTCCGGATAATACCTTTGATTGCATCACCATTGCTTTCGGTCTGCGCAATGTGACAGACAAGGATCTGGCGCTGCGGTCGATGTTGCGGGTGCTGAAGCCCGGTGGTCGCCTGCTGGTGCTGGAGTTTTCCAAGCCGGCGTCGAAGGTGCTGGAGAAGGTCTACGATCAGTATTCGTTCCGCCTGCTGCCGTTTATGGGCAAGCTGGTGGCAGACGATGCGGACAGCTATCGCTATCTGGCGGAGAGTATCCGTATGCATCCTGACCAGGAGACATTGAAAGGCATGATGGGAGAGGCCGGCTTCGTGGACTGTGAATTCCACAATATGACCGGCGGCATTGTGGCTTTGCACAAGGGTATCAAGCCCTGATATCTGGGCTTCGGCCGTGGTTCTGTGGCGGCGCCGCTACCGGGGTCTGTTTGCGGGACACGGACTAGGCGCCCCCCCGTGAACCCATCCATGGGGGCTCGGCTGCGGCCATCCAGGCCGCAGACGGTCCCGCAAACAGACCCCGGTATCGACGCCTTCGCGTGTGGCTTTAGTGCATTGAATAACTAAGCAATTGCGCATCAGTGTTTATCGCACGGACGAACTCAATATAAATATGACCGATCCCACTTTCCGCGCCGGCTTCGACGCCACCCTGGAAACCGCCATCAACACCGCGCTCCGGTACGATCCCGGCACCCGTGCACGCCTCACCAAACTGGTGGGCAAGGTGCTGGGGGTGACCCTGACGGCACCTTCCATGTCCCTGTTTCTGGTGATCGAGGAAGAGGCCGAGGGCGGATATATCGAGGTGCACAGCCGCTGGAGCGGCGATGTGACCACGGAGCTGCAGGGTTCGGCGCTGGCATTTGTGCAGTTGCTGAAGAACCGCGATGCTACGCCCGCAAAACTGGGGGTGACGGTGCGCGGGTCCAGCGCATTGTTGGCGGAGCTGCAGTCGATCCTGCGGGATCTGGATATCGATTGGGAGGAGCCGCTGTCGAAGCTGGTGGGTGACTCGCCGGCGCATCAGATTGGCCTTGGTATCCGCGCGGCCTCCGGCTGGCTACGGGATACACTGCGCACGGCGCCACAGGCGGGCGCGGAGGCGGTGAGCGAGGAGTGGCGGGTGACGCCGCCGGCGGCGCAGTTTGAGGCGTTTGTGGACGATGTGGCGGACCTGAGCGCGGGGGTGGACCGGCTGGAGGCGCGGTTGGCGCACTTGCACAGCAAGCTGAAAGGCCGGGGGAACGCGTAAGTGCCGATTGCGAGAAGTGTGACCATTGCGCGGGTGTTCCTGCGCTACCGATTGAATGAGCTGGTGCCCGCGGAGAGTCAGCCCCTGTGGCTGCGCGTTCTGTGGGCGCCGGCGAAGCTGTTGCCGAGTGGCAAGGCAAAGCGCATGGGGCGCGGCGAACGCCTGCGGCGTGCGCTGGAGGATCTGGGGCCGATCTTTGTGAAGTTCGGCCAGTTGCTGTCTACCCGCCCGGACCTGCTGCCGCCGGATATGGTGGAGGAGCTGAACCACCTGCAGGACAACGTGCCGCCCTACCCCGCGGATCAGTGTATTGCGCGTATCGAAACGGCGCTCGGGGCCTCGGTGGACGAGTTGTTCGCGGAGTTCGAGCGCGAGCCACTGGCGTCGGCGTCGGTGGCGCAGGTGCACGCGGCGCGTCTGAAGGGCGAAAACGGGGAAGCCGGTCAATCCGTGGTGGTGAAGGTGCTGCGCCCGGGTATTGGCCGTATTATCGGGCAGGATCTGCAGCTGCTGCGTCATATCGCGCGCTGGATCGAGCGCTTCCTGCCGGATGGCAAGCGTATGCGCCCGGTGGAGGTGGTGGAAGACTACCGCCATACCATCGAGGGCGAGCTGGACCTGGTGCGTGAGGCGGCCAACGGGTCGGAGCTGAAGCGCAATTTTGCCAGCTCTCCCCTGCTCTACATTCCCGAGGTTTACTGGGACTACACCCGCGAAAATGTGCTGGTGCTGGAGCGCATTGACGGTATCCCAGTGACCGATCTCGATCAGCTGCGGGCCCAGGGCACCAATATGGCGCTGCTGGCGGAGCGCGGGGTGGAGATCTTCTTCAAGCAGGTGTTCGAGCACAACTTCTTCCACGCCGACATGCATCCGGGCAATATCTTTGTGTCGCGGGAAAACCCCGAGCGACCCAAATACATTGCCATCGATACCGCCATCGTCGGCAGCCTGACCCGGGAAGATCAGTACTACCTGGCGCGCAATCTGCTCGCCATGTTCCGCCGTGACTACCGCATGGTAGCGGAGCTGCATGTGCAGAGCGGTTGGGTGCGTCGGGATACGCCGATCAACGCTTTCGAGGCGGCGATCCGTGCGGTGTGCGAACCGATCTTCGAGAAGCCCCTGGGGGAGATCTCCTTCGCTCGGGTACTGATCAGCCTGTTCCAGACCGCCAGAAGGTTCGATATGGAGGTGCAGCCGCAACTGGTGCTGCTGCAGAAAACCCTGCTCAATATCGAGGGCCTGGGGCGACAGCTTTATCCGCAGCTGGATCTGTGGAAGACTGCCCATCCATTCCTGGAGCGATGGATGCGCGAACGTATCCATCCGAAGACGATCTTCGGCGAAATCCGTCGATACGGGCCGGAATGGCTGGAGAAGTTTCCGCAGCTGCCGCAGCTGGCGTTTTCCGCCCTGGAACAGGGGCGGGATCTGGCTCCCCAGTTGCACCGCCTTGGGATTGAGCTGGCGCACAGCAAGCGCCGGGGGCGCACGCGCTACGCGCGGATGATTGCGGGGGTAATGCTCGCCGCCGGCGCCGGGCTGGTGGCCTCGCCGGGGTTGTTGACCCAGATCCCCGCCGCGAGCTGGGCGCTGGGCGCTGCGGCACTGGCCCTGTTGTTGTGGCCCTGAGGCGATCAACCACAATCGAACTACGACGAGACGGCCAGAGCAACAGGGGATACCCGGTCGCCAGCCTACAATGACGAATGCAGTAAGGACGCAGAGCGTGAGCGAAACCGATTTTACACAGGCGGTGAGCTGGAACAGTGACGGCCTGGTTCCGGCTATTGCCCAGGACTTCAGGACCGGCCGCGTGCTGATGATGGCGTGGATGAACCCCGAGTCTCTGCGCCTCACCGCCGAAGAGGGCCGCGCGGTCTACTGGTCGCGCTCCCGGGGCAAGTTGTGGCGCAAGGGCGAATCGTCCGGCCATGTGCAGCAGGTGCGGGAAATTCGCCTCGATTGTGATGGCGATACTCTGGTACTGATGGTAGAACAGCTCGGAGGCATTGCCTGTCATACTGGCCGCACCAGCTGCTTTTATCAGGTGCTGGAAAACGGTCAGTGGCAGATCCGCCAGCCGGTGATCACGGATCCGAAAGAGATTTACCGGCAGGATGAAAGGTCGGGCCGGGACGAACAATCGGGAAAGAAACAATGAGTGATATGCTGACACAACTGGATCGGGTGCTGCGCCTGCGCATGGAGCAGGGTGATGCAGAGTCGTCCTATGTCGCCAGCCTGCATCACAAGGGCCTGAACAAGATTCTGGAGAAGGTGGGTGAAGAAGCCACCGAGCTGGTGCTCGCGGCCAAAGATGCCGAGGGCAAGGCGCTGGATTCCGACGAACATCGCGCATTGATCGGCGAAACCGCGGACCTCTGGTTTCATTCCCTGGTCATGCTGGCCCACCTCGGCACCGACCACCGTGCAGTGCTCGACGAGCTGGGTCGCCGCTTTGGCCTTTCCGGCCTGGAAGAAAAGGCCGCCCGGGCCAAGAACTGATTTTACCAGAACATATAGGAGTACTTTAAATGGGAAATATAGGCTGGCAACAATTACTGATTCTGCTGGTGATCGTATTGCTGATCTTCGGCACCAAACGTCTGCGCAATATCGGCGGTGACCTCGGTGGTGCGATCAAGGGCTTCAAGAAAGCCATGAAGGAAGAAGACAAGAAGAAAGGCGACGACGAAGAAGCAGAGCCAAAAGATCCGGAGTTGCTGAACAAGGACGAGAAAGGCGAGCCCACCAAGCCCGGGCAGAAAGCTTCATCAGAAGATAAGCACACCCAGGACAAGTAACCGGACATCGGTGTCCATTTCCCTAGTGGGCAGGGGCACCAAACAGGCGGATTTGAAGCGTGTTTGATATCGGATTTTTCGAATTGCTGCTGGTTGGGGTTGTGGGCCTCGTGGTCATCGGTCCCGAGCGCCTTCCCGACGCGGTGCGCACTACGGTGCGCTGGTGGACGCAGTTGAAGCAGACACTCGGTAGTGCCCGTGAAGAACTGGAGCGCGAAGTCGGCGCTGACGACATCCGTCGCGAGCTACACAACGAGCGCGTGTTGCGGGAGTTGCAGGAAAGCAAGGCGGAAATGGAGCGCACCTTCAGGAAGGCGGAAAACAAGTTTGAGCAGGATCTGCAAGCGGTAACCGAGCAGCAAAAGTCGGATTCTGTGCGCGAAGGCGAAGACTACCTGCCTGAACAGGGTAGCGACGATAAAATCCCGGAGGAATATCTGCCGGAAGATGAAGAGGACGATTCGGACCTGGAAGACCCGGAATACCCCGAACATCTGCACGATCACGGTGACCCCGAGTTCAACCCGCACCATCCCGATCACTTTCACGATGAAGCACATGTCGGGGGAAGCAGAGAGGTAAGCGATACGGATAGCAGTGAAGCGCCGTCGAATGAGCGCCCTGAGAGCGCGGCGCAGGATGCACCCGACGAGACCGACAAAAACAGTGGGCAGGTGGAAGACAAGCGTTCATGAGCGAAAGAGAACAGCCATTCATCGAGCACCTGATCGAGCTGCGGGACCGCCTTCTGAGAACCTTCGTGTTCGTGGTCGTGATTTTTGCCTGCATGATGCCCTTCGCCGCGGATATCTATGACTTTGTCGCGGAGCCGCTGCAGAGTCGGCTGGCCGAAGGCGCGGGGATGATTGCTACCGAAGTCACCTCTCCCTTTCTAACCCCCTTCAAGACCACGTTTGTGCTGGCTTTTTTTATTGCCATCCCATTTGTGCTTTATCAGTTCTGGGCATTTATTGCCCCGGGGCTGTATCGCAATGAGAAACGCCTGATCGTCCCCTTGATGGCTTCCAGCGTTCTGTTGTTCTATGTGGGAATGGCGTTTGCCTATTACGTGGTTTTCCCGATTATCTTTGACTTCTTTGTCAGTTCAGCACACGCAGACATCAAGGTGATGCCGGATATCCGGCAGTATCTGGATCTGGCCCTGAAGCTGTTTTTTGCTTTCGGTTTTGCGTTCGAAATCCCGATTGCCACCCTGTTGTTGATCTGGAGTGGCGCGGTTACCGCAGACGGTCTGGCAAAAAAACGCCCCTACGTCATCGTGGCCTGCTTCGCCATCGGTATGTTGCTGACACCACCGGATATGATTTCCCAGTCGCTACTGGCCGTGCCCATGTGGTTTCTGTTTGAAGTGGGTATATTCTTTGGCCGCTGGGTTCGGCCGAAGAAACAACAGGATGCGGAAGAAGCCGAGCACTGACGGGCCTGCGGCCTGGCTGAAAGCTCCCTGGCGGAAATGCCCGCTCAGCGGCTGGTCATCACAACCGCTATGCTGATAAATCCCAGTGCCGCCAGTGCCAGCGCGAACAGCTCCCGGTGGCGCTGCCAATGTGGGACCAGCAGCAACAGGGCCACCGGCGGTAATAGTAGCGCGATGATGCCAAACAGGGTGGACTGGGCAAAACACACCCGCAGCAGGTAAATCCACAGGGTCGCGCTCAGGATCAGGGCGAATACCAGCGATACGGCGGCGACAGGTTGCATGGACGATTCCCGAGAGTTTTTCCTTCCACTGTTTAAGTTAGTCTCTTTTCCTGCACTCGATTTTCAGTCGTGGCGCATGTCTCTGCACGCACTGGTTTTCCGGCGTGTGTGGATCGCTATTCTACTCGGTGCTCTGCTGTCGGGCTGTGAAACCGTGCACTTCTATTCTCAGGCCGCGGTGGGGCAGCTCAAAATTCTCGCCGGGCGCAAGCCCATCGAGCGACTGGTGGCGGATGAAAAAACGGCGCCGGAACTGCGCGGGCAGTTGCAGCGGGTGCAGTCAATACGCGCATACGCCGGTGCGGAACTGCACCTGCCGGTGGGCAAGGCGTACGGTGAATTTACCCAGCTGGAGGGAGAGTACCCGCTGTGGAACCTGATTGCCGCACCGGAGTTTTCCCTGTCCCCGAAACGCTGGTGCTATCCCATCGCCGGCTGTGCCAGCTATCGGGGATACTTTGATAAGGCAGATGCACAGGCCCATGCCGGCCGACTGCGTGCGGCGGGTTACGATGTCTACCTGGGTCCTGTGCCCGCCTACAGTACCCTGGGTTGGTTTGATGATCCGGTGCTGTCCAGCTTCGTCGACTGGAAACCCAGCCGACTGGCCAATCTGTTGTTCCACGAGCTGGCCCACCGCCGGGTGTATATCGCTGGCGATACCCGTTTCAATGAGAGTTTTGCCACCGCCGTGGCCCAGATCGCGCTGCCCGACTGGCGTCGGCGACAGGGAATCCCCGCACCGGCGCAGGCGAGTGTGGCCCAGGCACGCAAAATCAATGGCCTTATGGTCATTGCGCGCAAACAGTTGGAAGCACTGTACGCCTCGGACAAGCCTGAAGGCGTCAAGCGGCAGGAAAAAGCGGCGACGCTGGAGCGGCTGCGCCGCTGTTATCGCAAAATGTCCGAAGGCTGGACTCGCGACGAGCGCTACGCACAGATGATTGAAAAGACCAACAATGCGACGTTGGCGCTGGTGAGCGAATACCAGTCGCAGGTCCCTGCTTTCAAGGTGCTGTTTGCAGATTCCGGACAGGACTGGGAGCGTTTTTATTCCGCCGTGGAACAGTTGGGCGCCCTGCCCAAAGCGCAGCGCAAGGCGCGTCTGGCGGCGTTGAGCAAGCGCGCTCAGACCTCCAGTAGGAAGGTGACCGGGCCATCATTGCACAGTGAGACCTGCATGTCGGCAGCGAACTGACCACTGGCCACGGTGGCGAGCTTTTCCCGGGCCTGCGCGACAAAATAATCGTACAGCGCCTCCGCCTGCTGGGGTGTGGCGCCGCGGCTGAAACTGGGGCGCAGACCTTTGGCCGTATCCGCCACCAGAGTGAACTGACTGACCACCAGCAACCCGCCTTCCGCCTGTTGAACGTTCAGGTTCATCTTGCCCTGTTCATCGCTGAATATGCGGTAGTGCAGCACCTTGTGCAGCAGCTTGTCGGCGCTCTCACGGCTGTCAGTGGCCTCTACCCCCAGCAACAGCAGAATACCGCCGTCAATGGCGCCAATCGCCTCTCCGGCCACGTCCACTCTGGCGTGACTTACCCGCTGAATCAGTCCTTTCATCGTACCCTCTAACAGTGCTATACCCGCCGGCTGGAACCAAACGGCCGAATCGCCTAGATTAGCCGATCGTATCCGTACAACAAAACCGGACCCCTTTGATGAAAAAGCCCGTGATCGCCGTTGCGGCAGGCGTTATCGCCGCGATCGCAACCCTGGTTGCCACCAGCGACCAGGCCGACAACTCGCACTCCGAGAATACCTACCCCGCCACCCCCGTGGTCGATCAGAAAGACGATTACTTCGGCACCGAGGTAGCCGACCCCTACCGCTGGATGGAAGACCTGGGCTCGAAGCAGGTCAAGGAGTGGGTGCGGGTGCAGAACGATTATTCCCTGCCCAAGCTCAAGGCGCTGCCCGGGTGGGAGAAAATCAATCGCCGCCTGACCGATCTGTGGGAGTACGAGCGCTACGGTGTGCCGTACAAAAAGGCCGGGCAGGTATTCTACGAATACAACGATGGTTCCTGGGACCAGAGCGTGTTCTACACCACCGGGGATATCGCCAAGGACGGGCATGTGGTGCTCGATCCGCGCCAGCTGAGTAAAGACGGCACCGTTGCCGCCAAGCGCTATTCCGTCAGTCCCAATGGGCGCTACCTCGCCTATGGCACTTCCGATGGCGGTACCGACTGGACCGACTTTCATGTGCGCGACCTGAAAACCCGCCGTCTGCTGCCGGATCATTTAAAGGGGATAAAGTTCAGTGATGCGAGTTGGGCCAAGGATGAATCCGGGTTTTACTAC
This sequence comes from Microbulbifer celer, assembly GCF_020991125.1. Lineage (NCBI taxonomy): Bacteria > Pseudomonadati > Pseudomonadota > Gammaproteobacteria > Cellvibrionales > Microbulbiferaceae > Microbulbifer > Microbulbifer celer. Next base: position 3,993,221 of record NZ_CP087715.1, read on the forward strand.
AGCCGTTATCCGTTCAACACTTCACCCGAAAAGGACGGCAGCGCGGACGACAGCAAACAGGTTTCGGTGTACTTCCACAAAATCGGCGAGCCGCAGGAAAAAGATGCGTTAATCTACCAGGTTACCGACCATCCCACGCGCAATCCGGATGCCGAAGTCAGCGATGACGGCCGTTACCTGATCCTGAATATTTTCGACGGCTATGACAGCAATGGTATTTACTACCGCGACCTGCAAAGTGACGACGAGAAGGTTGTAAAGTTACTCGATCGGTGGGATGCGCTGTACCACTATTTGGGCAATACGGACGATACTTTCTACTTTGAAACCAATGCCGATGCCACCAATGGCCGTATTATTGCTATCGACGTTAAAAATCCGGAGAAAAAACACTGGAAAACTCTGGTGCCAGAACAGAAAGATGCACTGCAAAGCGCAAGCCTGGTTGGTGAACGATTTGTACTGCACTACCTGGAAGATGCCAAATCCAAAGTGGTGGTGACAGACCTCACTGGTAGGCAGAAGTATCAGCTGAAACTGCCGGGCATGGGGACCGTCGAGGGGTTCTATGGCCAGCCGGATGACCCGGAAACCTACTATGCCTTCAGTAATTTCCTCACACCTCCCAGTATCTACAAACTGGATGTCCACTCCGGGGAAACGGAAAAAGTAAAAGCGCCGGATTACCCGGCAGATTTCTCTGATTACACTGTCAACCAGCATTTCTTTACCAGCAAAGACGGCACCCGCGTACCGCTGTTTCTGGTGCACAAGAAGGGGCTGAAAAAAGATGCACAGAATTCCACCCTGTTGTATGGCTACGGCGGCTTCAATGCCGCGCAGTTACCGCGTTTTTATACCCGCTTTGCGGGATGGCTGGATATGGGCGGCACCTTTGCCATGGTCAACCTGCGCGGTGGCAGCGAGTACGGTGGTGACTGGCACAAGGCCGGTACCAAGCTCAATAAACAGAATGTGTTTGATGACTTTATCGGGGCCGCGGAATGGTTGATCGATGAGAAGATCACCTCGCCGGAAAAACTGGGCATCATGGGGCGCTCGAACGGCGGTCTGCTGGTGGGCGCGACCGAAGTGCAGCGCCCGGAACTGTTCAAGGTGGCGCTGCCCATCGTCGGTGTGCTGGATATGTTGCGTTACCACACCGCTTCCGCCAACGCGCGTCAGTGGTCCAGTGACTACGGCCTGTCGGAAAATGAACAAGAGTTTGAGGCCCTGCACGCCTATTCGCCGGTACACAACACCCGGAAAGGCGCCTGCTATCCGGCAACCTTGATTACCACCGCGGAAAAGGATGATCGTGTGGTGCCCTGGCACAGCTTCAAGTTTGCCGCGTCCCTGCAGCGGGATCAGGGCTGCGATAACCCGGTTTACCTCGCCGTGGAAACCCGCGCGGGCCACGGTGCCGGCAAGCCGGTGTGGATGCAGGTGGAAGATTTCACCAACCAGTTTGCATTCCTGGCGAACGAATTGGGGCTGCGTGTTGAGTAATGTCAAACACCGGTTTGTTACCGGCGGTAGCCGTCAGTACCGGGGCGAAAAGGGGGCTGGGGTACAATGCCTCGAATGCCTAGGTCGACCCGGAAACCAGATTACAAGAATCGCGAGACTGGCTGCTTGCCGAGAGGCAATTGTCGCTGGACAATGATGGAGGGAAGAGAATATGAACCGGCGCAATATCATTTTCGTACTGGTCATTACACTGTTGATCCTGCAGCTGATACAACACTACTTTTTCTCCGGCGCCGCGTAAAAGTGGCCGCCGAGCGCATCAATCAACGTCATTTGTTAAATACAATTTGGGAGGGGCTGTGCAAGCACTGAAGGAACAATTGGAAGCCTTGTGGCCCGTGGCCATGAATATTGGCCTGAATATCTTATGGGCCCTGTTGGCCTTCTTTGTCACCTGGGTGGCGGTGAAACTGGTGCGTCGCTCGGTGCTGAAACTGGGGGATCGCGGTGTCGATGAAACCCTGATTCCGGTGCTGGAGACCCTGGCAGTCTGGGGCACCTGGGCGATCGGCGCGATGGTGGTATTGGATATTTTCGGCGCCAATACCACCAGTCTGGTTGCCCTGCTGGGGGCTGCGGGCCTCGCCATTGGCTTTGCGCTCAAGGATACCCTGGCCTGTATTGCCGCCGGCTTCGTACTGCTCGGGCTGCGTCCCTTTCGTGTTGGCGAGACCATCCAGTTTGGCAGTACCCTCGGCACGGTGCGCAAGGTCGGGCTGTTTATCACCGAGATGGATACGGTGGATGGCCTGCGTGTTTCTGCACCCAATGACAAGGTTTGGGGGGAAACCATTACTAACTTCACCCGTAATAGCAGCCGCCGCATTGAGATCATTGCCAGCATTGCCTACGGCGACGATATCGAAACCGGCATGAAGGTGCTGCGCAACCTGGTGGCAGAGGAACCGCGCCTGCTGGAAGACCCGGAGCCCCAGTATGCCGTGTGCGCGCTGGCAGACAGCTCAGTTAACCTGCACCTGCGGGCCTGGGCCAAAACCGATGACTACTGGGACGTGCACTGGGATTTCATGAAGAAGCTGAAACCTGCGCTGGAAGCGGAGGGGCTGAGCATTCCATTCCCGCAGCGGGAATTGCATATCATCAATTCTGTCGAGGCCAGCCATAAAGAGACCAAGAGTCAATAAGCCGGCGAGATACAGAAGATTAAATATCCGTGTAAAACTGTTTCATCAACAGCTTCATCGACAGTTTCATCAACTACCTGTGCACTCACAAGGTCGCACAAGAGCTTATAAATAGCCTAATAGAGGAAAAATAGATGCGTAAGACGCTTCTGAGTATGGTGATTTTTTCGGTCATCACCGGCTGTGATCAGGCCGACCAGCAAAAAACCGATGGTGTGGAAGCTAACAGCGGCACCGAACAGGTTGCGGTGCAGTCTGCGGACCAATCTACAGCAAAAGATCCACAGGCAGAGACCCAGCGTCTCGGCGCGTGGCTGGATACCAAGTATGAAGAGCAGCTGCAGTTCAGCCCGATGCAGCTCAGTTATCTCGGCCGCAAAGAGCAGTACGACAAGATCGACGATATGAGCAAGGCTGCGGATGAGAAAGAGCTGCAGTGGAAAGCGGATTCGGTTGCGGAACTGAAAGAAAAATTCGATTACGACAGCCTGTCCCCAGAGGGAAAGGAGTCCTACGATCTGTGGATCTTCCAGTACCAGCAGGAGAAAGAAGGCCAGCCGTTCTGGGATCACAATTATTTTGCCGGCGAACTCGGCGGCCCTGAAGCGTCCCTGCCCACCTTCCTGATCAACCAGCACAAGGTGGACAGCGAAGATGATATGCGGGCATATATCGCCCGTATCGGCGGTGTCAGTCGTGCCCTTGGACAGCAACTCGAGCGCGCCCAGGAGTCCGCTAAAAAAGGTATTCGCCCACCGCGTTTTGCCTACGATCTGGCGATCGAGCGCGCGCAGAAAGTCATTGCCGGGCAACCTTTTGCTGAGGGCGAGGATGCGCCGCTGATGGCCGATGCCAAAAGCAAGATCGAGAGCCTGAAAAAAGACGGCAAGATCGATGGCGACACTGCCGAAGCATTACAGGCAGAAGTGGTCACTGCACTGAAAGAGCAGTTCAAACCGTCCTACGAAGCTTATATCGCCTGGTTGGAAGAAGACCGCACCAATGCCAGCGAAGTGGCCAAGGGCGTGTCCAACCTGCCCGATGGCGATGCCTTCTATAACAACCGCCTGGCTCGCTATACCACTCTGCCGCTGACTGCCGATGAAGTGCATCAGATTGGTCTCGACGAAGTCGCCCGTCTCCGCAAGGAAATGGAAAAGATTAAAGAGCAGGTAGAGTTTGACGGATCTTTACAGGAGTTCTTCACCTTTATCCGTACAGACGATCAGTTCTACTTCCCGAACACGGATGAAGGCCGCAAACAGTACCTGGAGCAGACGCAGGGATTCCTCGACGATATCGAGAAAAAGCTGCCGGAGTATTTCGGTATTCTGCCTAAGGCCGGCCTGGTGGTTAAGCGGGTCGAAGCTTTCCGTGAAGTCCCCGGCGGTGCCCAGCACTATCAGCCGGGTACCCCCGACGGCTCCCGCCCGGGCACCTACTATGTGCACATGTCTGACATGAGTGCGCTCTCCTCCACCGATATGGAAACCGTGACCTATCACGAGGGCAATCCCGGCCACCATATGCAGATCTCCATTGCCCAGGAGCTGGAGGGTATTCCAAAATTCCGTACCCAGGCACACTTTACCCCGTATATCGAAGGCTGGGCACTGTACTCGGAAGCGCTGGCGAAGGAAATGGGACAGTTCCAGGATCCGTACCGGGACTTCGGACGCCTGACCGCCGAGATGTGGCGTGCCATCCGCCTGGTTGTGGATACCGGCATGCACAGCAAAGGCTGGAGTCAGGATCAGGCGGTGGAGTACTTCCTGGAAAATTCCGCGATTCCGGAAGGCGCAGTGCGCTCAGAGGTGCGTCGCTACCTGACCCTGCCGGGCCAGGCGACCTCCTACAAAATCGGCATGCTGAAGATTCAGGAGCTGCGCGCTAAAGCGGAGGAAGCTCTGGGTGACCAGTTCGATATCCGCAAATTCCACGACACGGTACTCGGTGGTGGTGCGCTGCCATTACCGTTGCTGGAAAAGCGTGTAAATGACTGGATTGCCAGTGTGAAAGCCGGCTGATCGGATGCGGCTGTAAAGGAGAAAATGGCGGGCCACGTGCCCGCCATTTTTTTATTCAACTATTTTTAGATGGAAGTGAAAGAGATTCATCCGCGGAGAAGCCATGCCAACAGACAAAGCGCGCAGACAACAGCTTCGGCAGGAGCATCGCCCGGAAAATATCGCGCGACGTCTGCAGCAACCTCCCGAGCCGCGCCGTCTGTCGGACTTGGTGCTGGGTGCGATTGACGGTTGTATCACCACTTTTGCCATCGTCTGCGGCGCGTATGGCGCGGGCTTCCCATCGTCAGTCGTCGTGGTAATGGGAATTGCCAATCTGATAGCGGATGGGTTCAGTATGGCGGTGAGCAACTACGAGGCGGTCGGGGCGGAGCAACATTTCTTCGAGTCTGCTCGCAGAACGGAAGAGCAACACATCGAATTGGTCCCCGAGGGTGAGCGCGAAGAGATTCGACAGATATTTGCAGCCAAAGGCTTCCGCGGCGAGAGCCTGGAATTGATAGTGAATACGGTGACATCTGACCGCCGGCTGTGGGTCGATACGATGCTGCAGGAGGAGTATGGTTTATCCAGAGTTTTCCCCAACGCATTTGCGTCTGCGTGGTGGACATTTATTGCCTTTGTAGTGGTTGGGCTTATACCCCTGACCCCATTCCTTTTTTCAGGATTGACGCAAACGCAGGAATTTGTCGGTAGTGCCCTGCTCGCGGGTGTTGTCTTTATTGCGATCGGGTTAGTGAAGGGAGTGGTAAACCGGACGGCGCGCTTGCGGTCGGCATTCAGGACTTTTCTGCTTGGTGGCGGTGCCGCAGCTTTGGCGTTCTGTGTTGGCTATCTGTTGCGACAAGCGTTTAATTTTTAAAGTGTTTGATAGGAACCAGAGGTTATCATTGCTCGGCTGGTTGCGATATCATTAATAGAGGAGCCGCAACGATATAGGGCATCTCTATAAATCAGCCCCACAGGAATATCCAATCATGTTCTCGTATCAGGTAGAGCCCCGGTTTTCGGAAACCGATGCCCTCGGGCATATCAATAACACTATTGTACCCAACTGGTTTGAACACGGGCGCATGCCGATCTTCCGGATTTTCAATCCGGACCTTTCTCTGGTGCAGTGGAATCTGATCCTGAAGAAAATGGATGTGGATTTCGTTGCACAGATTTACCTCTTTTCACCAGTTGAGATCCGCACCAGCATCACTGCGATCGGCAATACGTCACTGACGATCCATCAGGAAGTCTGGCAGGAAGACAAACTGGTGGCCCAGGGCGACTGCGTCATGGTGCACTTTGATTATGAAAATCAGACCAAGGCGCCGATACCGGATGACGTGCGTCAACAACTGGCTCAGCACCTTGTCTGAAATCTAACTTTCAACAACGTTTAACACGGCAGTGGCTGGCCCGTTGTCTCAGTGAATCTGGATTTTGTGGCTGGCAGGTTTTTGGGGCTCCGCTTTGGGCACTGTCAGAGTCAACACGCCGTCTTTGAATGTCGCGTCGATGTCATCCTCGTCGACGTCTTTTCCCAGGTTGAAACTGCGGGTGAACTTGCCGTAGCGGCGCTCTTGACGTAGCACCCGGTGCTCTTCATTTTCCGGCACCTGCCGGCGCATTTCCGCCTCCACGGTGAGCACACCGTTTTCCAGCGTCACGCTCAGGTCTTCCTTGCGCACACCGGGCATTTCCGCACATATTTCATAATGATCTTTGCGTTCATTGATGTCGACCCGGGGGGTGTGAAAGCCGCTGCGGGCTTCTCCCGCTTCCTGTCCGGTGCTGAAAAACTGCTCCACGATTTCATCGAAATCGAGCATTTTGTCGCGAGGTATCAATTTCATGGCGGGCATCTCCCGATTCATCAACATGTGATCGGCAACTCGAGTTCGCAGAGCTGCCAGTGTGGTATGTGGACAAATTATAGGGAGGCGGGGCCGGTTCCGTAGGGTGGGTTTGGAGCCGGTGCGGTGGCGGGCGTCAGGCGCTGACTACCCGGTTGCGGCCATCATTTTTGGCGCGGTACATTCGGGCATCGGCCTGTGCCAGCAGCTGCCCGTGCCCCACCGCCGCTGGGTTACCTTCGGCAACGCCAAAGCTGATGGAAATGTTCACATCCTGGGGATACTGCTTGCTCAGTGCTTCCACCCGGTCGCGGAGCTTTTCCGCCAGTATACCGCCGCCGGCCGCATCGGTATTGGGCAGCAGAATCAGAAATTCCTCACCGCCCCAGCGCGCCACCATATCGTCCGCGCGGGTATTGCTGCGCAGCACTTCCGCCACATCTTTGAGCACCTGGTCACCGAAGCTGTGGCCGTGGGTATCGTTGATGTATTTGAAGCTGTCCAGGTCGCCGATCAGTACGGAATAGCGGCCCGCCAGCTCGCGGTTGCGACGCTCCAGTTCATCGATGGCGCGGTAGGCCTCGCGGCGGTTGGCGAGTCCGGTCAGGGCGTCGGTGCTGGCATGGTTTTCCAGTTCCGCGGTCAGCATATGCAGCATCTGTTGGGTCTGATGGCGGCTGCTGTCGAGAATTGCGGTGAGCGCGGTGAGAGCGCCAAAAATGGCGATAAAGCGCGCGCGGTGCCCGGTGTCGTAGTGGGCCTGCAGGCCGGGAAAATCTGGATAAAACAGGATGAGCGCGGTAGCGCCACCAATGCAGGTCAGGGTCACTGTACCCCACTTGTAGCCGTAGAGGTTGATGAACCCCGGCACCAGCATCACCGCCCACATCAGGCCGGTGTTGTTCACTCCGCCGGAAAGCAACAAATAGAAATAGAGTACCAACAGCAGCGCGCCTACCAGCAGTGGGGTTTTGCGGCTGGGGCCGGCGATATTCACCCCGATGTAGGACAGCAGAATCACTGCCGCCACCGCAAACAGGGTACCGGCGAGAAAAACATCGCCCCCCATCAGGGCAATCACACCCATGGCGCCGGTGATGGCGAGGGCGAAAATCAGCATATAGCCAGAGGCCTGTATACGGCGGCGCAGTTCCAGTCCGCGCGCCTGGGCGACCGGGTCGGTATAGGGCTGGAATTGTTGTTGTGATTGCAGCGCGAAATTCATCATTCTTCCGGTAGTTTGCGGTACTTGCCTCTAATCTCGGCAAACCTGTAAAAAACAGGCGGCCATCGCCCTCCATCACCGCTGAAAGCGAACAGGCTATAGTAATGGCGAACGGGATTGGGGCGGAGACCTGCATGGCAAAGCTACAGCTGATTTGTGACGACATTCTCACTTTGGATGGTGATGGGCTGGTGTGCCCGGCGCACAAGCACCTGGTCCGCGGTCGCGGCCTGTCGGCACAGATCTATGATCGCGCCGGGGAAGCGCTGGTGAGTGAGTGTTCACGTTTGCCGGAGTGCACAATCGGCGCGGCGCGTATCACCAGTGCACCGAATCTCGCCCCCCACTATCTCCTGCACACCGTGACGCCCCAGTGGAGCAGCGGTGATCAGTGGGGCGCAGAAGCGCTGGTGCAGTTGCGGCAGTGCTATGAGAGCGTACTGGCGCTGGCGAAAGCGCGCGGACTGAAACGCTTGCTGTTTCCCGCCTTGGGTGCCGGTACCAACCGCTTCCCCCACGAAATCGCCGCCCACCAGGGTTTGGAGGTATTGCGCCAGCACGCGCCGGATTTCGCGTTACTTACGGTGTGCCTACGCACATCTACGGCGCTGTCGGTATGGCGCACGGTAGATGCGCGTTTTTGGGGGGGTAAAGAGACATAAAAAAGCCGGGCATCAGCCCGGCTTCGTCATTCGCGTTTGCTGGCTTACTTGTTCTTCGCCCGCTTACGCATATTTTCCTGCAGGATCTTCTTGCGCAGGCGCAGGTGATTCGGGGTCACTTCCACCAGCTCGTCGTCCTCGATGAATTCCAGCGCCTGCTCCAGGGTGTGGCGCACCGGCGGGGTCAGGGTCAGGGCTTCGTCGGTACCGGCAGCGCGGACGTTGGTCAGCTGCTTGGCCTTGGTGGGGTTTACCACCAGGTCGTTGTCGCGGGCGTGCAGGCCGATGATCTGACCTTCGTAGATGTCTTCACCGTGGCCCAGGAACAGGCGGCCGCGATCCTGCAGGGTGTACAGGGCGTAGGCCAGGGTCTTGCCCTTGGTCATGGAGACCAGCACGCCGTTGATACGGCTGGTGACGTCACCCTCTTTCACCGGACCGTAGTGGTCGAAGATGCTGGTCATGATGCCGGAGCCGCTGGTCAGGGTCAGGAACTGGTTGCGGAAACCGATCAGGCCGCGGGACGGCACGATAAAGGTCAGGCGCACCCGGCCCTTGCCGTCCGGCTCCATATTGGTCAGCTCCGCCTTGCGCAGGCCCAGCTCTTCCATGATGGAACCCTGGTGCTGCTCTTCGACGTCGATCACCACTTCCTCGTAAGGCTCCTGCACTTCACCGTCTACGACGCGCTGGACTACTTCCGGGCGGGAGACACCCAGCTCGAAGCCTTCGCGACGCATGTTTTCGATCAGTACCGACAGGTGCAGTTCACCGCGGCCGGAGACCTTGAACTTGTCCGGGGAATCGCCCTGCTCGACGCGTAGCGCCACGTTGTGGATCAGCTCCTGATCCAGGCGCTCGCGGATATTGCGGCTGGTGACGAACTTGCCGTCCTGGCCCGCAAACGGGGAGTCGTTCACCTGGAAGGTCATGCTCACGGTGGGCTCGTCCACGGTTAGCGCCGGCAGTGCTTCCGGGTGCTCGGGATTACACAGGGTATCGGAGATGTTCAGCTCGCCCACACCGGTGATACACACGATATCGCCAGCGCTGGCCTGATCCACTTCCACCCGCTCCAGGCCCAGGTAGCCCATGACCTGCAGTACCTTGGCTTTGCGCTTGTTGCCCTCGCGGTCGAGGATCACTACCTGCTGATTGGGTTTCAGGGTGCCGCGCTTGATGCGGCCGACGCCGATCACGCCCACGTAGCTGTTGTAGTCCAGCGCGGAAACCTGCATCTGGAAGGGGCCGTCCAGGTCGACCTTGGGCGGCTCCACCTTGTCCACGATCATCTGGAACAGCGGGTTCATGTCGTCCGCCATGTCGGTGTCGTCGAGACCGGCGATACCGTTCAGGGCGGAGGCGTAGACCACCGGGAAGTCCAGCTGCTCGTCGGTAGCGCCGAGGCTGTCGAACAGGTCGAACACCTGGTCCATCACCCAGTCAGGACGCGCGCCCGGGCGGTCGATCTTGTTGATCACCACGATCGGGTTCAGGCCCTGCTCGAAGGCCTTCTGGGTCACGAAGCGGGTCTGCGGCATGGGGCCGTCCACCGCGTCTACCAGCAGCAATACCGAGTCCACCATGGACAGTACGCGCTCCACCTCACCGCCGAAGTCGGCGTGTCCGGGGGTGTCGACGATGTTGATGCGGTAGTCGTTCCAGCGGATGGCGGTGTTCTTGGCGAGGATGGTGATACCGCGCTCACGTTCCTGGTCGTTGGAGTCCATCACCCGCTCGGCGCCCTCGTCCCGTCGGTCCAGGGTGCCGGACTGTTGCAGGAGCTTGTCTACCAGGGTGGTTTTACCGTGGTCGACGTGGGCGATGATCGCAATATTGCGCAAATCTTCTATCACAAGGGGCCTCTGGGCTTAAAACGCGATTGGGCGGGACACTTTCTTAAAGAACGTCTTAAAGAGAGTGGTCACGCCAGAGAAATTAGTAACGGCGGGGACTGAGCTGAGATTGGGAACAGCGGCTATCCGGCCAAAGCGGCCGCATTATAGAGGTGAAATGTGGCAATTGGGAGTTGATTTGGCGGATTTTTGTGCGACTGTGCGGGATTCCGGCCCCCGATACCGGGATGCTGGCAACGGGAGCCGGAATAGAGAGCGGGAAATCAGCCTTCCAGGCGACGCATCGCGCAGATCTTGTTGCCGGAAGGGTCGCGCAGATAAGCTAGGTACAGCTTCATCCCGGCACCCTCGCGTACCCCGGGCGGATCCTCACAGGCAACGCCGCCATTGGCCAGGCCCGCCGCATGCCACCGGTCCGCCTGTTCGGGGTCTTCCACGGCAAAGCCGATGGTACTGCCGTTGCCGCAGCTCGCCGGCTGGCCGTCGATGGGCTTGGTGAGCGCGAACACTCCGGTATCGGTGAAGTAAAAACAGCGGCCTTTCTGGTCGATGACACCGGGCTTGTAACCCAGCTCACCGAGGATCGCATCGTAGAATGCCTTGGATTCCTGGATATCGTTGGCACCGAGCATGACGTGACTGAACATCATTAATCCTTCTAGCGTTATATGTAAGGGGCAGGATACATGCCTCGCATTGCGAGGTATAAGGGAAAATAAGCAATGGTGGTTTCACCATTCTTATGTGTGCGCAGTGAATGGCCCGGGTATCGTTACAAAACTTCGTGGCCCTGGGTTATACGGAGATGCATTTCTCAAAAAAGGGTTTTGTCACTTTTTGACCTTGTGCGTTGAACCACTCTAACCGCTCTTCCCCATCTAGATCGGACTTGGAGAAAAGCTGATTATGGGTGCCTAGGTCAACCAAAGAGTATGCAGAACCCCGGCCGGTTTGCGCGTCGAATCCATCATATATAACAGAGTCAATGTACCCTCCTACCACAATGTTCGCATAACCTAGATGACCGAGCTCTATCGCCAACTGTTGAGCGACGTGGTTAAGCTCACATCCCAGCAAGCGAATTTTCACGTGAGAGGTGGGCAGGGTCCAGTATTGATGAAGCCAGGTTGCGATCTGCGCGGGGCTACAATATATCCGTTGTTCGCCAGATAAGCCGTTACTGATTCCGTTCACAGGTTCGTTAAAGCCTGCTTGTGCACCGTGTCCATCGATCAGGACCGTCGCCTCTTTCTCGACGTTGTTCAGGCAGTGCCACATTGTGGTATTTACAGCTGTGCAGTTGGCTTTCAACCTGTATTTGGTACGACTCGTTGCGAGAACGTTATCAATATCCTGTAAAAACGGATTTATATAGTACTGCTGGCGCACTTGCGGCATGTCAACTCCCTTTGGTTGTCTATCTAAGCCAATAGTGCACGAATCTTTGATATACAAAAAAGAAACTGCTGCCAAAATAAACCGAGTCAGAGTGAACTATTTATCTGCCTCAGTTTGTGAGTGTGCGTGCCCGGTTGTTGTTGGGCACGGACTTTCAAGTGGCGCATTATTTACGCTTCAAATATGCCGACCTACTGCTTCGCCTTCTCCGGCCGGAACACGCCGACGTTCCGATACCCCTCATCCAGCAGGTGCGAGGCATGCAGCTGGCTCATCACCCCGCGCGCGCAATACAGCAGGTATTGCTTGTCTTTATCCAGGCTCTGGAACGCGGTGCTCAGGCGGTAGAAGGGGATGGTTTCCACTGTGGCGTTGTCCAGCTCCAGCGGGTTCACTTCTTCTTCCGTGGGGTGGCGGATGTCGATGATGGTGGCATCGCCGGCTTCGCTGAAAATATCCACCGGCGGTGCGTCTTCATTGAGGTCGTCCATCACCTGATCGATGTTCTGCATCACGCGGTTGCCGATGGCGCGGTCGAGGACGGTGAAGTCGAAGCGGGTTTCCTCGTGATCCACCTTTTCCATTTTTGCGCGGGTAGTGGGTTTTACCGAAATCACGCCACAGTACTCGGGCATATTCGCGGCAAATTCCTCGGTGCCAATGGCGCGCGCGGTGCGGATGATGTCGGTCTTGTCGGACGTGATCAGCGGGCGCAGTACCAGGGTGTCGGTGACACTGTCGATCACCGCCAGGTTTTTCAGGGTCTGGCTGGAGACCTGGGCGATGGCCTCGCCGGTCACCACCGCATCCACATCCAGTTCTTTGGCGACCGCGGAGGCGGCGCGCAGCATCATGCGCTTCAGGGTGACGCCCATATAGGAGTCATCTACCTGTTCGAGGATTTCCGCCACGACCTCATCAAAGGGTACTGTGATGAATTTCACCCGATGGGAGGCGCCGTACTTGTCCCACAGGTAGAAGGCCACTTCCTTGACGCCCAGCTCGTGCTGACGGCCGCCGAGGTTGAAAAACAGGAAGTGGGTGCGGATACCGCGTTTCATGGTCAGGTAGCTGGCGACGGTGGAGTCAAAACCGCCTGAAACCAGCGACAGCACCGGATCCTGGGTGCCCAGTGGAAAGCCGCCGAGGCCCTGGTGCAGCTCTTCGATGACATTCAGTTTGTCGTGGCGGACTTCCAGTTTGACGGTGATATCGGGGTTTTTCAGTTTTACCCCGGCGGCCTGGGTATTTTTGTTCAGCCCGCCGCCCACGTACTGTTCCACGTCCAGGGACTGGAAGTCGTGCTTGCCGGTGCGCTTTACGCGCACGCAGAAGGTCTTGCCGGTGAGCTGGGGCCCCCAGATCGCCAGGGTCTTCTGGTAGATATCGTCCAGGTCGCCGAGGGGGAACTGCTGTACCCGGGCAAAGTTGGCAATACCCGGAGTGTGCGCCAGTACCTCTTCTATGCGCTCGGAAAGGTGGGATACTGCATCCGGTGCGATGACGTCGATCTTTTCCCAGTCTTTCTGTACCTTGATGCGGTCGTCCAGTTGCCGCATCAGCTTGCGCAGGTTGTCGGCGAGCTGGCGCGACATACGCTTGCGCACCGGGTTGCTCTTGATGGTGATTTCCGGGAAAAATTTGACGACGAAGTGCATAGAGTGTGTGCCGGGTACCGCATTGCGTGGTGAGTGGTCGAAGCTTCGATCGGTTTGGATAACAGCTCAAGCGGCATGTGCCCAATGGCCGTTTCCCGAAGCTCCCTGAAAAGGTGGCGAATTATAAACTCGCTGGGGCTAATTTGCTCGTCGCACCAATATGGTGCCTTGGTATAACGGGTGGCACCGTTATGGTGCATCGGTATTTGTGAAACCGGATCACGGGGCGCTATTCTCCGTGCGCGGGCCACCATTCCCGGTAAAAAATCGGGCGTTGCGCCGAAAGTTTCACCAATCCCGCGTCTCTTAGACCGCTTGCCCCAATTTGGCACACTCCTTGCTTCGACTGTTGCCACAAGATAAAGCGAATTGGCGCGATACATAACTTTTCATTCTTGGAGGACTGCAATGTCAGCGAAAACGCTCGGACTGATCAAAGAGAGCGAAGCCAAATGGGTAGACCTGCGCTTCACCGATACCAAAGGTAAGGAACAGCACGTTTCTCTTCCGTCCAAGGAAGTTGACGGCGAGTTCTTCGAAGAAGGCAAGATGTTCGATGGTTCTTCCATCGCTGGCTGGAAGGGCATCAACGAATCCGACATGATCCTGATGCCGGACGACGAGACTGCCTTCCTGGACCCGTTCACCGACGAAGCGACTGTTATTATTCGCTGTAACATCGTCGATCCGATCACCGGCCAGGGCTATGAGCGCGACCCGCGTTCCATCGCGCTGCGCGCCGAGGAATACCTGAAGTCCACCGGCTACGGTGACACCGCGCTGTTCGGCCCGGAGCCCGAGTTCTTCGTATTCGACGACATTACCTGGGGCGCCGAAATGGGCGGTGCCTTCTACAAAATCAATTCCGAAGAAGCGGCCTGGTCCTCTGGTGCCTCCTTCGCGGAAGGCAACATGGGCCACCGTCCGGGTGTAAAAGGCGGCTACTTCCCGGTTCCGCCGGTCGACTCCCTGCACGACATCCGCGCTGCCATGTGTTCCGCGATGGAAGCCATGGGCCTGGAAATCGAAGTGCACCACCACGAAGTGGGCACTGCCGGCCAGTGTGAGATCGGCGTTGGCGCCAATACCCTGACCATGAAGGCGGACGAAGTTCAGATCCTGAAGTACGCGGTGCACAACGTTGCCCACGCTTACGGTAAAACCGCCACCTTTATGCCCAAGCCGCTGGTAGGCGACAACGGTTCCGGCATGCACATCCACATGTCTTTCAGTAAAGACGGCACCAACCAGTTCGCTGGCGACGCTTACGCCGGGCTGTCTGAAACTGCCCTGTTCTACATCGGCGGTATCATCAAGCACGCGCGCGCCCTGAACGCGTTTGCGAACGCTTCCACCAACTCCTATAAGCGTCTGGTACCGGGCTTCGAAGCGCCGGTTATCCTGGCCTACTCCGCGCGCAACCGCTCTGCGTCCATCCGCATTCCGTTCGTACCTAGCCCGAAAGGCAAGCGCGTTGAAGCCCGCTTCCCGGATCCGACTGCCAACCCGTACCTGGTGTTCGCAGCCATGCTGATGGCCGGCCTCGACGGCGTTAAGAACAAGATCCACCCCGGCGACGCGGCAGACAAAGACCTGTACGACCTGCCGGCGGAAGAGCTGGCCGAGTACCCGACCGTTGCCTCCAGCCTGGAACAGGCCCTGGAAGCACTGGATCAGGACCGCGCCTTCCTGACCGAAGGAGGTGTATTCACCGATGACGCCATCGATGCCTACATCGCGCTGAAGCAGGAAGAAGTAGAGCGTGTGAACATGACCACTCACCCGGTCGAGTTCGAGCTGTACTACTCTGTTTAACACGCCGCAGGCGCTGTCTAAATTGCCGTAGGCGTTTCCTTGGAAGTGCCTTCTGGTTCGCAAAAACCCGCATCCCCGGCAACAGGGGGTGCGGGTTTTTTTATTGCGGGTACACTAGCCTTAACTTGATGACCCTATGGCCGCGGGCGGTGTCTTTCCGACGCTGTTGCCCGTGCCAAAAGACAGGCAGGAGTGCCGATATGAAAATCCGGATTGCGCTGCTTGCGCTGCTACTCGCTTCGCCCCTCATGGCCGATGAGGCGCCGGAGAAAGGTAGCAGTGAGGGCAAGGACAATGAGCAGTCCTCCTCCAGGGTGGTATACAAGACCGTGACCCCGGACGGCAGGATCGTGTTCAGTGATACGCCGCCACCGGACAAGAAGTCGGAGAAGGTGGTTATTGGCCCCACCAATGTGCAGCCCATTGCGCCGCCACAGCCTATGCCCACCCGTAAACTGTCGCCGAGAGACCGGGATAAGCGCGAGCGCCGTTCCGGTGGAGAGCAGGGGCCGATCAATTTCGCCATTGTCAGTCCCGCAAACGATGCCACCATTCCGCCGGGCCAGCGCTTTATTGTGCTGCAGGTGGCTTTGGATCCCGTTCCCCGGGGTGGCTACGAGTTTTTTGCCGTGATCGACGGACAGCGCTGGGGGGGGACTTCTAGCAGTAGCAGTCTGGACATCTCCGCCCTGGAACGCGGCACCCATACGGTACAGGCGGTGCTGTTGGATGCCGGTGGCCAGGCGATTGCCCAGTCCCAGACCATCCAGATCCACGTCAAGCGACCCGGCGGCCAGGTGCCGGACTTCCCCGCCCAGCAGGCACCGCGGGCGCCAAAAGCCCCCCAGGCACCCGGTTACCCCCGGGCACGGCCGGGTAACTGATCTCGTGTGGTCCCGTCACTGTTCCTGCCTATAAACTTCCCTTTCGGGCGTTGCTCCCTGTAGCGCCCCATTCTGATCTCTTCCGCTGGTTAAAATTTGCTCTGCGCACCATATTGGTGCACCATGCTGGTGCCTGTTCTCCTGTGTGCCCTGATATCGTCTCGGGACCCACGTATTGTTGCGCCATTTTGGTTTGCTTTTTGCACTGACATCAGGCGACGCCCAAAAGAACTCAAGCGGAACCCGCAATGCTGAACGACCGCCAGTTACGTCTACTGCTGGATAACCTCACCTCCGCCGTGCTGGTGCTCGACGAGAACCTCTCGCTCTGCTACCTGAATTCCGCCGCGGAGGACCTGGTTGCGGTTTCCAATGCCCGCGCTATCGGTCAGCCCCTGGAGGAAGTGGTGCGTGAGTCCCAGTCCGCCCAGCAGGCCATGCGTTCCGCACTGGTCAGTGGGCAGAAATACACCGTGCGACGGGCGCTGTGGCTGTTGCACACCCTGGAAGAGTGCACCGTCGACTACTCGGTTACGCCACTCACGGAGCTGGGGTTGCTGCTGCTGGAGGTCCAGTCCATGGACCGCCTGTTGCGGATTGCGCGGGAGGATGCACTTATCTCCGCGCAGGAGACTACCCGCAATCTGGTGCGCGGCATGGCGCACGAAGTGAAAAATCCCCTGGGTGGTATTCGCGGAGCGGCACAGTTGCTGCAAAGAGAATTGAAAGAGGTTGAAGGTGGCGAGCTGGGGGAATACACCCAGATCATCATCGAAGAGGCGGACCGACTGCGCGATCTGGTGGACCGGATGCTGGGGCCGCGCAAACCGCTGGACCTGAAGCCCAATAACATTCACGCGATCACCGAGCGCGTGGCGCAGCTGATCGAGGCGGAGTGCGACGGCGCACTGACCATCCAGCGGGATTACGATCCGTCGATTCCGGATCTGCCGGTGGACAGCAATCAACTGATCCAGGCGGTACTGAATATCGCGCGCAACGCCATGGAAGCGATTGTCGAGAGTATCGGCCTGGAACAGGGGCAGATGACGATCCGCACCCGGGTACAGCGACAGTTCACCATCGGTCGTCGCAACTGCCCGCTGGTGTGCCGGATCGACATTGTCGACAACGGCCCGGGTATTCCGGAAGACATTCGCGAACGTATCTTTTATCCGATGATTTCCGGGCGTGCAGAGGGATCGGGGCTGGGGCTGTCCATCTCCCAGCATGTCATCAACCAGCACCGCGGGTTGATCAAGTGTGAAAGTGAACCGGGAAAAACAGAGTTTCAGATTTATTTGCCGCTTATTACCTGAACCAGAAACCGTAAGCGCAGTGGGCAGGCCAAAAGCCAAAGCCCGCATAAAAAACCAATGACGCAGGCCGGAAAATTACTATGAACAATCGCGTTTGGATTATTGATGACGACCGTTCAATTCGCTGGGTGTTGGAGCGCGCGCTGTCCCGGGAAGGGATAGAGACCACCTGCTACGAAAATGGTGATCGCGCGCTGGACGATTTTTACAGTGAACAGCCGGATGTGGTGATCAGTGATATCCGCATGCCGGGCTCCGATGGATTCAAACTGCTGCAGCGGTTTCAGGCCGAGCGCCCGGCGTTGCCCATCATCATCATGACTGCGCACTCTGATCTGGACAGTGCCGTCGCCGCCTATCAGGGCGGGGCCTTCGAGTATCTGCCCAAGCCATTTGATGTGGATGAAGCGGTGGCGGTGACCCGCCGAGCGCTGGCTCACGCCAATGAGCAGGAGCTGGAAGAGCCGATTACCATCGACAACGGTACCGGCAGCAAGGAGATCATCGGCGAAGCGCCGGCGATGCAGGAGGTTTTCCGGGCCATCGGCCGCCTGTCCCATTCGAATATCACCGTCCTGATCAACGGTGAATCCGGTACCGGTAAGGAACTGGTGGCGGCGGCGCTACACAATCACAGCCCGCGCCGCTCCAACCCGTTTATCGCCCTGAACATGGCGGCGATTCCCAAAGACCTGATGGAATCCGAACTGTTCGGCCACGAAAAAGGGGCGTTTACCGGCGCCACATCTCAGCGCGCCGGCCGCTTCGAACAGGCCAACGGCGGCACCCTGTTTCTGGATGAAATCGGCGATATGCCTCCGGAAACCCAGACCCGTCTGCTGCGGGTACTGGCGGATGGCGAGTTCTATCGGGTGGGTGGTCACACCCCGGTCAAAGTGGATGTGCGCATTATTGCCGCCACGCATCAGGATCTGGAAAAACTTGTGCAAGAGCACAAATTTCGCGAAGACCTTTTCCACCGCCTCAACGTTATCCGCATTCACATTCCGCGCCTTGCAGATCGCCGCGAGGATATCCCGCGTTTGGTGCGCCACTTCTTCAACAGCGCTGCCAAGGACCTTGAGGTAGAGCCCAAAATCCTGCTCAAGGAAACCGAGGAATACCTCGCCGGGCTCGACTGGCCGGGTAATGTGCGGCAGCTGGAAAACACCTGTCGCTGGATTACGGTGATGGCATCCGGGCGTGAGGTCATGATCGATGACCTGCCACCGGAACTGCACCAGCAGACCGCTACCAGCGGTGAGGCCCCGCAAGACTGGCAGAAAGCCCTGCGCCTGTGGGCCGACCAGGCCCTGGCCAACGGCCGTCGGGAAATCCTCAGCGAAGCGGTGCCCGCCTTCGAGCGCGCGCTGATCGAAATTGCCCTGAAGCACACCGCCGGTCGCAAACGGGATGCGGCAGAGCTGCTGGGATGGGGGCGCAATACCCTGACCCGCAAACTCAAGGAGTTGGGTATGAATGGGGGCGAAGACTAGCGGGTTGCCTGATTTTCGCGGATTGAATACGCGGGATCACGGGGGGTGCCTTTTCCTGTGTCTGCTGCGTTTTCTGAAGTGAGTACCCCGGTGAAGTTTTGATGATGGTGAGGAGGATTTTGCCCACGTGGAATCCCCACTTGGTGAGTTCCGATTCCCCGACAAGTACCTGTTTATTGATGAGGTACATGCGGTCGTCCACCTGTACGTTGATGGTACGCTCCCCGAATGGCACCTCAAGTGTGTAGCGGATAAAGGCCGTATTGCCGCTGACCGCCAGAGTGGCTTCGCCCACGACATCCTCGGCGCTGGCGCTATAGTGTCGCGCCGTCCCAGCGTGTTGCTTGGGTACCAGCCGCCAGTTCCGATACTGTATCTCCCCGTCGTTGAACACAAAGCGCTCCGCCAGTAACCCACCGCCGTCCTTCCAGCTTCCCTCCAGTGTGGCGGTAAAGCGTCTGGTTACTTCACCACCGCGACTTTTGATGACTCCGTAGGCCTCCAGCGGACCGTCGAAGAATGTCTCGGGAAAAAATTCCGGTTCCTGTTCCGCGTAATCCTCCACTGATGTACCGCCGCAGGAAGAGGTCAGCAAAATGGCCAGCAGAAGTGACAGGCGTGGCAGCAGATTATCCATGATGGCACCGTTGGTAACTGATATACCTTGCTACGATCACGGCGAGCAAAAAGATTACTGAGATTGGCGACCACACGTACATCGCCTTAATCGAAAGTACACTTGGACGATGCCGCACAAACCTCAGTTGGGGCTTTTTTCCTGTTGCTATCGGGGCTGCATATGTTGAGGGATCGAAATTTGTTGTGATATCCGCTGACCGCTAAAATCTGTTTTAATACGCGCCCGTTAACTATTCGCCAGTACCAATATCCATGAGTGAACTTCCGAATTGCCCCCAGTGCCAGTCGCAATACACCTACGAAGACAGGGATCTGTTCGTATGTCCGGAGTGCGGACACGAGTGGTCCGGGCAGGAGACTGCAGAGGAATCCTCTGATGGGCCGGTAATCAAGGATGCCAATGGCAATCCGCTGGCGGATGGCGATTCGGTCACGGTGATCAAGGACCTGAAGGTCAAAGGCTCTTCCCTGGTGGTAAAGGTCGGTACCAAGGTGAAAAATATCCGTCTGGTGGACGGCGATCACGATATCGATTGCAAGATCGATGGCATCGGGCCGATGAAGCTGAAATCGGAGTTTGTCAAAAAGGCCTGACGATGGCCCTTGCGGTTTGTTGATCCCCGCGAGCTGGCCGAAAAAACAAGTCTGGGCCAGACTGGATGAAAGAATCCGGTACTGGCCATGTTCGCTGACGACGCTTTCTATTCCCTGCCGCTGCTTGCGGTCTATCTGATAACCGTGCTCGTGGTGCTGGCCGCCATGGGTGTGGGCCTGTATCTGGGGCACCGCTATATTCGCCATGCGGGCACCGAGCGCGAACCATCGATTGGCAGTGCGGTAACGGCAACCCTGGGGTTGTTGGCGTTTCTGCTGGCATTTACCTTCAATATGACCGCGGACCGCTACAACCAACGCAAGGCGCTGTTGCTGAGCGAGGTCAATGCGCTCCACACCACCTACCTGCACACAGACTTCTTACGTCAGGCAGATCGTGCGCCGGTAAGGTTGTTACTGGAGGAATATATCGAGTTGCGGGATTTCAATCCTGCGGTCGATGGGGTTTCCCCTGAGGGACTGGAGAGGAGTGTCGCGATACATAACGAGTTGTGGGCAATCGTGGATCGGCATATTGCGGACAACTACAGCGCGGGATATTTGCGTCAGTTCGTGGAGCCATTGACGGAGGTCATCAATTATCACAATTCCCGTGTAGTGATCGGTCTGGAATACCGTATCCCGGGCCCAATCTGGATCGCGCTGTATTTTCTGACCGCACTTGCCATGCTCGCGATCGGTTTTCAGTTCGGCGTCAGCCGCAGCGGTTCGCTACAGGTTTCCATCACGCTGGCGCTTACCTTTGCCACAGTTATTGTGCTGATTGCAGACCTGGACCGTGCCACGGAGGGCGTGATCATTATCGAGCAGCGGCCGATGGCAGAGCTCAAACTCCTGATCCGGCAAAAACCGGTTATTCCTTAGCGGACATTTCCATGATCGACTGGCGGCGCTCGCGTCTCAGCCTGGCCATAAAGGGTGACTCGGTGGGAGGTTCGAGCTGCTGCAGCAGGGATCTGGCGAAATCGTCCGGATTATTGACCTTCGCACTGCCCTCGACCAGGGGGAATACGGCCTGCGTACGGACAAATTTGTCGCCTTTGATGAAAATGTAAGTGGCAGTACGGGCCTCGCGTCCCTCGTTGTCGATGAGGTGCCCACTGTAGAAGGTGCCGTCATAGCGCTGGCCATCGACTATCCACTGCAGTGGTGTTGGATCATCCAGTTCGAGCGCGTTGAGATTGCCCTGGCGTTGCATCAGGGACAGCTCGGTGCGTACGTTTTCCGCCTCCGACTGTGTCAGGGCTGCGGCCTCGTGCCAGTCGGTATTGCGTACCGGATACACAAAGACTTCCGCGTGATCGAACGCAAACTGGCGGTGGATGAAGCTCAGTACCGCGCCGTGGAAGGGGTTGCTGAAAATATGCTTTTCATCAAAAAAGTAGCCGCCGACGGAGTCGCCGATCCCGAGGTCATCGCCGTAGTCACTGGCCTCGAGCGCCGCCATAACCTGGGCACCGGCGAAGGCATTCTCCTGCTGTAGATCCCCGAGTAATTGCGCAGCGATACGCTGGCTCAGTTCTTTGCGGTAATTGAAGGTGGGGGTCAGCAGTGACGCGGAATAGTTGAACGGCAGGGTGTAGTCGTAGCGCTTGATCGGCAGGTTCTGCCAGGTGATCACCACCTCCGCGCGGATGGTTTTCTCTATTTTTATGGGCACCAGCATCAAGGTGGCGCCCGAGAGTGCCGCATTGCCAATTTCACTGCCGGACTCCTGGTCCAGTACCACGGTAGATACCATTACCTGAAATTCATTGTGATCTCCCGCTATCGTCACCTGCTGGAAGGCACCGGATTGGGTAAGCGCCTGCTGCAGGTTGGACAGGTGAAACTCGCCTTCGGAGCAGTGGTGCAGCATGGAGCGGCTCTGGAATTCTGCACACTCCTGTTCCAGGTCATCGCTCAGGTGTTTGTAAAACAGCGAGATTCCGGGATAGCGGGGCGCTTCTGCTGCTGCCAGGACGCCCTCGGGCCCGCCCTGTTGTGCGGCGCAGGCGGTCAGGAGCAGCAGGGTGCCGACGACGGTGAGCCGGCGCAAGAAGATGATAAGCGAGTGATGCAACAAAACAGAATCCCGATACTGCTTGGTTTAGTTGTTGTTCAATCCTGAGCAGACAGCTTTTTGGAATCGGTGTCATCTACCGGGGACTGCCGCCGCGGCGGAATCAGCGGTGTGTCACTACTGATAAACTCACGCATGAAAATTTCCCAGAAGGCCATGAACAGCGCGGCGAGCAGAGGGCCAATAGCGAAGCCACTGATCCCGAACATCATCAGGCCACCGATGGTGGAAAACAGCACCATGTAGTCTGGCAGTTTGGTGTCCCGGCCGACCAGAATCGGCCGCAGGATATTGTCCACCAGGCTGATCACTGCCACGCCGTAGACCATCAACACAGTGGCTTTTACGGCTTCACCCGTGGCGTACAGATAGAGCGCGGCGGGGAACCAGATGATCGCAGCACCCACTGCGGGCAGCAGCGACAGCATGGTCATGATCACGCCCCACAACAGTGGCGCAGGCAGGCCGAGGGCCCAGAAAATCAATCCGCCCAGGGTACCCTGGGTAACTGCGACCACCAGGTTGCCCTTGATGGTAGCGCGGGTCACTTCGGCAAACTTGGCCAGCAGCAGCTTCTCGCGCTCATCGCCCAATGGCAGGGCGCGGATCAACAGCGCGATCAATGCATTGCCGTCGCGGATCAGAAAGAACGTCAGGTAAAGCATCAGACCCAGGCTGACAAAAAACTGCAGGGTATTCTGTCCGAGCGCGAGGGCATTTTTGGCCAGGAAGCTGCCGGCACTCATCAATCCGCCGAGCAGGCGTTGTTTCAGCCCCTCAAAGTCGATGCCGAAACGCTCCAGAGCGGCGTTGATACCGGGAAAGGCTGCGCGCACCTGCTCCACCTTGGCACCCAGATTGATTTCTCCGGATTGCACCTTCTGGTAGACGTTGGCCCCTTCGCTGACAAACGAGCTCCCCACCAACAATACCGGAATCACCACCATCACGATGCACAGCAGCAGGGTCAATAATGCGGTGAAATTTGGCCAGCGGGGATAACGATTGAGGAGATAGCGATATACCGGGTGGAAAATCAGCGCTACTGCACAAGCCCAGAAGATGGGAGTGAAAAACGGTTTCAGCAGTAGCCCGAAAGCAATCGTGACCAGCAACAGCGTAAAAATGAATGATCGTCTTTCCAGTCGTTCCTGCACCTGGGGCGTCCTTCGAGATTATTATTGATGGGTTCGTTGTCGACGGGTTGCTTCTCGAGCAGGTTGTCGGCGGCAGCGGCTAATGTAACCAGATAGCGAGAGGGTTTACCAGAAGCACTCGGTTACCTCCCGTCTTTACCAGCGCCGATAGCCACAGGTGTCTACATGGAAGCGGATACCGCTGTAGATCCCGAGCCCCATATTCCACTGTCGCCCGTATTTTTTGTGGATGCGTCTGAGCTTGGGCAATAGCTGTTTGCGGGTGTAGTCGTCCTCGGGAACCATGTCGAGACCGCAGAAGTGCATATGCTTGCTGCTGCGCGCGCCGCCGGCCTTGGCGTTGTACTCGGCGGTGCGCCAGCCGGACAACACCACCACAGGACCGATTGCGGGGATGATGTAGTCCTGCAGTACCTTGAGCGTATCCACCATGGACTCCCAATCCTTTTCCGGCGGGATGGCAAATGGCGGTTCATCGATTTCCTGCCAGTCGGTACCCTGGCGCATCAGTTCGTAGGAAGGCACTACATCGCCCACATGGTTGATATCGAGAAAGTGCTGGAGTTTGTCGAAGTAGGCCCGGTTGTCGCCTTCGTCGAGAAACTTTTCAAACGCCGCCCCGGTGGCGGCGTTATAGCCCTTGATGCGTGAGACCAGCGGCACATCCGGGTCCACCGGTTCCGGCGGGATGTATTCCACCGGAGTGACGATACGGTCCGCCAGCTCCCGCACTTTTTCTGCGGTCAGCACCACCAGCGCAATACATCCGACCAGCAACAGACCAATAATCCACAGCAGTCGCCGGCGTTCGATGTGGATGTCGACAAATTCGTGATCCGGGGTTTCCTTGATATCCATACTGCTTCCGGTCTTGGTGGATTGTGCTGCTTGCGGACCGTGTTACCAGCTGCGAAATCCGCAGGTGTCGATGTGAAAGCGCAGACCACTGTAGATGCCCAGTCCCACATGGCTTTCCGGCCCCAGGCGCGCATGCAGGCTGCGCAGCTCCTGCACCAGTTCCCTGCGGCCGATATTGGATTGCGGCACCAGGTCCACACTGCAGAACTGTTTGTGCTTGCTGCCGCCGGCGCCGCCGGCTTTGCGGTTGTAACGGTGGGTGCGATAGGCGGAGACGATATCCACCGGGCCGATGGCAGGCACTACTTCGTCGCGGATGACTTTCAGGGTATTGACTATATTTGGCCATTGGTCTCGCGGCGGGAGGGCAAAGGCGGGTTCGTTGATGTCCAGCCAGTCCGTGCCCTGCCGCAACAGGCTCTCCGGTGCTGCGACATCCGCCACCCCGGCCTGCTCTAGGAAACGTGCCAGCTGGCCGAAAGTGTGGCCGTTGCCGCTTTGGCGAAGATAGCGATTGAAAGTTGCGTGGCTCGCCACGCGGTAACCCTTGATTTCGTAATAGGGCTTTTCCAGCGCGGTGAAGTAGTGGTAAAGCCACAGCCCGAGCAGTAGAGACAGTAGCAATAGCGCTACACCGACGATCACCCACCAGTTGGTCTGCTGATCTGGTGGCAGGTTTCGGTAGCGGCGTCTGAACATAGATAGATATTTGCCCGAAGGCATCGCCCACCCCTGACTGCTGGTTAACACTTCTATCCACAGGGAATGCCCGCGCACGATTGAAATGAGCGGGTCTTTATTGACTATAGCTTTCAGCGCCGCAGTTGCGAGTTCCCGGAAAACGGGATTCGGGGAAAGGCGGTGGGCGCGTCAGTGGTAGGGTGCTGGGAGGCCGAATCGGCAGGGCATAGGAAATAAAAAAGGCGGCCAGAAGGCCGCCCTGTTCCCTGGGGGGAAGTCGCGTCAGGCCTGTGGGCCCGCCGCTTTCACGTCATCGCTGACGCTGAACTTTTCAATATTGTCGGCAAACAGCGCCGCCAGCTTTTTCGCCGCCGCGTCGTAGGCTTCTGCATCGGCCCAGGCGTTGCGCGGGTTCAGGTAGGATTTGTCCACACCCGGCACTTCCAGCGGAATGTCCAGGTTGAGGATGTCCAGGTGCTCGGTCTCGGCACCTTCCAGCGCGCCGCTCTGGATCGCGGCGATCACCGCACGGGTCACCGGGATCGGGAAGCGCTTGCCCTTCTCACCGGAGCCGCCGGTCCAGCCGGTATTCACCAGGTACACTTTCGAACCGAAGTCTTCAATACGCTTCATCAGCAGATCCGCATACTCGCGCGGTGCGCGCGGCATGAACGGCGCGCCGAAGCAGGTGGAGAAAGTGGGGTGGATGCCCGCTTCCGCACCCAGCTCGGTGGAGCCTACACGGGCAGTGTAGCCGGACAGGAAGTGGTAGGCGGCGGCTTCCTTGGACAGGATGGAGACCGGCGGCAGTACACCGGAGACGTCGCAGGTCAGGAACACCACATTCTTCGGCTCACCGGCGCGGTTCTCCAGCTGGCGCATTTCCACATGCTCCAGCGGGTAGGAGCAGCGGCCGTTCTCGGTCAGGCTGGTGTCGTCGTAGTCCGGGGTGCCGGCGTCGTCGATCACCACGTTCTCGACGATGGCGCCGAAGCGGATCGCGTCCCAGATTACCGGCTCGTTCTTCTTGCTCAGGTTGATGGTCTTGGCGTAGCAGCCGCCCTCCATATTAAAAACGCCGCCCTTGGCCCAACCGTGCTCGTCGTCGCCGATCAGGTAGCGCTCCGGGTCCGCAGACAGGGTGGTCTTGCCGGTGCCGGACAGGCCGAAGAACAGGCACACATCGCCGTCTTTGCCCACGTTGGCGGCACAGTGCATCGGCATTACGTCTTTTTCCGGCAGCAGGAAGTTCTGCACCGAGAACATCGCCTTCTTCATCTCGCCGGCATAGCGCATGCCCGCCAGTAGCACCTTGCGGCTCGCAAAATTGATGATCACGCAGCCTTCGGAATTGGTGCCGTCGCGCTCTGGGTCGCACTCGAAATTGGCCGCGTGCAGAATGCGCCACTCTTCCTTGCCCTTGGGGTTGTACTTTTCCGCGCGGATAAACATGTTGCGGCCGAACAGGTTGTGCCATGCAGTCTGGGTGGTGACTTTCACCGGGATATAGTGATCTTCGTCCTGGCCCACGTGCAGCTGCTGCACAAAGCGGTCGTGGCTGGCGACGAAATCTTCCACGCGGTTCCACAGGGCATCGAACTTGTCCGCCGGGAACGGACGGTTCACGCCCCCCCATTCGATGCTGTCGACGGTGGAAGGCTCTTCCACCACGAAGCGGTCCGCTGGAGAGCGGCCGGTGCGCGCGCCGGTCACCGCTACCAGAGCGCCGGTGTCGGAGAGGTGGCCCTCACCGCGTTGGAGCGCCTGTTCCACCAATTGCGCTGCCGTCAGGTTGTTGAATACCTGCACCGTGTCGTCGATCTGTGCCATTCGTTTATTACCCGTGAAAGTTGTATCAATGAAATCAATAGTAGGGGCTGCCGCGGAATGCAGCGACCAGAGCCGGCTGGCGCGCGCATTATGGCAAAGTTCAAATTCAACCGGTAGAAAAACCGATTACTTTTCGTTCTATTTTGGGCGCTATACGGGATTTTTTTGCAAAAATTTATTGAAATTTATGATGTAGTTTTTTTACTTCATAAATATGGAGAATATTGGTGGATCTGTAGTCGTTACTACAAGATCGGTGGGCTTTGGCTTTTTCCTAACCTGAGGCGGTGCCACTGCCGGGATAGCTTTGTGAGACGCGCCGTGAACCCATCCCTGGGGGCTCGGCTGCGGCCGTCCTGGCCGCAGACGGTCTCACAAAGCTATCCCGGCAGCGGCACCTTCACATTAACCCTACGTGTTTCAATAGTAGCCTGTAGGAAGGTGGAGAATTAGCTATCGGACGGGGAGATGGTGAGGCGTAAGACGGAAGGTTTGAGCGAAGGCGGGACTACCGGGGGCAACCTCGCGAGACGTTGATTCGGGCCAAGGCCCTCACCCTACGGGCGCCTGCGGCGTCCAAAGCTAACGCTTTGTCTGCGAGAGGGACCTCGCAGAAGAGCCCCCATGGATGGGTTAACGGGGGCGCCTAGCTCGTGTCTCGCGAGGTTGCCCCCGGTAGACCCGCCGCCACTGAGTTAATTGCCTGTTAGTGCAGAGTGTGAGGCGGGGCGTTAAAGAGCTCTTCGATCTTGTCGCGGTCGAAGCGGTAGGTGCGGTTGCAGAACTGGCAGTCGGCGGTGATCTCGCCGCCCTGCTCCTCCAGCAACTGGTACACGTCCTCCGGGCCCATCGCTATCAGCGCCCGCGCACTGCGCTCCGGCGAGCAACTGCACTTGAAACGGATATTCGCCGTGCCCAGCGTTGCCGGTTCCATCTCGTGGAACAGGCGCACCAGCAGCTGATCGTGGGGCAGATTGTGCAGCTCCTCTGCGGTGACCGTGGATGCCAGCTGCACCCCGGTCTCCCAAGCATCCTCATTCTCCACCGCCGTCGCCGCATTATTGCCCGGCAACACCTGCAACATGATGCCGCCCACCGTGTCCGCACTGGACTCGATCCAGAAACGGGTCTGCAACTGCTCCGACTGGGTAAAGTAATCCTCCAGACACTCCGCCAGGGTCTCCTTCTCCAGCGGCACAATGCCCTGGTAGCGCTCGCCCTCCTGGGGATCCACGGTAATCACCAGCGCACCGCGGTTGCCCACCAGGTCGCGCAGGGTGGCATCTTCGGCGATCTCGGCGCCCTCGGCGACCCGGGCCAGGCCGCGCACATCACTGTGGTGGGTACACTCCGCCAGCAGCAGGGGGACATCCCCTTCGCCCCGCGCCTGCAACATCATGATGCCGTCAAATTTGAGCGTGGTGGACAGCAGGCAGGCGGCGGCAAGAAACTCACCCAGCAGCCGCTGAACGGGTTGCGGCAGGTCATTGTGCTCCAGCACTTCGCGATAGGTATTGGAAAGCGTGACCAACTGGCCGCGGACATCGTGTTTGGAAAAAATAAAGCGTTCCAACTGGTCCGACATAGAAAAGCGCCTCATGGGGTAATTTGGGGGTGGCGATTGTAGGCCCAAACGCGACGGCCTTCTATGATAGCGATGCGCAATACGCTTAACGAAATCCCCGCAGCGCGCTCTCCGCTGTTCAGCCGCAGAGCTGACGGATCTGTGCCTCCAGCTTGCGCGCCTCCTCCACCCGCTGGCGCTCGCTGATGGTGGATTCATTGCCCGCCTCATCCACAAAGTACACCCGCCCCTGAAGGATTTTCAG